>DASRXR010000585.1:0-20182 GCA_035687405.1 Polyangiales bacterium
CATATTCGTTGCGCTGGACGTCGCATACGACCTTCGACATTCGCGCCGGCGGTGCCTATCGAGACAGTCGCGCGCTCGATGGCTCGCGCGAGAAAGGCATCGTGCCAGTCGGAAGGGCGAGCCTCTCGCATTCGATCGACAGTCACACGCTTCGCGCGCGGTTCTCCGCAAACGTCACGTACGAGCCGACGGTCAACACACTTCAGGCCGTGTTGCAGGACCGCCTCACCGCGCTCGCGAGTGCGAGCCTCGCGACGCGCTGGGACAGCATCACGCTTTCGCTGACCGGCTCCCAAAGCTTTCCGACCGACGACCCCGAGGCGGCGACGTTCGCAGGTGGATCGCTTGCGTACGATCATCAGTTTTCGAAGTGGATCGGGGTAGAAGTCGGTGGCCAACTAGTCGATCAAGTGTCCGATGGCAGTGTTAGCAGCAGCGGCACGATTTGGACCGTGTACGCCGGGATTGGCGCGCAGCTATCACCTTTGAGGTTTTAGTCATGATGCTCAAGCTTTTCTCTCCGATTCGTATCGTGCTCACGGTCTTGCCGCTGATGGCTGCCGGATGTGGTCACGCTGCACCGTATACGTGGGTGCAGCAAATGCCGCGCGATCAGTCGCCGCAAAACGTCACCACGATCAACTCGGGTGACCTCGTCGACGTTCGAGTGTTCGGTCAGCCGGACGTCTCGTCGAAAGGCATCGTTCGGCCGGACGGCACGATGACATTGCCGCTACTCGGGCAGGTGCCCGTCGCGGGGCAGCGGCCCGAAGACGCGGCGACACGGCTCGAGGAGCTGCTCACGAAGTTCGTGATCAAGCCTGAAGTCACGGTCGTGATTGAGCAGTCCCGCTTGAGCGTGGCGGTGCTCGGGGAAGTGAAGGCGGCGGGAGTCGTCGAGCTCGACGCACCGGCGACCGTGCTCGAAGCGCTCGCGAAAGCGGGCGGCATGACGGACTTCGCGTCCGAAGACGGGATCTACGTGCTGCGAACGCTCGGTCCGCGAACCGTGCGCGTGCGCTTCACCTATCACCAGCTGACCGGCGCGGAGCCGGCTGCGATCAGCTTTCACCTGAAACACAGTGACGTCGTCGTGGTCGAATAACTAATCGTCGCGCTGCGTGACCACGACCGGTGCTGGCCGAACGAGTGAGCCCGGTGGCACCGACTGCGACAGCGTGCTGCCCGCTTGAATCTTGCTGTTGTTGCCGATGTGAATCGGACCGAGCAGCGTGCTCCCCGCGCCGACATGGACGTGTTCACCGAGCGTCGGCCCGCCGATCACGCCCGTCGCTTTGTCGAACGCGTCGCCTAACGTCACGTTGTGTAAGAGGACACAACCGTGCCGGATCTGAGCCCCGCTGCCGACCGCGAGCCCGTTGCCGTGCACGATGTTGATGCCAGGCGACCAGCGCGACGCCGGATGGATCTCGGCCGCGTAGACGTGCCGAATCAGCCGCGAGGTGACCTGAGCACCGGTGGTGAAGCCGGCGTCGCGAAACAAGTGCATCGTTCGGATCGCGACCATCATCTGCAGACCGATGCGCTTGAGCGTTTCACCGGCGAGTGCGTCTTCCGCGATCGAGTCGCCGAGGTACTTCGCCCGCCCTTCGCGCATCAGCTCGAAGTCGGCCCTGACGTTGTGGACGTACGTCTGGACTGCGTGCCGCAGCCGCAGTAGACGTGACTTGGTGTGCGGTCCGGAGTCGTGCACGGGTCGGCCGGGGTGTTCGTCGTCCGCTCCGATCATAGTCGCTTTTGTTTATAGTTGTCGCTCGCTTGACGTGCGCCACGGCGCCGCGCCAGGATTCCTTCGATGCTCCGCGCCGTGCTGCTCGACGCCATCGAAATGACGCGCGCGTCCGGCGTTCCCGTCACGATCAAGACGCTCGGCCGCAGCGTGTTTCTGACCGATTCGTTTCCGGTCATGGTGATGACGCGAGTGCGCGAAGTGGGCCGCAAATGGCACGTGCCGCTCGTGAATCGCTTGCTCCGTTACACGCAGATGACGGTGTTCGGCATCGAGATCGGCAGGGATGTCGAACTCGGCTCGGGAGTGTTCTTCGTCCACACGTTGGGCACGGTGGTCGGTGGTGACTCGAAGATCGGCCCGCGGGTCCGTATTCTCGGCAACAACACGATCGGCACCGCGAAGGACAATGGGTGCCCCGTGATCGACGAAGACGTCGAGATTGGCGTCGGCGCGCGCATCCTCGGTCCGATCAAGATCGGCGCGCGCGCCCAGATCGGCGCGAACGCAGTCGTGCTGCAAGACGTGCCGCCCGACTCGTTTGCGGCCGGGGTTCCAGCGACGATTCGGCCCCGAAAAAAATCGGACCGCACCGCGAGCTGAGCTGCAACATTTGTCAGTCAGACGCCCGTCGTGGGAGCAAGTGATCCAGCGCTCACTTCGCGCGGCAGCTGGCTACCTGAACACTTGACCGGCGCAGCTCCCGATACTTCGCGAGTGGTCGAAGACGAGCGCGACGTATCGCTCTTGTAGTTGGCGAGGCCAAGTCTGATCTGCGAAGCTCGTTCGGCAGGATCGCGATGCGTTCTGCAGCACTTTTTAGCCAGAGCTCCATGCGCGAACGCCATTACAAGGATCTCGGCTTGTCGGTGGAAGTAGTCACGACGAGCCAGCGACTCTCGGAGCTAACCGCCGACTACGATCGGCTGTATCAAGCCGCGAACGTGAACCTGCCGTTCCAGCTGCATGAGTGGCATGTCGCGTGGTGGAACGCGTTCGCGAGCACCAGCTTGAAGATTCGCGACCGCCTGCTCTTTCATGTCGTGCGCTCGGCCGCTGACGGCTGCATCGCCATCGTCCCGCTGGTGTTGTCCGAACGTCCGGGGCGGGGACCGATCAAGATCGGAACGCTCGCGTTGATCGGCACAGATCCCTACATCACCGAGCTGCGTAAGCCGACGATCGTTCCCGGCTGCGAGGCAAAGGTCGGCGATGCGGTCCAGCGCAGCCTCGCCAAGGAATCCGATTGGGATTGGGCGCACTGGACGGGCTTTGGCGAGGATTTCGAGCGTGGGCTCGGTCGCGGTGGGTCGCTCGAGCCGATGGAGCCGAGCCTCGACTACGTGCTCGATCTCGCGCCGACGTGGGACGAGTTCCGCGGCAATCTCAAGCGCAACATTCGCGAGTCCGTCCGGCATTGCTACAACTCGTTGAAGCGCGACGGGATCAGCTTGGAGTTCACGGTCGCGCGCTCCGGCGAAGAGCTGAAAAGCGCGCTCGATTCGTTCGTCAGGCTTCACGCGGCGCGTGCAGGTCTCGAAGACACGGTGGCGCATCCCGATCGCTTCGCAGCGGCATCGACGCGCGCTTTCTTGTACGACGTGTGCCAGCGCTTGGCAGCGCGCGACATCGTTCGGGTGTTTTTGCTGAAGCTCTCCGGTGAAATCGTCGCGGCGCGCATCGGGTTCGAGATCAACGACAGCTTGTACTTGTACTACTCGGGCTACGACCCGAACTGGCGCAAGTACAGCGTGATGACGACCCTCGTGACCGAAGCGATCAAGTACGCGATCGATCGCAAGCTCAAGACCGTGAACCTCTCGGCCGGAACCGACGTGTCGAAGACTCGGTGGGGCGCGCGGCCAGTGCCGTTCGCAGAAGCGATGCAGCTGCGCCCGCGGCTTCGCTCGCAGCTGGCGTCGAAGTTGTATCAGACGGCGATGACCGCCGATCGAAACCACCCAGTCGTTCGCTTGCTCGTGCGGGCACTACCCCGGCGCAACTGGAGTCCGAGCTGAGGGAGCCGTGAGAGTGGTCGTAGTAGCGCTTGGCCTGCTGATCGCTGTCTACGTACTGGCCGTCGTGGCGCTGGGTGTGGAGTTCAGTCCGGTGAAGCCGCGTCCGACGATCGAGCGCGATCGGTTTGCGAGCGTGCTCGGTTCGCGGATGGCGTATCGCGTCACGGATCGCCCCGGCCCGACGTTGATCTTGCTGCACGGTTTCGGAGGCTCACTCCTCGACTGGGAGGCTCTGCTTCCCAAGTTGCCGTGTGCTCGCGTGGTCACCGTGGATCTGCTCGGGTTTGGCGCGTCGAGCCGGCCCGCCGAAGCGTACGACCTCGAGATGCACCGGCGCCACGTCGTCGGTCTGATGGATGCACTCGCGATCCAGCAAGCCGTGCTGATCGGAGGATCGTTCGGCGCATCACTCACGCTCTGGACGGCTGCGCACACGCCGGATCGAATCCTAGGTGCAGTTGCGATGGCACCGTCCGGAATGCCCGACGAGCTGAAAGCAGCTTGGCCGCGCAGCTTCTTGTTCAAGCCCGGAATACCTAACAGTATCGCCGCTGCGCTCGTGCGTAGTCCATTGTTCAAGTGGTTGTTTGGTGACAGTCAGGCGCGTCAGGGGTTGGGCATCTCGGGCTCGTACGGACGAGCGTTCGAAGCCGCGATGCCGAAGGTCAAACAGCCGACGCTATTGTTCTGGTCGCCGGGGGATCGCACCGCGCCGTACGCCTATCGAAATCAGTACCTGCAGGCGATCCCGCAGGCGAAGCTGATCACGTTCGAGGAAAGCTCGGGCCACGCCGTCGCGGGCGCAGAGCCTGATCGAGCGGCCCAGCATATTTGCGAGTTCGTCACGGAGCTCGCGGGCGCACACTAACAGCGCGCGACTATGGCCGCCTAAACACGGTGGCGTAGCGCAGCTGCCAATCGGGCTTGCTCTTGTCGAGCGACTCGAGGGCCCAGTACTCCCACGGGAAGCCGTCTCGCAGCGTGTGATCGCCGTCGTGCAGCTCTTCGATGCGCTCCGTGATCGGTGTCCAACCGAGTGAGCGCATGACCTTCGTGCGCACGTCGACGTCCACACCCGAACACACCAAATAGCCTCGTGGGGCTACGAGTGTCGCGATGTTCCGCAGTGCGGTCTCCGCAGTTGCGGGCTGCATGTGACACAAGAACCGGTTCGCAATGACCATGTCTTGTGGGCCCAGCTTCGAGATCACGCTGGGTTGCGTCGCATCCGCGAGTTGAAACTCGACAGCTTTGCGGAGCCAAGACTTCACGCGCAGCTTCGTGCCTTCGCGATCGAAGAACTCCTCGGTCTCACTCGGCGTGAGGCGTTCGAGCTGAAACGCGTTCGGATCCCACAGCCCTTCCTTCGCGATCGTCAGTGCTTCCGGCAAGATGTCGAGCCCATGCATCTTCACGGTCAGGTCGGGCCGGATCTTCTTGATCCCGGATAGGATCGTGTAGGCCTCGGCACCCATGCTGCACGCGAGTACGGCGATGCGAAACGTGCCGTTCTGCGAATGCTGGCTCGCGAGCTTGCAGATCAGCTCCAGCTCGGGGCGATTGCGTAGGAAATACGTACGCGGATTCTGCTCGCGACTGCTCTCCATCCGGACGAGCCGCTGCAGAAACACCGCGTAGTGTTGCACGGGCGGAGCTTCAACTACGGGCTTCGGAAGGCGGAACCATACGAGTGAGTTCGCCTTCAAGAAGATCCGCACGCCGAGCGTTCTTGCATCAAGGGTCATCGTAGATATGGCACTCTTGACGGACCCTCAGCGGTCCGGTTGGGAGAGTTATGATGGAACAGATTAGGGCAGAGCAAGATGGTTCTCTACTCCGTATCACGCTTGCCCGGCCAGATAAGTTCAATGCGTTCACGGGCACCATGCGGGAGGATCTGCTCAAGTATCTGACCGCAGCCGAGGAGAACCCAGCGATCGGCGCGATCGTGATCACGGGCGAAGGCAAGGGGTTTTGTGGTGGCGGCGACGTGGTGCACATGTCGAAGATCCACAAGACGAAAGACGTCGCTGATTTCTCGCGCATCCTCGACGCGGTGAACGCCGTCGCGCGCAAGCTCCATACGTACAGCAAGCCGACCATTGCGATGGTCAACGGGCCTGCAGCTGGTGGCGGCGCAAACCTCGCGCTCGCGTGTGACATTCGGATCGGTTCGACTGCGTGCAACTTCACCCAGAGCTTCATCAAGATCGGTTTGGGTCCGGATTGGGGTGGCAGTTACGTCTTGCCGCGCATCGTCGGTCCAGATCGCGCAAAGGAGCTATTGCTCACGGGGCGCACCGTCGACGCGCAAGAGGCGCTGAAGCTCGGCTTGTTGCACCGCTTGGTCGAGCCCGGTGAGTTGCAGGCGGCGACGACGAAGCTCGCGGAGCAGCTGGCGAGTGCCCCGCCGACGGCGGTTGCTGCCGCCAAGCTCGCGATCGCGGGTTCGCCGCGGACCGAGCTCGATCCTGCGCTCGAGTTCGAACGCAGCGCACAAATTCGCTGCTTCTTGTCGAAAGAGGCAGGCGAGTTGTTCGACAAGTTTGCCGCGCGCGCGAAGTGAGCTTAGTGCTGAATCGGGCCGACGCGGACTAGCTGTGACCAGGCGTCGTCCTGCACGTTCATCGAGAAGCTGATGCGCCCGTCGCGCTTCACGCCGCGCAGCGTGCCCACGCGCTGGTAACCGCTCTTTTCGACACCGCGCAGCGACGCGTAGTTGAGATGATCGACGTAACCGAAGAGCCGCCGCGTTCCGTGTTCGCGGCTGAGCTCGAGGATCTTCAGGTGACGCAACGCCTGATACGCCGTGCCGCGGTAACTCGGCACGGTGAAGCCGTTGTAGTTGTAGACCATGTCGTCAGGCATGTTGAAGTGCATGCCCCACATCAGCTCGACCAAGCGCGCCGTACCAATCCACGTATAGCCGACTAAATTCTCGCCATCGAGCTGCAGCAAGCAGCGGTTGCCGGCGTCGTGTGAGGCGATGTCACGCTCGTACAACTTCGCCTCGGGTTGCTTCGAAAACTCGACCAGCTCGTCGCGGCTCGCAAACCGAAACGTGTGGTTCTTCGCGGCTTCGGACGCTGCAGGCGTCGGCCGCGGCGTAGTCAAAACAATCAGAAACATGCGGAAGGTTTCCGCCGCGCCGGGCACCGTCACCAGGATGCGGCGGGCGACATGGATGCCAGTTCCGCGGACTCCGAGTTGCGTGACTGTCGCGCGTGCTTTTTGGATGAGCTCGAGAGGTTTCACCGAACGCTCCCCACCTGGCCCGGAACTGCAGCCGTGCGATTCGGAAGCCAGAATAGTCGGACACGTTCGCACGGTGCAACGCCCATCGCGGAAGGTTTAGTCTCGTGGGCTAGTGCTGCTACCCAGCCTCCTTCGGACTGCGCTACGCTCGTACGGCATGGGGGAGACGGAATACGCTGCGAGTCGTCGTCGCGAGCCAGACGTGCTGTGGGAGCGCATCGCGTGAGGCTCGCGGTAGTCATCGCGACGTACAACCGGCCGGATGGGCTGGCGAGCTTGCTCCAAGACTTGGCCGTGCAGCAGCTCTCGGCGGCGAGCTTCGAAGTCGTCGTGGTGGACGACGGCTCGTCTCCGCCCGCGCGAGCCGGCATCGAAACGCTCAGGTTGCCCTACGCGCTGAAGCTCATAGAGCAGCAGAACTCGGGACAAGCCGTGGCGCGTGACGTCGGGATCCGCACTTCGAAGGCCGAAGTGCTCGTGATCGTCGATGACGATATGCGCGTTTCGCCGGACTTCTTGCGCGCGCATTTGGAGCTGCACGAGGCGGGGCACCGGCTCGTGCTCGGCGAGATCCGTGCTGCGCCGGAGCTCGGAAAAATGCCACTCTTCGAGCGCTTTCACGCGCGCAGTCACGCGATGTACCTCGAAGCGGTCCGGCGCGGTGAGCCGGTGCATGGAGACGCCGCGTGTACGGGAAACGTGTCGCTGCGCCGCGAGGACTACGTCTCGGTCGGAGGCTTCGATGCGAGCTTGCCGTGCTCGGAGGACCGTGATCTCGGCATCCGCTTGGAGCGACACGGTGCACAGCCGACGTTTTCAGAGCGCGCGTACACCGTCCACCACTCGGATCACACCGACCTAGACAAATGGCTGCAGCGAGCGCGCCTCTACGGCCACTGCGATTCGCGCATTGCAGAGAAGCACACGGATCTCGAGTACGTGGATCCGTGGCGCTTCCTGTTCATGGTCAATCCGATCTCGCGGCCCCTGATGTTGGTTGCTGCGGTCGCGCCGCCGGCGGGACGCCTGCTGTCTCGAGCTGCGATGAAGGTGAGTCAGGGGATCGATCGATTGGGCCTAGCGCCCGTCGCAGTCGCGGGCACTACGTTCGTATACGGGCTCGAATACTTCATGGGCGTGAGAGAGCACGCCGACTCGATGTCGAGCACGCTGCGAGGCCTCGCGAGTTACTACAAGAAGCGAAAGCAGCGCAGTAGCTAGGCCGGTTCTCCGCGCGTCGCTCTCGCCGAGCGCACGAGCTCTCGCAGCTCGCGAAGACTGACCGCTCGCAACAACACCACGATGACGATGTAACACGCGAGGTCGATGACGAGCCGAAGCTCGGACAGTGCGGTTAGCCGTCGATCGATTATGATCACGATTGCACAGGCGGTTAGACACTTCGCCGTCGCGCGCAGGAGCCGTGGTGTGAGGATCCCGCGCCCCAAACGTAGCAGCGCAAGTGTCACTACCATCACTTCACTCACTGTCATCGCGACTGCGGCGCCTGCAGCTTCTCCACCGAGCCCGAGCCAACCGCGCATCGCGGGGACGAGCGCACAACTCAGCACGGGTGCTGCCAGCACGTTGACGAGCGAGAGTGAAGTCAACGACCACGCTTGACCGCGCGCAATCAAACCGTTTGCCAAGATCATCGCGGCATACGTGAACACGCACATGACGGCGAGCACACCGAATGCAGCTGTCGACTGCTCGTAGGCGGGACCGAGCGTGAGCGGTACGAGCACGTTCGCGCCCAATGCGCCGATCAGCGCGAGTGGGATGCTGCCGAGCAACAACGCTTCCAGCGCGTACGCGAGGATCGTATCGACACGCTCGGGCGAACGCGTACGCGCTCGCGCCAAGGTGGGTAACAGCACCCACTCGAGCAGTGGACAGAAGATCATGGCGAGCGCCGCAAGGCTCAACGTCGCTCCGTACCAGCCGAGCTCCCGATCGTCGGTCTTGATCAGCTCGAGCGCGAAGAAGTTCAACGGTCCGCCCAGCGCGATCGCGACCGCGCCGAGGTAGTAGGGAAGGCTGCTGCGGAGAACGGCTTTCGTCGCGGCTACGTTCACGCGCCAGCGCAAGTCGACTGCGCGCTTCGCTGCCGGATAGATCAACGCGGTCCGGAACACCTCGCTCAGCAGCGCGGGGAGCACATACATCCACAGCCAATCGCTGTCCGCGTACTCGAGGCACACGACGAGTCCCAAGCCCCACGCGAGCTTTGCGATCACGTTCGCGACCGCGAGTCGCTCGGTTTTTCCAGTGCCTTGAAGCAGCGTGCTGAGGCTGCCATTCAAGGCCATCAGCGCGTACGTCGCGGACCAAAGCTCCGCCGCTTCGATCAACGGCTCCGGCTTATCGCGTGCGACGAGCACGGCGAGAAGGAGCAACATCGCAACCGCGCTGAGCAGCAAGCGGAAGAGCTGCACACCCGCGAAGTATTCCGAGACGTGCGACGGTCGAGAGACGACTTCGCGCATCGTGTACGTGTCGATGCCGAGGCTCGCAAATACGAAGAACCCGGCCGTGAACGTCTCTGCGAGCGACAGATCGCCGAAGCCGAGCGGACCGAGATGCCGTGGCACTGCAAAGCGCACGAGCAGCGCGACCGTCCAGGTGCAGACGAGCGAGAAGCCGAGTTGGAGGGATGTGCGCCAGGCGCGCTGGAGCTCTTGGTGAAGCGAGCTCGATGCTGGGGCGGACTCTTCGTCAGGAGCCGTGCTGCGCGTCATCGATACGAGACCATCCACATTCGCCGGCGCGAACGCGCGGACGAAGAGGCGCGATGACCGGCGCGCGCCCGACGGTCTGCAAGTATCGCAGGCCAGGATCTGGGACACAAGGGTGAGTCCGTGCTCCGTCACGGCCTGCAGCCACCCGCTGCGGGCGAGTCAGCGCCGCAGACACAGTGTGCGCTGTTTACGCCGAGGGATAGTCAGAGCGCGCGGGGCGCACGGACTTCGGCCCCTCACTGCGCCGCGGCCGTTGCGAGGGCCGCGCCGACGCGCGCTTCGAGTCACTCGCTACCAGCTCTGCGGGCGGAAGCGCAGCCACTGGCGGCGCCGGCAACGGCGACGTTAGTGCAGCCAGAGGCGGCGCAGGCAACGACGAGGGCACGACCGCACTCTCCTCTTCGCGCGGTAGCTCTTGCGAGTCGGTCCAGATCTGCGTGAGGAGCGCACCCATCGCACGCGAGCCAAACCGTGCCTCGCCTGCCTTCACCAGTGCCAATCCGCGCGGCAGACCCAACCCGCGTTCGATTGCAGCAGCGAGCGCAGTCGGTGTTCGCTCTTCTGCGACGACACCGAGGCCGCCGGTCAGCAGATCCGCGAACGGATACACCGGGTAGCTGATCACCGGCGTGCCGGACAAAATCGATTCGATCGCGACGTAACCCCACTCCTCGTACAGGCTCGGGAGGACGAGCGCGTGCGAGCGCCGCATCTCACGCTGTACTTCGGCGGGCGACAAAATGCCGAGACTCTGCAGCTCGAAGTGAGCGCCCGGAGCAACTTTCGCGCGCTGCGCCTTTGGTTCGAGCGCATCCGAGTTCGCGCCGACCGCGCGCATCACGACCGGGCGACCCGGCCGTGCGAGCGACGCCGCCGCGCGAATGGCGTCGTTCAAGTTCTTGCGCGGATGCGACAAGTCACCGGCGCACACGAGCAAGTGCAACGCGCCATCGCCCTTGTCAGTGGGCCGGTACTCCACAGCTTCGTGCCGCGGCACGCGAACCGGCGGCGGACACGCCACCGCGCGCAAGCTTTGCGACCGCAGCTGCGATGCGAGCATCTCCGTGCAGGTGACTACACTCGTCGCCGCGCGATAACCCCGGTCATCGCCCGCGAAGTACGAAAGGGACTTTGCCGTGATCAACGCACGCCGCGGCAGAAATCCACGCGTGTGTCGCCACGTCTCGGCCAAGCGAGGCCCAGCCGCATGCGGGAAGAACCACCCCGCCACGAACAAGCGCGCACCGAACGGCGATGCCCATGGCGCGAGCCCGGGCCGGTTCAAGTGAATCACGTCGTAAGCGACGCCGAGCTTTTTCAACGTGCGCACGAATGCGTCACCGACGCGCTGCGTGTGCAGTTGCGGGACAAGGCGGTCTGCGAGTACGACAGCCGCGGTTCGCGGCTTGATGCCAGTGTCGACCACTTTGATCGACTCGAAGCTCGCACTTGCAAGGCGCGCGCGCACGGCATTCGCCACTTGTTTCGTCGTGACGATCAGAGTTGTGTCATGTCCGGCCGAGGCCGATGCGATCGCGACTTGCTCGGCGTAGCTCTCGATTCCGCTCAGCCCGTCGTCTTGAATCGCGACGCAAACGCGCAAAGGCCCGCGAGTTGCGCGCGTCGTTTGCACGTCGCTCGGACGGAGCGGACGGCTCGGACGACGAGACTTGGTCTTCGTTTGCTGCATCGACCTGAAGCGGTCGCTTCCCCGTTTACAAGCGTAGCACGGCTTCCGCGGTGGTCTTCTCACGTTACGCAATCGTTACGATCGCGGAGAACATGGAACCTTTGCGTCGCTTCACGGCAGTGCTGAGCGCCAGCACACATCACGGAATAGCCGCGGAGCGGTAGCGCAGCGCACGCATCCGACATCGGATCTGTGCGTGAGATTCCGTTCGAGGCTGCAAGCAGTCGCCGCGACTCACGATTTGGTGGGCACGACGACGCTCACGCTGTAGCCCGGCAGAGCGACCCGAAACATGTTCGAGCCGCGAGTTGGCACGTCGGTTTTGGGTACGAGCTCGGGTGCGGTACCTGAAAGCTCATAGATGTGTGCTGATTTGAATGTCACCGGGTGTACTACGAACAGTCCGATGACTTTAGGCGTACTCGACTTGTTGATCGCGATCACACACAGCTGATCGGCGACCCCGGCCTTTAGGCTCGCGTAGGCTGTGACTTGCGTCACATCACTGCTGGTTGCGCGGATCGAAACGTCACCGAATGCGGCGCCCTTGCCGTCGTAGTTCCGGAACGCGCGGAACGCAGCCAGCGTGAACGCCTCGTTCGTGGACAACGGCCACAGGCTTGCGAGGGTCACGCCTTCACGACCGAAGATCCCGAGCGTGTCCGCCGTCGCGATCGCACCGCTGATGTGATTCCCCGCGCCGTAGTTCCACTCGCTGAATGCGAGCTTCGTCCCGGGATAGTGCGCATCGATCTTGCTCGTGAGGCGGTGGATCAGATCGATC
Source organism: Polyangiales bacterium (assembly GCA_035687405.1). Classification (GTDB taxonomy): domain Bacteria; phylum Myxococcota_A; class Polyangia; order Polyangiales; family JAFGIB01; genus JADGRF01. The sequence continues at coordinate 12,239 of DASRXR010000585.1, forward strand.
GGCTCACCGGCCGCCTCGCGAACCCAGCTGCTCTCGTCATAACTCGAATCCCAGAGCGACCGCGGTGCTTGGACGCGCGCAGCGACGACTTCGGGCGTCGTCGCAGTCTCGCCGATGCGCGCGCCGTTGACTGTCACTTCGGGATACCAGTGCACATCGAGATAGTCGATGAGGCGCTTGCCGCCAGCCGCTGCAGTCTTCGCGGCGTCGAGATAAAAATCGAAGAAGTCGCGATCGTGCGCGTCCGGAGCGTTTTGCAATTGCTGAAACACGCTCCAGCCGTAGACCGTCGGGCCCAAGACTTCAGCGGCTGGCCAGGCGCGCTTGATCGCACGCGCGAAGCGATAGTTGCGATCCCAAAGCTCGGCGTACGTCACCGGCCGCGGGTGCACTTCCGCGTGCACGGTGGACCAGTCTTCCGGCTCGTTGTCGAGTGAGAACAATACGCGAGACTTCGGCGGCGTCCGCCGGCGCATGAAGCTCACGAACTCGTCTTGGTAGACGAACGGATCGTTTGGATCGGGCTGTTTGACGAACGGCGCGCCTTTGTCGGGTCGATTGCGTTTGAACCGTGCCTGCAAGTAGCTCGCGCCGCTGTTGCGGACGTCACCGCCGCCCAGCTTGTCCGCCGCGACGTAGTCGACGATCGGCACGGTCACGAGAGTCGCTGCACCGTGCAGGTTGGCTTGTTGCACCAGGTCCAAGAGCGGCTTCGCGGGCTCGTTCGAATCGGACAACTGACCATCGTTTTGAAACTGATAGTCGCTGCCGGCGTTCGACGCGTTGTTTTCCCAGTTATAGGCCGTGTAGCGATTGCCGCCGGCGCGCACTAGCGTCTGACGGGTCTTGTCGAGATCGATCGTCCCGCTCGTGCCGTAGATCAGCGGCGAGATCGCGCGAACGTCGGCATCGGTCCGCACGTCCACCGTGACATCGACCGCACCGGGATCCGAGATCGGAATCTGGCCATCGAGCAGTGCGGACGGCGTAAGCATCGAGTCGTCGCGGGCCGATCGCACGCTCTCGCTGCACGCGGTCGCGAGGCAGGCAGCAATTCCGACGCAGACGCTCAGAGGTAGCCTCACGGCAGCCCCCACTCGCGCGCAAGCGCGCCGTATTCGCTCGTGGGAAGCGCAACCAGCACCGATGCGTTCGGCTTCAGCCACGCCACGAGCTTCTTCAAGTCGTTCTTGTCGAGTGCAGTGCAGCCGGTCACCGGCGTGTTCGCGTTTTGCCAGACGTGCACGAAGATGCAGCTGCCGTGGCCGGGAAGAATTGGATCCGCATTGTGTCGCACTACGAGTGCCAGCTCGTACAGGTCGTCGTCGCGCCGCATACGTTCGGCGCTACGCCAACTCGTGCGCGCGGACTCGTTTAGAATCTGGTTGTATTGTGCCGCCGTCGGATCATCGACGCAGCGCAGAGCGGCGCCTGCCATAGCGTACGGCAAGCTGACATCACTCGCGCGCTCCGCGTAGCCGTAGAGCGTACCCAGCTCGAACACGCCCGCAGGCGACCGGCCATCGCCTTCGCGCTTGCCCGGTCCGCCTCGCCCCACCGGCGCTCCGCTGCCGTGAAGCCCCTCACCCCAGCCGAGCCCGCCGTACCCGAGCACGACTCTCATCGGCTCTCCGACCGGCTGCCAGGCGCGCCCCGGCTGCCGCTCGTAGCGGCGCAGCGTGCCACGCGTCGATTGCCAAGCGTCCGACGTCACGCGCACGAGCTGCGTTCGAAGCGCGCTGATCGGCCCGCGATCGACCACGCGTGCAGGCAGCCGAAAGCGTTCCGTCACCGGCACGAACGCCAGCAGATCCATCGGCTTCGTGACGGTACCGTCGGTCCAGTTGTTGATCACGAGAGGCTGCCCGCTCGCGGACTTCGTATCCGCGATCACGCCGACGTGTTCACTCCCCGGGCGATCGCCGAACGTGTCCATGAAGATCACGTCGCCGGGCCGCAACGGATCGCGCACATCCGCGAGCGCAGCCGAGTGCGCTTCGGTCGCACGCCGGAAGTACGGCAACAGGCTCTTCACGCGCCGGTGATCGATGTCGGTGTTCGGTTTTTGAACCATCGGGTACGACTTGCGGGCGCGCAGAATGTCTTCGTGCACGAGGCGCTGCAGGTCGTAGCCCGCATTGCGGAACGATCGAATGATGACGTCCGTACACACGCCGATCGTGCGCGGCACGTCGCCGCCCGGATAAGCGATCCGCTCGTAGCGGCCATCGTAGCGATCCGCGTTCAGCACGGCTTTGCGTGCACCGATCAACACGTCGAGCGGGTCCGGGATTCCGTCTCCGTCTGCATCTCCGGGCGGCAGCTCGATCGCACCGTCGAACACGAATAAACGCTCGCGCGACAGCCACGGGCGGAGCTCTTCGACATCGCCACGACGCAGCTCGAGCGTGACGTCTCCGACGACCAGCTTGCCCGGGCCCGCCAGCGGGTACACTTTGAGCGGCTGCTCGAGGTCGTAGAGCACGAGCAGCTTTCGCGCGCGATCGACCGCCGCGCGAATGCGCCGTGCATCGAGCCCCGCTGGAAGCGCGAGCTGCACACGCGAATCGAGCTCCGAGAAAATCCCCACGTCGCGTACGCCGAGACTGATCTCGCGAGTGGGCGCCGCTGCGGGCTGCGACTCAGCCCGCGCTGGCGCAGCGCCGCAGAGAGCTGCAGCGACTGCGCCTGACACCAGCCAGAGCCGCGCGAGACGGGCGCCGGACGGCGAGCTGACGTAACGAGAGGGATGCATCGGACCCGGGCCGCGTAGTATCCGCCAGTTCAGGCGAACGGTGCAAAAGGGCCGGGTATTCCGTGTCTGCGACGCTTACTTACCTGGAACCTTGCCTTCGACGCCCTTCACGTAGAAATCGATCTTGTGAAGGAACCCGTCGTCGGCCGTTTGGCCCGCCGGCAGCAGCTCTTTCCCGGCTTGATCCGAGATCGGCCCAGTCCATGGATGAAAGGTTCCATCCTTGAGCCCGGCTTTCAGCTTCTCGATTTCGGCCTTCGTTTCGGCAGGGACCTTGTCGGAGATCGACACGAGGTCGATCGTGCCTTCTTTCACGCCCCACCACGAAGCATCTTTTTTCCACGCGCCGTCGAGTACGTCTTTGACGGCCTTCTTGTAGTACGGGCTCCAGTTGATCACGGCCGACGCGAGGTGCGCGTTTGGCCCGAACTTCGTCATGTCGGAGTCCCAACCGAACGCGAACTTTCCGGCCTTCTCCGCAGTCTGCAGTACGGCGGGCGAGTCGGTGTTTTGGAACAACACGTCCGCGCCTTGATTCAAGAGCGACTGTGCGCCTTCGGTCTCCTTAGGCGGATCGAACCACTTGTTCACCCACACGACCTTCGTCTTCACCGCAGGATTGCTGCGCTGCGCGCCGAGCGTGAACGAGTCGATGTTGCGAATCACCTCGGGGATCGGAATCGAGCCGATCACGCCGAGCGTGTTGGTCTTCGTCATCTTGCCGGCGACTACGCCTGCGAGGTACGCACCTTCGTACGTACGCGAGTCGTACGTCCGCAGGTTTGCGGCCATTTTGTAGCCTGTCGCATGCTCGAACTTCACGTCCGGTGAATCCGGCGCCACCTTGAGCATCGGCTCCATGTAGCCGAACGTCGTGCCGAACAGCAGGGTGTTCCCCTGGCCGATCAAGTCGCGGAACACGCGCTCGGCGTCGGCCGCTTCGGGCACGTTCTCGACGAAGGTCGTCGCCACTTTCGAGCCGAGCTCAGCCGCCATCTCCTTGCGGCCTCTGTCGTGCGCGAACGTCCAGCCCGCATCGCCGACTGGTCCGACGTACACGAACGCGATCTTCAACGGCCCTTTGGCCGCTTCCGGTGCGGGCGCCGCAGTGACAGGCGCAGGTGTAGCCGCTGGCTGCGGCGCGGGTTTGTCGCCGCCGCAAGCTGCGAGACCGAGTCCGAATAGAACCGCGAAGCCGAGTGGCACTGATCTGTTCGTCATGGATGTTTTGCTCGTAAGAAGTTCAAGAGGTGGGGTGGAACGGTTTGCCGAGCGAAGCCGGCATGTTGATCCGAATCACGTTGATGTCGCGCGAGATCAGCACCAGCACGACGATCGTCGCGAGGTACGGCAACATGCTGAGCCACTGGCTCGCGATATTGACGCCCTGACCTTGCAAGTGAAACTGCAGCATCGTCACGCCGCCGAACAAATACGCTCCGAGCAGCACGCGCGCCGGCCGCCAGGTCGCAAACGTCGTCAGTGCGAGTGCGATCCAGCCTTTGCCGGCGACCATGCCTTCGACCCAGAGCGGCGTGTACACCGTCGAGAGATAAGCGCCGGACATTCCGACGAGCGCGCCACCGATGCACACCGCAGTGAAGCGCAGCCGGCGCACCGGATACCCGAGCGCGTGCGCAGACTCGGGGGACTCGCCGATGGCGCGCAGCACGAGCCCGCCGCGCGAGCGCCCGAGAAACCAGCTGAGCGCGAGCGTGAACAGAATCGCGAGGTAGACCACCGGATGCTGCTTGAAGAAGGCCTCGCCGACGAACGGAATGTCGGACAGAACCGGGATCGAGAAGCGCGGCCGCTCCGGTAGCTTTTCTTGCGTGTATTTGATGCCGGCGAACGCGGAGAAACCTGCGCCGAACAGGCTGAGCGCGAGGCCGGTCGCGTATTGGTTCGTGTTGAACCAAATCACGAGTGCGCCAAAACACGCCGCAGACGCCGCGCCCGCAGCGGCGCCGGCGATGAATGCGAGCGTGTCGCTGCCGGTGTGAACGCACGTCGCGTAGCCGGCGAGTGCAGCCATCAGCATCATGCCTTCGGCACCCAGGTTCAAAATGCCGGCACGTTCGTTGATCAGTAAACCGAGTGCAGCGAGTGCGAGGATGGTGCCGGCGCTCAAGGTGGACGCGATCAGCGGTGCAATGCCGTCCATTACGCACTCCCGGGCGACTTCACGCTCGGCTTCGCGAGTGTGGCTTCAGGTTGCGCGTTCGGTTTGACGCTCGTGTGCCAGACCAACCGATAGTTGATCAGCGTGTCGCACGCGAGCAGCGTGAAGAGCAGCAGGCCCTGGAACACGCCGGTCAACGACTTCGGTAATCCCAAGCGCGACTGCGCGAGCTCACCACCGATGTAGAACATGCTCATCAGGATCGATGCGAACACTGCCCCGATCGGATGCAAGCGGCCGACGAACGCGACGATGATCGCTGCAAAGCCGTAACCTGCCGGCACATACGGGGTGAGTTGACCGAGCGGCCCTGCCGCTTCGAGCGCGCCGGCCAACCCGGCGAGGCCTCCCGAGATCGCAAGCGCAGTCCACAGCGCGCGGCGTGATGAAAAGCCTGCGTAGCGTGCAGCCGCTGGAGCGAGCCCGCCGACTTGCAGCTGAAAGCCGGCGTAGGTTCGGAACAAGAACACCCACAGCGCGGCCGCGGTGCTGAGCGCGATTAAGAGGCCGATGTCCGTGCGGAAGCCCCGGAACAGCTTCGGTAGTTTGGTCGTCGCTGCGAACGTGATCGTCTGCGGAAAGTTGTAGCCGGCGGGATCTTTCCACGGGCCGTAGACCAGGTACTGCAGCAACAGATCCGCGACGTACACGAGCATCAAGCTGACGAGGATCTCGTTCGCGTTGAAGCGATCGCGCAGGAACGCGACGATGCCGGCCCAGGCCGCGCCGGCGACGATCCCCGCGAGCAGGATCGGGATCAGGATGAACTTGCTCGACTCTTCGGTCGCTTGCATCGCGACCCAGCCGCCGCCGATCGCGCCGAGGATGAACTGGCCTTCTGCGCCGATGTTCCACACGTTGCTGCGAAAGCACACCGACAAGCCGAGCGCGATCAACAAGAGCGGAGTCGCTTTCACAGCGAGCTCGCTCCAGGCGTAGCCGTTCTTGATCGGTTCGATGAAAAACACGGCGAGCGCGGACAGCGGCGCTTTGCCGAGCATCGCGAACAAGCTCGCGCCGACTACGAGTGTTACGGCGAGCGCCAAGATCGGCGACAGCCAAGCCATCGTCGCTGAGGGCTGCGGACGAACTTCAAGTCGGAACATGAGTCTCACTCACTGTGGTTGCTGGCGGATTCGAAGGGCTCGACGGGCCGGAAGGCCACAACCCGCTCATCCATTCGCCGATCTGTTCGATCGTGGCTTCAGCCGTTGGAACGCTCGGCGACAACCGACCACGCGCCATCACGAGAATGCGATCGCTGATCTCGAACAGCTCATCGAGCTCTTCGCTCACGACCAGTAGCCCCGAGCCTTCGTCGCGCAGGCGCAAGAGCTCGGCACGAATCTCGGCTGCTGCACCGACGTCGACACCCCAGGTCGGTTGCGACACGATCAAGAGCTTCGGCTTTGCGTCGAGCTCGCGGCCCACGATGAACTTTTGCAAGTTGCCGCCAGACAAGCTCTTCGCCGCGGCTTCGGGGCCCTTGGCTTTCACGCGGAAGTTCTTGATCAGCTTTTCCGCGAGCGTGTGCAGCACGCCGAGGCGCAGCCAGCCCCACAACCCGAGACTGGCGGTAGTGCGCGTGAGCAGCGTGTTTTGCGAGAGTGACAACGTCGGCACGGCACCGCGCCCGAGCCGCTCTTCCGGAACGAAGTGCAATCCTGCATCGCGCCGGCGCCGTGGGCTCGCGCGCGAGACGTCGCGCCCGAACAAGTGGATCGAGCCGGCCGGTGAACGCTCGTCTTCGCCCGACAGTGCAGCCATCAGCTCTGGTTGCCCGTTTCCGGAGACGCCCGCGATGCCCACGATCTCGCCTGTCTTCACCGACAGATCGAGACCGGTCAGCCGAACGCCGAACTGATCGCGCTTCGGCAGCTCCAAGCTGCGAACTTCGAGCGCGACCGCCCCCGGCTCCGACTTGTTGTGCGAGAGCTTGGCCGGCTCTGCGCCGATCATCAGCCGCGACAAGCTGGCGTTCGTCTCGTTGCGCGGGTCGACGGTCCCGGTCATTCGCCCGCCGCGAAGCACCGTGCACTTCGAGCAGAGCGCGCGAATCTCGTCGAGCTTGTGACTGATGTAGAGGATCGAGCAGCCGTCGGCGGCGAGCTTGCGCAAGCTCACGAACAGCTTTTGCACCGCCTGCGGCGTGAGCACCGAGGTCGGCTCATCCAAGATCAACAACTGCGGCTCGCTCAACAACGCCCGCACGATCTCGACGCGCTGCCGCTCGCCGACCGAGAGCGTGTGGACGGGCCGCAACGGATCGACGGGCAACCCGTAGTCTGCACCGACCTGGCGCATGCGCTCGGTGACCTTCGCGAGCGTGAACGCCTCGGGCAAACCGAGCCAGACGTTTTCAGCGGCCGAGAGCGTGTCGAACAGCGAGAAGTGCTGGAACACCATCGCGATGCCGAGGGCCCGCGCTTGTTGCGGGCTGCGCACGCTCAGCGTCTTGCCGTTCCAACTCAGCGTGCCGGCATCGGGATGGACCGCGCCGTAGATGATTTTCATCAACGTCGACTTGCCAGCCCCGTTCTCGCCGAGAACCGCGTGGATTTCTCCGGGGGCGACTTCGAGATCGACGCTGTCGTTTGCGACGACGCCGGGATAGCGCTTCGTGATTCCTTGCAGAGCGAGACGCGGGTACATCGGTTTTCCGGCGCGCGCGCATTGAGGACCAGCAGAACGCACGCCGACCCGAGTTTGGATCGGCGTCGATTTCAATGCTATTTCGAACCTGTCTCGCGCGCTGCTTCGTTCACACTGCAAAATCCAGTGATTTCGCGCAGCTCGGTGTCAGATCGGCAGAGGTTCGATCGGCCCGGCAGCGCGGTCGGAGGCTTGGCCGGATTCGTTCGGCGTCTGCTGAACGTGCCGTGCCGCGAGCTGGCGCTGAATCTCGGTGTGCTTCTTACGATCGATCGCGTAGCGACCGTAGAAGTAGATCGCGACCAGCGCGGGGAGCATGGCGAGCGGCCCCTGCACGAGGCCGAGCTTCGTGAGG
>DASRXR010000586.1:0-20533 GCA_035687405.1 Polyangiales bacterium
TCGCTCCGGCGCTGGGTCCATGCCGGCCTCGAGCAGGATGCGCTTGATCGTGTTGCGTCCCAGGTTGTGACCCACGTTGCACAAAGCGGCCCCGGATGCGCGTGTAGCCCCAACGGCTGTTCTCGCGCGCCATGCGCAGCATGAGCTCGACGATGTCCGGCGCTCGACGCGGTCTGGGATGGCGGCGCTTGCTGCTGCCATCGTATTTCTGGGCGACAAGGCGACGATACCAGCGCAACAGCGTATCGGGCGTCACTAGTGTCTCGACCTGCGAGAGCGCCTTGCGTCCGAGCTTCTTCGCGGCGACTGCGAGATCGCTAACCCCCGTGACTAAACTCCGCTCAGCGCTTTGCTGAGCGCGTCGGCGCTTTGAAAGCGATCGCGCGGACGCTTTTGCATACATTGTTGGATCACCGCGACGAGGTCTTCCGGGATGTTCGCGCGATAGGCGCAAGGATCGGGCTGATCGCCGAACGTGATCTCGACGGCCAGCGCTGCAGTGTTTCTGCCGTTAAAAGGTGGGCGCGCTGTCACGCACTCGTACAAGATCGTTCCGAACGCGTAGATGTCGCACCTCACATCCGCGCGCTTCGAGTCGGCGAGCTGCTCCGGCGCCATGTACATCGGCGTGCCGTAGATCTGTCCGGTTGTCGTGAGTGAGTCGAGGTCGAGCTGTTTCGCGACGCCGAAGTCGAGCAGCTTGACCTCGTCGACGCGCCGCGCCCTGCTCGTGAGGAACACGTTGCTCGGCTTGAGATCGCGGTGGATCACACCGGCCGTGTGAACTGCGATCAACGCGTCGGCCAAGTCGCGCGCGATTCGAATCACAAGCTCGAACGGCAAACTACCGACGCGTTCGATGCGATCGCTGAGTGTCTCGCCCTGTAAGCGCTCCATCACGACGTAGCTCCTACCGAGCTCGGAATCGATGCCGTAGCTGTAAGTCGTCACGATCGCGGGATGATCGGAGCGTGCGGCCGCTTTGGCCTCGCGAAACAGCCGTTCGGCGAGCGAGCGGTCGGAGCCATCGTCGTGCAACACTTTGATCGCGACCGGTCGAGACAACTGAATGTCTTCGCCTTCGAACACGCGACCCATTCCGCCTTCACCGAGCAGCGCTCTGAGCCGATAACGGCCGTCGAGCAGGGTTCCCGGCTGAATCGTATTGCTGCGCGACACGCCCCGACGATACGCCAGCTGCGAACGCGAAAGCGAGCCGTTCAACGCCTCCCAGCCGATCAGCACGCCAGACCGAAGGTTACGCGCACACTTTCGGTTTGGCATCCGAAAGAGAAAAACTCGCTGGAGCAGAGTCGTTTGGCGCTCCATCCGTGACGAGCACGACGATCGTTCTGCCCGCCGCACTCGAGCTTGCGGCCGACGGTAAATGGCTGCGCAGTCGATCAGCATACCTTCCGTCTGGAGGGCCCGCTGTCGGGCCGTCGTACGGAAGGAGTCCCACTTCACCAGCAGTTCGAGCGGCTTGATCACACCGTTTGTCGGGTCGAGGAGCCCAGTGCGCAGTGCATCCCAGCGTCGCGCGCTGCCGAGTGCATCGCGCATGCTGTCCGAACCGCGTTTTGAAGTGCGACTTTGCCGTCCACGAGTTGCCACTGCACCCAGGCTTTCGGAAACATTGCTCGGTGTGTCGCTTCGTCGAGCCCGCGCACGACGAAGTTCATCTCGCGACACGCCCAACCGTCTTTGAACAAGATCATCGGTCGCGGATCTTGGAGGATCGTGCCGCCGATGCCGACAGTAGTCACGAGGTCCATCACGACCGTTTCGATCTCGCTCGAGGTGGTCGATGGATTGTCGTTCGGTGTGCTGCCGCTCGGAGCTGCCGGCGCTGGAGTTCCGACATCGGCTTCGGGCGGCGTCGGGCGCGCAGCGTCCGGAGCCGAAGCGTCTGGCGTCATCGAGGGCTCGGGCATGCCCGCGGCGGGAGTGACTTGAGAGACAGGTGTGGTCGCGTCGATCGGAGCTTTCGGCTTGTCCTCGGGTTTGTCTGCAGGCTTTTCAGCCGGCTTGTCCTCCGGCTCGTCGGGCTCGGCGCGAGTCGGTTGTTCGCGGTCGGCCTCCGCGGCTTCGTCGCCGCCATCGAGACCGCCATCGACTTCGAGCGGCCCGTTGTCCGTCGTACAAGCCGTGAGCACACACAGAAACACCAAGATGTGAGACTTGAACGAGCTCACAAATTCCAGTTTCAAAAGTTGCATGCTTGAAAGGACGGCCGAAAAACCGAAGCCGTCAGAACTATTTCGTGCTGCTCCACTTCAAGTCGGTGACGCTCGCGCCGGCTGGGGTTTCGCGCCACACGACCAGGGCGCGGCCAGTGTCCGCCAGCGTGAGTCCGACGAAGCTGACGTCCCCACTGGCGCCACCGATCGTGCCGGTCTCTCCCCATCCAGCCTTCGGATCGAATCGGCGGCACTTCAACGTTTGCTTGATGGTCGCATCGGTCGCCGAATCACGCTGTGTCCAGGCTACGAGGACCTCGCCAGCCGTGTTCGAAGTCACGGAGTGACTGCTGATGAACGCAGCATCGGCGACCGTTTGCGGGTCATCCCAATGGTCCGAGGTGTAGCGTCGCGCGATGATCCGAGTCTGTGGCGGGTCAGTCATCTCAGCCAAGTTCTCTTGCCACGAGACCATCAGATCGCCGGACGGCGAGATGGTCGTCTTTGGACTATCGCCCTTCGAGGCGAGCCGTTCGGGCGCAGACCACTGGTTAGACCACGCCGCGGCGCGAGTAAAATACGGCGCGAACGCCGCGGAGGGGTCGTCGAGTTTGACGCTGACCGGGAACACCGTGGTGGCGTTACCAAGGTCGTCGAGCGTGGCGATGGGCGCGATGAATAGCGAAGCGGGAGCAGTGACCGTGACTGGGCCAGAGATCGTGCCGCTCCGCTGTGTCCTCACTTGAAACTCGCCAGTGTTAGACAGAAAGTCGGCCGTGACGAGGACGAAGTCGCCGCGGAAGTTGGATGCAGTCTGGTACAGGGCCAGCGCCGTCGAGTCGACGACGATCGACCCTAGCGATTTCGGCTCGCCCCAGCCGCTGGTTCCGAGCGCGTTCGAAAACAGTTCTACGGTCGTGGCGACTGAAGTCGCAGCTCCAGACCAAATCGCAGTGGCGTTTCCAGACTCAGCAACCGTGAACGAGACGATTCTTCCGTACGACTCATCGCCCAGAAAAAACGCGTGAGCTTGTGGTGTAACCGACCCTTGTCCCGACCAGCGCAGCCAGTAGTAAGCGACCCCGTCGGACGCTGGCATCGCACTGCCTTTGAACAGAACTTGAGCCGTCCCGTTGCTCTCTAAGCCGACCCAGCCGTCCAAGCCGAACAACTGCGCATTGTTGGAAGCTGGTTTGTAGGCTCCGGTGACTCGGAACGGGCGAACATCCCAAACGCCGTTCACGAACCGACTCATCCAAAAAAAACCATCAGGACTGTCCTGCCACCACGCTACGGCAGAATCACCGGAGCGATTTCGCGTCATCGTGATTCCGGTCGCGCTTGCGCTGCCGTTCTCGAGCAGTGCTGGTGCGGACCACGCGAAGGGTTTCGGGCCGGTCGGACTCGGTGCACCTGCCGCACCTGCCGCACCCTCCGAGCCTGCTTGCTCCGCTTCTCCTGCTGATCCGCTGCCTGCGCCGCCGGATCCCGCGCGACTTCCGCTCCCGCCGGCGCCACCGGTCGAACGCGTCGTCCCACCTGCGCCGGCGTTTTTCGCCGGTGCTTCCACGTCCGCATCCGGCTTCGACGTGCTCACATCGGGCGCACCGGCGTCATCATCGCTGACGGAGTTCGATTTGTCCGAATCTCGCTTAAGCTCGAGGTCCGGCAACAAACAACCTGCGACTAACACAGTCGCGAGAACCAAGCATGGTGTACGCATGGCGATTAAAACGCGCCGCGGATGGCTGCACCGGTCGGCGCGAGCTCGAAGCTGACAGCTCGATCAGACTCGGAGTTCTGATTCGCCCCGATGATCCAACTCGTGAGACCTGCCGCAGCCAGCACTGCACCGACGTAGAACGTCACGGTCGAAATGGTCTTGACCGAGTCGTATGCGTCTTTGTCCGATGACTTGGTGCACGTGTTGTCGGGGCACGCATCGCGCTTTCCATTCGCGACGAGCGCCGTCACACCGCTCGTGACGAGCGATGCTGCACTGATCGCAACTGCGCCGATACCGATGGGCACGAGCACACTCGAAGCGCGCTCGGTCGTCGCCGCAGGCGGAGCAGGCGCGGAAGCTGCAGCTGGCGCTTCAGCCGGCGTCGTCGTCGCGGCAGCAGGCGCAGTAGGCGAGGGCGCTTGCGCTTTGAACTCGAACGCGACCGTCTTGCGATCTTTCTCGACCAGCGTGAGCTCGGATTCGTTGCGTTCGTCGCGCCGCACCGCGACGACGCGATGTTTCCCGGGATTGGTCGGACGGCTCGCATCGATCAGCGCTGCCGGCACTGCCACACCGTCGATCGTCACCGTGACTTCACTCGGCTCCGCACCTTCGAGCTGAATCGTGAGGCTCGGAATCGTGGGCGAGAGCTCGTTCAGTTCTTTGGTCGCGTCCTTTTGCGCTTGTTTTTGGGCAGCGGCATCGCCCACCACATCCGAAGGGCGCGCAGCTTCGCGATAGCGCTCGGCCGCCTCCACCCAGTGGTCGCGTTTCGCGCGCGCTCGGGCCGACCACAAACCCAACGTCGGCGTCGGGTACAAGCGATACGCCTTATCAAGCTTTTCGTCGGCCGAAACGAAGTCGTTCGCCCAAAACGCTTGAATTCCCTGTTCGCCAAGCTGTCTGGCGGTCGCGCGCGTCGCGTCGTCCGCCGCCGGTTGCTGCGCGGCCGCCGAATGGGCGCAGCCCCAAACGACCGCGCCGAACATGATTCGTTGGATGGATACCAGGTGCTTCATAAGTCGAGTCGTTCTCATCGAAGTTTGGCGCGTCCCCTGACTGCGAGGACGGGAGCCAAACGAAAACCGTCAGGAAAAACCTTCAGAACCCCAACAAGTCGGCCGCACTCTTGCCCGCGGCCGCGGGTTGGGGGGTAATCGGGGTGCGGCGCCGCGGTTGTTTCGCGGGCGTTGGTGTCGCTGCACTTGCAGCTGCTCCCGGTGGGGATGCGGGTGTGCGAGTCGGTGTGGGCGGCGGGAGCGCCTTTGCGCCTGCGGTGACTGGCGCGGGAGGCTCAGCAGCTGCTGGACCCGCGGACGCCGTGTTGGGGGGCGGCGGTGTCAAAGCCGCGGCGGCGTTTTCAGTCGGCAGTTGAGGCGCAGCGGTTGGCGGAGGCTCGGGTTGAGCCGCGGCGCTGCGCGTCGTTTCGGTGCCGGGCTGCGCCGGCAAGACGGCCTGAGTCGGAGACGTCGCATCCGGCGCTCCGCCCTGCGAGTTCTTGAGCCAGACCAGCAGCGCAAGCCCCAAACCGACCAGCACCGCGCCGGCGATCCATCCGATCGACGAACGCCGTGCAGCTACGCGCTGCGAGTCGATTACGCGCGCTCTGAGCGTGTCGGGGTCTGAGCGTTTGGCGTCTTGCCAAATCGGCGTCTGCGGTGCGGATTCGCGGCGCGTCCCGGGAGGCGCAGGTTGCGCGCGGCTCATTCGCGTTGCGCTCGACCGAGAGCGCTCCGACCCTGGCTCGATCACCCGTGCAGCCAACCGCGGCAATGCCGCATCCGGGTTCGTCATCTGCTGCACGAACGCGTGGTCGCGTGCAAAAGGCTCAAGCTCGCGCATGAGCGCGCGCACGTCGGGCATGCGCTTGTCGCGCTCGCGGGCGATCGCCCAATCGATCACGCGGGCGAGCGGCGTCGGAAGGTCGGAGCGCTTCTGTTTGACCGGGAGCGCTTCGGTCGTCGCGACCTTGAACACCAACTCCGGCAGCGTGTCTGCGCGAAACGGCGTCTCGCCCGTCACGGCCTCGTACAACATCGCGCCGAAGGCATACACATCCGTGCGCACGTCGATGTCTTTGTCGCCGCGCAGTTGCTCGAGCGACATGTACAGCGGCGTGCCCATCGTCATGCCCGTTTCGGTCAGCGTGAGCCCTTGCCCTGTCGCGAGCTTCGCGACGCCAAAATCCAATACTTTCGCGCTGACGGGCCTGCCCGATCGCGACCGAACCAGAAACACGTTGTCTGGCTTCAGATCGCGGTGGATGACGCCCGCGTCGTGCGCGCAGGCCACACCGTCGAGCGCAGGCAGCAGCAACGCGATGAACTCTGAAATTTTTGGAGGTTGCGAATGTTCGAGATACGCGCTCAGCGTCTCGCCCTCGAGCAACTCCATTACCATGAAGAGCGTGTCACCGTCCTGAACGATGTCGTAGACGTCGACGATGTTGGGATGGTCGATCCGCGACGCGGCTTGAGCCTCCCGCACGAGGCGCGCCACAGCTTCAGCACGTGCCGCGACGTGCGGATGCATCCACTTGAGTGCGACCTGTTTACCGGTGACGACGTTCTCAGCCCGGAATACGGCGCCCATGCCGCCTTCGCCGAGAGGCGCAGCCACTCGATATTTCCCAACCAGCAGGTCGCCGATCGCGGGCACAATTCGCTCCCTCCCTACGGCGCTCTCGAACGCTTCGCGCCTCTGCGACTACAACTGCGCCGCCCAGGCACATACGTTCCGCGTTATGTGCAGAACGTCGAGAATTAATCAAGTCAGGGTCCGCGCTCGAATCGAGCTCATCGGCCGTTCAGCGCACTCCGTGCTCGCGCCACGAGCGCCTCGATCTCTGCATGCAGACTCGCGGAGATCTCGCGCCTCGTTCCGACATCGGCGCGCGGGGCCCGATCGCGCGCGCGACCCGCGTCTGCGAGCGGCCAGCTACTCGAGCTAAATGTTGGCCGAACGTCGGCTCCACAAACTCGGTGCCCGGCTGATAGGCGATGCCCCCCGGGCACAAGGTCGATCTTCAGACCGCGCGCGGCTGCAAACCACCCTCGTGAAACGTGTGAACTTCATTGCCGGCATGGGTGGTTCCTTCCGGAGAACACGATCACGGTGCGGCCGCGGCTCAGCTGTTCGCGGAACGTGCGCGCGGCGACGACACCAGTCGTCGTATCGGCGTGGTCGACCAAGATCGTCTCCGCACTGAGTGCGGCTGGAACTAACACCGGCCAGGTCGCGAGATCGGCGCGACTTAACACGACGCCGCCGAACTGGCGCAACAAGAGTGGAATGTCGAGTGGCGGTCGATGATTGGCGACGACGAGTCGCGGTCCTGCAGCGGATGGCTGCGAGCCGGCCGACTCCGAGCCATCAGACACGTCGACCGCACCGATACGATGAGTGGTCACTCGTCGCGAACCGACCGCACGAATCGCTCCGCGTAGGCGTTCAGATTCGGACTGCGCGCTGGCAACCGCACACTCTTGACGCCGCCAGCCGCGAGCGTCGTGCGGAACGCAGCGGTGAACAGCGGGTCGCGATCCATGATGAGGCAACGCTTGCCGAGCAAGAAGCCATCCACCGCATCAGGTAGTTTCCGCGCCATCTGCAGCATCCAGGCCTCATGCGGCTGGTGAACGATGCCAGCGAGCTCGACGCGACGACTCGCCAGGTCGATCACGAACAACACGTGGAAACGCACCAAGGAAGTTGACTCAGCAGCACGTGCAGGATGATGAGGCATTGCTTGACCCTGCGGTCGCGCACGAGTGCGAAGGTGAAGAAACCCCACCACACGAGCCGGTTAGAACGAGCTCCAGGCTGGGACCGTAGACAGAATCACTCAAGTGCATGCCAACCGACCATGCAGATTTATTTCTGACGGCCATCCGAAACCGCCCGTCCTTCAGCTGCAGAGCCCGAGGGCTCGCAACCACGAGGGATGTGCGAAATGTCGACTCAGATCAAAACCTGCCTTGTCTTTGCCTTGATCTCGCTTGCTGCCTGCGGGGAGGAGGGAAATGGGCCTGCCCCAGGCCCGAGCTTTGAGGCCGCCGGAAGCCCGGCGATTGCGCCCGTCACCCCGACTCCCCCTCGAACAGCGGTGCTGATCGTCAAGAATCGCTATTCGAACCTCACGGTCACGGGTGTCTTTCTGTCGCCTTCGTACGAAGACAAGTGGGGTTTGAATCAGCTGCAGGGCAAGCTGTTACCGCCTGGTGAAGACCTCACGCTCCGTGAAATCCCGTGTGACGACTATTACGATCTGAAGATTACAGGTTCCGCCGGCTCGACTATCGGAACTGTGAAGGAGCTCTACTTCGCCTGTGGACTCGAGAAGATCGTCACGCTTTCGCGTTGAGCGCATCCGACCGACGGTCTTGACCCGGCCGCGCAAGCGCTTCAGGCTGCGCCGAAATGGCTCAGCTCGAAGCGCTGCTGCACCGAACGCTCGTCGGTGATCGCGATGCCTGGCAACAACTACAAGCGGCGCTCGAACCGACCATCCTCGCGATCGCGCGGCGCAACCCCGCGCTTCGGAGGAAAGGGCTCGCGGCGTCCGACGACGATTTGCGCGAGATCACGGTCTCGTCGTTCGAACGTTTCGCTCGGCAGGATTTCCGAAATCTACGCCGCTTCGTCGAGCGTGCGAGCCAGTCGCCCGAGGCCGGCACGAGCTTCGATAATTGGGTGTACGGCGCGGTCGAGTTCGTGATTCGGGAACACCTGCGACAACGTTTTGGAGCGGCGCCGCAGTACGCAGCGGCGGATGCAGCGCGGCCGCAACCCAGCAAACGTGATCTCAACTCACAAGCTGCCCGCTTGTACGATCACGAGGACCAGCGGGCGCTCATGCAGACGTTACGGGTCACGACCAAGCTGACCGCGATGCAGATCATGGAGCACATCGCAAAGGAGTTCACAGCGGACGAAGCTGCTGCGGTGCGCCTGTATTATGTCGAAGAGCAGGATTTCGAGGAGATCGCGGGTGCGCTCGGCCTCGGCGATGCGAAGGTGGCCGAGCGTTTGATCCGCCGCCTAAATGCCCGCCTGCGCTACCGATTTTTGCCGAAAACTGCAGCCGAGGACTAGATCCTTGCCGAGCGCGCGGTCTCTTGCCGTGACAGACGTGGGCGGATAGCGTCCAGCCGTCGAGGGGGCGCACCGGTTTGGCGAAAACAGTCAGCGCTACGAAGATTCATTCGATGCTCTGTTGCGCCACGCGCTGCGCCAAGTCGCAGACCCGTCTTGAACCCGCCCGCGAACAGAACTAACGAACGGCACCAAGCTCGCGAACGACCGGTTCGAACTCGTGCGTCACGTCGGCACGGGCGGGATGGGCGTGGTCTACGAGGCGTTTGACCGCGAGCGTCACGCCCGAGTCGCGATCAAGACGCTCCCGCGACTGGACGCCAGCGACATCTACTGCCTGAAGAACGAGTTTCGTGCGCTCGCGAACGTGACGCATCCGAACCTCGTCCAGTTGCACGAGCTGTTTGCGGACGAAGTTATCTGGTTCTTCACGATGGATTTGATCGACGGCATCGCATTCGGGGAATGGGTGCGGCCGGCGTGACGAAGCGCCGCGCGCGAGTCGCCTGCGGGCTAGTGTCCCGGCGGATCTCGACGCTTTGTGTGCAAAGCTGCTCGACCGCGACACGACGGAGCGCATGGCCGGCGACATGTTGGCGGCGCAGCTCGCGAGCGCCCGGGCCGTACGCTCCAGCGGCATGGTTGCCGTACTTGCCGAGCGCGATGCTGATCGCGAGGTCGATCGAGTAGCGACCACCCGGCATCAGCTTCGGCGGCGCGGGAGCCGTCTCGATGCAGCCGCCGCACTTGCAGCGGTACTTCTTGCGCTTGCGCACCAACTCCACGAAGTTAGTGAGATGACGGCGCAGGCAGAAAATCTCCTCATCAGTACGCCCGAGAGCTCGTGCAGCGCGTGCTGCCGCCCACGGACGTGTCACCGTCGTGGACTGAGGTGGTATTTGTCGATGAGCATCGCATCGACTGCCGGGCGAGACGATTGTCCGAGAAATCGCTCAGCACAGTTGTTCGTTCCACCGTTCGCAGCGTTACTTGATCGAAGGCCGTCCTGAATCAAACTCTCCGCCGAGGGTATCTCGAAATAGGCTTTGGTCGTCGTGGTTTCGGCGTCCAGCACACAGATTGCGGGCATCAATGCTAGCGGCGACGTACTCTTCTCTGGATTGCCCAATGCGGTTGCCGGGGATCTGGGTTGGAATGTTGAGCGATCCTTGGCGGTATCCATCGATCATGAGGATGTCTCGCAAGCACCCAGCTTCCAGCTGAGCGAACGCTTCCACACTGTCCGTATCGAGGCCGCGTGCAGCGTCGGCGAGCCCGGGTAGGGCCGCCGTCCAGTTTTCCCCGTGTCGACTCACCCATCGAGCGCGTCCGCGCTGCAATAGCAAACCCATGCGATACCCGTCGTGTTTGATTTAGGTTCGGATGAAAGTGTCTTTCAGTTTCGAAAGTCCGAACCGCAGAGCTCATTCAACGCTGGTCACTATGTCCCGCGCACGTATCAATGAGGGCGGCAACGAGCGTGTAGTTCAACACTCAATCTTCGATCGACGTCGACACGTTCGATGCGCTCGGCCTGGCCAGGGATTGCAGCGCCTGCAGCACGCTCACTTCGAGATTCGCTTCGACGAACACGGCGACTAGACGTCGCAGACCTCGAGCTTCTTTTTCCACCAACAGCTTTCCGGTCATGGAAAACGAGCCGTGACAGCGACACGCAGTAGAGCTGTGGTTCCCCAACAGAGCGGAATCAGAGCGAAAGGCCAGACCCAGAGAGTTTGTAGCCGGCGCATTCTAGCTTTGATGACCTGCAGATGCTCATCGGTGCCATCGTCGAGTCGGTCGCGCATAAACGCGATACCCGCGAACGAGCTATTGGGAACGACGCCAGTTCCCATGGTCAAGCGCTTCCAGATCGCAGGGTGTTTCTCGCGAATGTACACAATGGACTCACTGAGCCACCCGGTCTGCATGGATCGTATAGAAATGTAGAACCAGAAAAGACCGCAGTGAAGAAACGGCGCGAGGAAGCCAGCCACGAGCAGTGATCCACCGAGAATTGCTCCGAGCGCTGCGAGGGCGATGCACGCTGCGCTAACTGCCCTGAGCCAGCGGGCCAAAGCTTGCTGAACCGAATCCTGGAGAAGGGTTTCCATGTTGCAACCTCGCAGACGGCGACGATTGTCGCCTCGGAGGCACCGGACGCGATCGGTCTGTTGAACTGGCGCGCAGCCGGGCGTCTGTTTGCGCGAACGTCGGCGTTTTGCCCTCACTGGACTCGGCGATCCACTGCTCGAGAATCGGCTTCTTCCAGAACCTCTTGCAGTCGATCAGGTAGTCGCGCACTTCGTTGTGGAAGCCGTGCGCGCTCAGCTCAAACGCAAGTTCGAAGGATGGACCGTACGACGAGAGTCTCGCATCCGTGTCCACTGCGGCCGAAGCTCGCAAATGCTCCAGCGCCGACTGCGTGTCTCCGTTTCGAAGCGCCACGACCCCAAGCGTCGAGTGCGCGTGATGCCTCGAGTGCGCGCGCCGACCTTGCGGCCTGATCGTGTTTCCTCTGAGCCCCGTGGCATCCTGTGTGCCAAACGTGTGCTTCGTAGGGAGCGGCTCGGCCGCGTGCGACTCAGCCAACAGTTCGTTGCCGTATCGTGCGGCCCACTCGAGGTCGTTCGCTTCGACCGCGGCTTGGCACAACCAGCTTAGAAGATTCGGCTGTGGTGAACCCAGGCTTCGCGCACGCTGCAGGCAGCTCAACTTCTCCTCTGGAGATTTTGACGATCCGTCCATATCGATCCAGAGCTGCGCCTCGTCAGGATGCGCCGTCGCTGCGTCCACGAGGAGTGTGCGCGCCCGGTCCGGATTCGCGTCGAACAGAAACCGCGCAGCACCACGCGCGATTGTCGGACGCAACGGATCGATAGCTAACTGCTCTTCCCAGGCTTGCGCGACTTCCGCGTAGTGATCCGGAAAGCGCTCGTGATCGACCCAGGCAATCGGGGTGCACAGCATGCGGTTGTCTGGCCGATTTCTCACGTGCCAGACAAGCTGTGCGACGCGCTCCGGATCACCCTGAAAATGCAGATGTCCGTACTCGAACAGTAGAGCGTCTCGCAGCTTCGCGGATTCTGGATCCTCGCGAAGCTGTCGCTGAAGTTGCTCGATCTTCGCGAGACTCGTCTTGCTGGGCGGTTCGAATTCGTGTGACGGCACTGCAGCCATTCTCTCCTTACGCACGCGCTGGGGCTAGGGGGTCGACCCCGCCTGTGCGAGCACATCAGACGTTGTGTGTTTGCGCGTCTACGACGTAGAGCTTCACTTTGGGCGATCACGAAAGCGAGGGCGCGCGAGCTTACTCTTCCGCAGCGACAACCGCCGCAACCGCATCGTCGAACGTGCCAAGTGCGTCTCCACTATCCGTGAGTAGCTCGCCCAAATGCAGATTGTGCAACAGCGGCAGCAGCGCCGACCCATCAACGTCGGACGCCGAAACGGGACAAGAGCCGTCGGAAGAAGAGCCGCCGCGGCAAGAGCTAAACGAAGCGGAACTCGAAGCGGCAAACGCGGCGACGGCTCCGTGGACCGAGCTGCACGAACAACGGCTGCTCTTTGGTTGTGGGCGCCGTGCATGTGGCACGGCGAGCACCTTCAACACGGCCGGCATCTGGTCTTGGGCGCGCCTCAGCGCGTTATCGAGGAGTGTGCTCGAGATGAACTCCCGCGCCGGCGCGTCGTCGAGACGTACGTGCGTGGGCTCTGGCAATGGTTGCGCTCGCAGACCGTTCATCACGGCCCTCATTCGTCGCTTCCTGAGGGCTTGTCGTGAAGGACCAACGTCTCGCCGTCGCGAAGCCAGATTGGCTCCGCGGGATAGTTTAGCGAAACTCCTCCAATATCATCGACTAGTCCATTGAGCTGAATGAAACTAGCTTCGCCATCCAGCACCGAGCGCCCCGCGCTCGTGAGCTCGACCGTTCTGCCACTCATAGCGCGAGAGTCCCGATCGAACCTGAGTAATGGATGAGCGAGGGTCGCGCTTGCGAGGCGTCGCATGCGCCAGTACACCCATTGGTCACCCACGTGATCCTCGTCGCAGTCGAAGACCTCTCCCAGCATGTGACCGATCGCCCTGACGAGGTTCGGACTGTGTTGGGCGACGTAATGCAAACCGCGCAAATCCCACCGGCCGAGCCCACTGATTGAGTCTGGATATCGGGCGAGAAGTGCCTGCAATGGAGGGACTAGCGACGACGGAACTTTAGGATCGAACAGCATGTCCACGAGTGCCATCGGATTGCTACCAGCCCACGCACGCCACGCCCGCGAGTAGATCTCAGAAGTGAATTCCGTGCCCACGGCTGCCGTCGAAAACGCAGCCCGAACCACTTCCAGCGTTTCTAGTGCAGCCCGTGACGTGACCGCTGGGCGGGTAGACTCCGAGTTAAGAACCCGTATGTTCGAGGGAGGCAGCCCGGCTGAACGAATCGTGTCGAATAGCAAAGCTGTGAGCAAGTGATCGTCAGCTGTCGTTCCCTGCCAGACGACCAGAGCTTCGCCCGCTCGCGCTGCATCAAGGATTCGCCGTGCTGCGCGGGCGCCGCTTACGCGCCTAACGCCGACAGAGCTCCAGAACCCATCCAGCGCATCCAGCCAGAGTTCCGGCTGACTCTCAAATCGGATCGGGCCGCAGCTCAAGGGGAACAGGAAAGCCGACATTTTGTCACCAGTCGGGATCACCTTGCGAACGGCGCGTCCGTCCACGTCGGCGGAGGATATGTGAAGCACCTGCTCACCCTTTCACGTCTGCCCAGCGAACTTCTGGTTAGCTGCGAGGAACCGCAGCCGCACTGGCGGGCTGCGCGCCATTGCGTGCAGCCGTGCTTCAATGATGGTAGCGCAGGTGCGGACGCCGCACGAGACGCCATCCTGTGCTTGCTCGTGAGCTGCAAGCGCGTTAGGCAGGCTCGCGTTGCCCTCGAGCGAGCGACTTTCTCTACTGGGAGCGCGGAGTCCGGGCGCAATCCGCGCCTACTCGCTCGTCGCCACATGCGAGGTCGGCTGGGTGGTTGATCACGTGAGATTGTGAAGCGACAACCGCGCCTCGGCGACTTGCCCCCGATGAAGCAATGCGAGGTTTTCGGTCGCAAGGTCTTGCTGCTCTCTCTTGAGCTTCAGCAGCTCTACCCGGAGGCGTCGGTTGGCAGCCTCAAGTTCGTCGATGCGCGCGGCCAAGTCGCGTGTGCCACTCGGTCCCCTAACCACGGCGGTGTCGTAGTCGGCGATCGCTTGGGCGAGCAGCACATTCGCGGTGTCGAAGTTCCCGCGAGCCTGCTCGAGCTTCACCGATGCGGCCTCATAGCGCTTTGCCGTCTGAATCAACTGCAGCGTGACGGCGTGCGTGAGTTCGTCCAGGCGTGCGACGTCTTGTTTGGTTCGTTGTACTTCGGCAACGTGATGCGCAAGTAGCGTGCGCTGGCGCGCGACCGAGTCGACGTCAGGCCGGCGCACGCGCAGCATAACGCGAGACAGATCGTGTATTGCACGAGTAGGGGGAATTTCATCTGAGAAAGTTCGCGCGGGCTGTCTTGGTTCGAGTTGGAAGTGACCCTCGTGGCGTCGTGGCGTTGTCCGACGCTGATGGACAACAAGCTCGACGCGTTCCCCCGCGCGCACCAGTCGAAGCGCAGACCAGGCTGTCACCGCTGGCCCGAGCGGATGGTTGCACGCGTGCGTCCGTCCGAGTTCGTCCTTCTCTCAGCGAGAGAACGGCGCCCCTCGCCTGCGACAAGCGCCGACGAGTTGCCCCATCGTTCCTCTTACTGCGCGTCCCCCCACGCCCCCAATGGAGCGTCACTCGACGACAGCGATGCCGGTTGAACGCCGCACAGCGGCACTGACTCCCGCCGATGCTCGACTAGCACCGCCTGCACCACAGACTGCGGCTCGGTCGTGCACAGCGGCGCGTCTCCGCAATTGTTTGCTGCAGCAGCTCCGGTCAATCCTCCGCCAAGGCACCCGAGCAACCCGAGTGGCGGAAACAGGAGGCCCAAAGCACAGCCGATTCCCGTGCCTACGCCTGCCGATTCGGCATTGCTTGCTTTACATGCGCGGTGTTCGGCAACTTGGACTCTGCAGCGCGAGACCTTTTCGACGGCATCGGCTTGGATCTGCGCCACCGACGCACGACAGGTTTCGAAACGCACGAGCTCACTTCGCGAAGCAGCTCGTAGCCGTTGCACCCGGGCATCTCGATGTCTGAGATGATCAGATCGAAGTCTACGCTTCCGACCCATTCAAGAGCCTCCGCCGCATCCGCAGCGTCGTACACCTCAAGGTCACGCGACTCGAGAACGCAGTGAAGTAGCTCAAGCGCATCGCTGTCATCGTCCACGATCAAGACACGCTTACCGACGACCGTCGTCGGTCGAGAAAGTTCGCCGGGCAACATCAGACGGGACTAGCGCAAGAAATATGCCCAAGCATGGCCGCAATGTGATTGGTCGGAAGCGCGGAGCGAATGGGTTCCTCGCTCAAGCACGAGCCGATCTTCAAGCGGCCGAAGTTGTTGCAGCCTCCGGACTGGCGACTTCAACGCTAGCGATGTTGCTGCAGATGGTGTTCGAAAAACTCGCAAAGGCAGCGCTGCTGCGCATGCGAAGCATTTCTGTGGCACACGCAACATCCACTCACGCAACCGCGGGCCGCTTGCTGCGCACTCTCCAACACGAGCGCAGACGCTTTGCGATGCTCGCCGCCATCAGCCGCAAAGGAATAGCATCCTGGTGTCGCCAGCGCGCGGGTCCGAAGCCGGATCTCAGGGCAGGCGCGCGCTTCCCGCTGATCAAGAGGTCCCTGGGCGGTGCCGCACCGCCAACCGATCACCCGCCGCGCGCGGCCTGCTGCAGCTGTCCCGGTGTCACCATAATCCAACGTCCCGTCGCGGCAATGTTCAGGCTTCACTCATCGACTTTCCACTGGAACTCATCCTTGAAATCCTCGAAACAATCAGTACTGATCCAGTAATAGTTGTCCTCGGTCGTGTATCCCTCGTGGAGGTCGCCGTCATTCTCCGAAAACTTGGCGTTGCAAAACTCGCAATGATCGTGCTCCCAGGTCTCGCTGTATCGCCGGTATTGCTTGAAGAACAGCCGCCTTCCAAGCAGGTGTTCTTCTTGGCCATTCCTACGCCAATCATCGCTGGCCGGTCGCTGACGTTGTTCGCTCATCTTCCTTCTCTCTATTTTTTTGGCACCATCGAACCATCCGGAAAAATGCGCGACCATTCTTTGGCGGTGTCCTTATAGTCCCAATGAGGATCAATTGGCTCTGCATGGTCAAGATCCGGACTTAGCAATGCTGGCTTCGCAAACACAGTTTGTGGGCTTCATGGACGACTGATTCGCGACCCGCATTTCCGAAACCGATATGCATCGCCCCTGCACTCTAGGGCACTATTACGTTGCGTCGGGCTGTCGCTGGGTCGTGACGAATACGAGTCAGGTGTGGCTGGATCGCCACCCTAGTTGTGTGCGTCATCACTCACTATGGTTCGAGCCATGCGCGGCGCCGTCATCATCTGCAAGGAATGTAGGTCGTACGGTCGTAACCGCCCGGCCAGCGACGTCTGGACTCGCAGATCACAAGTCGTGATCGTCCTGCCTGCGGAGGAAGCGGATGGCGGCACAGTGGCATTCAAGAGAACACGTTTAGGCCTGGAGTGCAGTTGGGGTTGCGTGCCCGCAATCGCGCGGCGAGCGGCAGCCGCCCGACACGTCGATACCAACAATTCGGTCTCGCAGGTATAATCCCGAAAATGTCTGCTGCACAGTTGTCGACTCTTGCCGCGAGCCAGTTTCGATCTTCGCGTGGCACTGATTCCGAGGTCCGCTTGCTACGCACTCGCACGAGTCGAGCGTCTTCATCTCTGGAAAGCGTGACTCGTGCAGCCGCGACTGCGAGGTCGTACGCTCGAACTCTGGTTCAGGCGGTCGTGATCTTGCTTCGACTAGTTTTGTGCGCCGGCGTGCTCGCTGCGTGCAGCGATGGGGATCGCAGGGGCGTCGACGCCGGTCCGCCGCCAGACGAGATCGATGCGTCGATTCGGCCATGTGGCGACATGCCGGGCACGCTGCGTGGGAAGAGCACGCACGAGATTCTCGCAAGTGGCGAGACGCGCAGCTTCGTGTACTACGCGCCGACGGATCTCGATGAAGACACGCCCGTGCCGCTCGTGATCGTCGCGCACGGGTTCGGGATGAGTGCGGATCAGATGTTCGAGATCACCGAGTACGCGGCGCTCGCAGATCGCGAGAGGTTCGTGGTCGTTTTTCCGAACGGCCAGGAGAAGAACGGACCGCCATGGAACGTCGGTGATCCGGATTGCGGTCTGATTAGCGGAGATCTACCGCTGGCGAGTGGGGATGATTCGCGATTCATCGACGAGTTGATCGCGTTCGTGGCGAGTGATCGGTGTGTCGATCGAGAGCACTTGTTCATGACCGGCTTTTCGATGGGTGGCTACTTTTCGAACGAGCTCGGGTGTAACCGGACTAATTTGACGGCGATCGCACCGCATTCAGGTGGAAGTCACGATCTGTCGGGGTGTCGGGGGACGATCAAACCCGTGATCGTGTTTCACTTCGAGGATGATGCGGTTGTCCCCTATCGGTGTGGAACGCAAGCTCGGGATCGATGGATCGGGCGAAACGGTTGTCAGTCTGCGAACCCGATGGTGACGAGCGTAAAAGGTGGGCAGTGCGAGTACTACCGCGGTTGTGACGCTGGGGGTCAGGTGGCGATGTGTTCGTTCACGACGCCGGGTGGTACGACGACAGTGCGCGACCGAGGTCATGGCTGGTCTGGGGGCAGCACGGACGGCGATTCAGGCGGTGCGGCGTATGCGATTTCGGCAACTGAGAGTGCGACGTCTCTGAGTTGGTCGTTTTTCAAGAACTACGCGTGGTGAAGAGCACGCCCGGCGAAGACGAATCGCGACCCGCGTTTCCGATCGGATTCCCGCGCTTCACCCGAAGTGAGCAACGCCATACGACCGGGAGTAATTATGTTTTGGGCCTGAAGACTCGCACTCGACTGAGATCTGCCCGACAGCGGACGAGATCGACTTGCCGTACCCCATTCTCATAAGGGGGTCACGTGTCTCAACTCATCAACTTCCTCGACGAAGTCGACAGCTTCTCCACCAGCATCAGCAAGGCGCTCGGACAACGATCCGCGGCGCCGATTACAGTCACATTCAAGGGTGGTCAGAAGGTCGCCCTAGATTTGACCGATGCGCGTCAGCGCGGCTGGAGCAAGATCCTGGAGTCGGAGCACCAGCACAGACGACCTGTGTATGTGGAGCTGGACACGAGCACATCGGCGATCCAAGCGTTGCTCTTCCCGATCGCATCGACGGTGCGGAACCTGCGCGATCTAGGCGCGCCGGCAGGGCTCGACGTCGAGCTGACGTACTCGTCGGCCGTGCATCGACTGCGTACATCCCATCCGCGATTTCAAGAGTTCTCTGACATGTTGCGCGATGCACTCGCACGGGGTCAGACCCTGTTTGTCACCGATACTCTGAACACGCATGAGATTGTGGATGTGCGCATCTCGGCGCGACCCGTGGGCGTTCCAAAAATAGCCCTGAAGGCGGCTAAGGATGTGGGCTTGGAAGGCCTCGCGCCCGTCACGCCCGCGAGAGCGCAGCAACTATTCGACCTCGTGAACACGGGCACCTGCGCGCCGGCAGATCCGGAGCCGAGTTGCATACCGTTCATGTTCCCCGACGATGGTTGTTGGGCGAGGGCGCATGAGATGTGCCGGTTGATGGCGAGTGCGGGGGAAGAGAGCAAGAAGGTTTGGATCGAGGGCGGACCTGCAAGCTATCTGCGCGTCGACACAAGCAACCATCAAGACTGTCAGGTGACGTGGGGCTGGCACGTCGCCCCAGTTCTCAACGTGTCGATCGACGGTGCGCTAGAGACTTGGGTCGTGGACCCGGCTCTCTTCACGACGCCGGTGCCGCTCGCAGTCTGGGTCTACGCGCAGCATGATCCGACGGCCGTGACGACATTCACCGAGCGCAGCGTGTTTATGTATTGGACCGGTGAGACGGACCCCGACTACACCGAAACGCAAAACGTCATGTCGTCCTATCGCAACCAACTACTCGCGCGTGCGCTCGGGACCGGTGGGCCGCCATACACCGTCTGCTACAAAGAGGACTTGTTCCTACGCGATAATCTCGGCGACGAAGGTCTCGAACCTCTCGCGCGGGGGCTGATCTCGTGTAGTCCGGACATCAACCATTTCCGGGAGGAGCTCGCCGATCCGCAGGGCACGCTTGGGAGCCCCGCAGCGAAAATGCGCGACGACATGTTCGAACGAGCCGAGTTCGGCCAACCCAACTACGCCTACGTGCGCCTTCAAAACCGCGGTGCGGCGGCAGCCGATGCGACGATAGATGTTTACTACAGCTTGGCGTCCACTTTGCCCACGCCCGCGACTTGGCAGCTCATCGGGTCGATCGCGACAGCGAGCCCGATCGAGCCGGGAGAGTTCCGGGTCGAGGGGCCGTTAGTCTGGGACACAGTTCCGGAGGCGGGACACTACTGTTTCATCGCCGTGGTAAACACGCCGCGCGATCCGAAGCCCAATTTGAGTGAAGTGCATACAGTCGAGGACTTTTACAACCTCATCCGTCGCCGCAACAACGTCACGTGGAAGAACTTCGACGTCGAGAACTTCTTCGCGGACACGACGGTCAAGTTTCAGTTCGTCATCCGTGGCTGGCCACGAATTCCATATCGGAGCGACATCGAGTTGGACACATCGAGGCTCCCGGCCGATGCGAAGGTCGAGCTCAGATTGTTGAAGCGTCTGACGGTCGAGGCAACCATCGATCAGTTGGAGCAGCTCAGGACGACTACTGATCACGTAGTCTACGAAACGACGCCAGCAGCATTGGCGAGTGTGCGCAACATGCCATTGCGTGCAAGCGATCAGTCGCCGGCGATCGTGACGATAACGACGGCGCCTTCGACGCCAACAGGTGCATACGAGTTCTCGCTGAGGCAGCTTATCGACGGTAAGGAGGTCGGGCGGGTGACGCAGCGTCTGAACATCGGCGAGTACCCGTACATGGGAAATCGAGCGAGTCTCGAGCTGCACGTGGCGAACTGCGATTGGGCTAGGCAAATCGGTCGCAGAAACAAGGTAGCGTTCGAGAACACGGAGCGTGCGGTGACGCAGGGGTACAACGGCTGTGTGTATTGCTTGAAGGAGTTGAATACCGATCGGTGAGGTGGCGAAGGGAGCTCGGACGACCGGCGCACATATCGCCACGCCGAGCTCATCGCATTCGAGTGCGACCTCCACGCTTCGTCGACGGCTTCGGCCAGGTTGCGTACGATCTGTAGACCGCCTGCGAAAGCGTTCCAAGGTCGTTCCTGGTGACCAAATCGTGCTCGTCTCGGACGTGGCAGCAGGCGTCTCGCGAGCGACAGCGCTGCAGTTGCGCGTGTTCGAGTAGGGTTGCCGAGCACAGCTCGCACGTGTCGCTACAGCCTGAAGG
>DASRXR010000587.1:0-10159 GCA_035687405.1 Polyangiales bacterium
AACGAGCCGACCGCGGCTGCGCTCGCGTACGGGTATCGCGCGAAGCAAGGTCAGCGGATCGCGGTCTACGATCTCGGGGGTGGCACGTTCGACATTTCGATCCTGGAGTTGTCCGGCGACGTGATCGAAGTGGTCGCGACCGCAGGTGATACGAACCTCGGCGGCGACGATCTCGATAGCGTCGTCGCCGATCGAATGGTCGCGGAGTTTCAAGCGAGGTTCGGAGTCGACTTGGCGCGCGATCCGCAGCAGTACGAGCGCGTGCGAATGGCGGCGGAATGGGTCAAGTGTCAGCTCTCGCATCAGGACACGGCTGAAGCGATCGTGAAGGAAGTTGCTTGGGGGCCGGGCCGTAAGTCGCTCGATCTGCAGTTCAAGCTCTCGCGGTCCGAGCTGCAGAGCATGGCCACACCGCTGATCCACCGGACGTTCACGAGTTGTGAAGAAGCGTTTCGACTCGCCGGTGTTCGGCCGGTGCAGCTGGACGGCGTGATCTTAGTCGGCGGGCAGACGCGCACGCCGGCGGTGCGGCAGATGGTCGCGGAATTCTTTGGGCGCGAGCCGCAGACGAGTGTCGATCCGGAGCTGGTCGTCGCGCAGGGTGCGGCGCTGCAAGGTTACGCGCTGTCGGGCGTTCCGGCGGCCGATCTGGCGAGCAAAGTGCCGCGGACGCTGATGGGCAACCCGCCGCCCGGCCGCACGTTGCAACCGCAGAAGGCACCGGTTCGCGACGACGAGCCGACGCAAATTTCAAAGCCGAAGGACCACGAAGACGCCGCGGGTCCGAGCACGTCCGCATCGGCGGCGCCGCGCAAGCGCAGCGACATGCCGTTCGAAGACCTGCCGACGACGATCAGCTCGCGGCCCGATCCGGATGACGAGCTGACGAAGGTCGGCGAGTACGTTTCGGCGGCAGAAGCCGAAGCGATGTTCGAGGAGGCGAAACGAAGCGGTGCAGCAAGGCTGCCCGCCTCGACCTCGAAGGGTCTCGGCCCGAAACCGAGCCCGCCGCCGTCCGCTGCAGCGCTCGCTGCGAGACTGCACAAGTCGGGGCCGGGCGCGCCGCGCATCAGCGCACCTCCACTGAAAGCACCGCCTTCCAAGCTTCCGCCGAAAGCTGCGCCACTACCGGTGCCCAATCGGCAGGTCGTGCTCGTCGATGCGGCCGAGCTACCCGCTGCGCTTCGCGATCCCGAGCCTGCCGGTCAGGACACGACCGAAGCCGATGTGCTCGATCCGATTCGCACGCACTCGATGGCGCGGCTGCTCGTGACGCAAGGTCACAAAATGCGTGCGGCCAAGATCTACGCCGAGCTCATCGTCGCGGGTGATCACAGCCTCGAGCTGCTCGTTGAGGCGCGCGCGCTCGGCGTCGAAGTCGACGTGCTCGTCCGGCATTCGGACATGGCGGCGCCGGTTGCACGCTCACAGCAGCAAGAGCATCGGCAGCAGCTCGCAGCTTCGGGAAGCTCCAAAGCTGGAGCGTCGCGTCCGCCTCCGCCGTCCAAGGTGATGACGCCGAGCCGTCCTCCACCCACGGCCGCGCCGGAAGCACCCGAAGAAGAGGCTGGTCGCGGCTGGAAACCGTCGGATGCGCCGCACGAGGGGCTCGCAGTGGGTGCAAGTCTCGAGCCGGCGTTCACGGACCCATCCGTGTTTCTGAGCGAGAGCCAGCTGCTTCGTAGTCAGTTTCCCGGTCCACCGAGCCGTGCCCCACTCCTGCTCGATGTAACGACTCACACGTTGGCAGTCGAGACGACCGGTGGGTTCTGCGAACCAATCGTCGAGCGCAACGCGCCTATTCCGACCGAGCAAACACGCGTCTTCTCCACGAGTCAGGATGATCAGATCACGGTGAACGTGCGCGTGTGTCAGGGTGAATCGCGGCGCACCGACGAAAACCAAGTGCTCGGCCAGATCGCGCTCCTCGGCTTGCGGAAAGCGCGTCGCGGCGAAGTCAGCATCGCGGTGACGTTCATGATCGACGCGGATGGAACGCTGAACGTGAAGGCGATCGATCGCTCGACGGGTCAGGGTCAGGCCATTCGCGTCGACTTGGTTGGTGCGATAGCAGACCAGGACCTGGAACGAATGCGTGCACGACAGCCAGCCCATTCGCAGCGGCCGCGTGGGTGAGATCGCGCGCTCGCGCATCGGGCAATGATTTGCGTCACTGCTTCGTTGGCACTCTCGTGGTAGTCCAAAGACTATCCCGAGCGTTGAACCGACGAGGCGACGACGATGGCTCCATTCAGATTGCTTTCGATCGACGGTGGTGGAATCCGCGGCTTGATTCCGGCGATTGTGCTCGCGCACATCGAGAAGCAAACCGGTAAACCGATCTGCGAGTTGTTCGATGCGATCGCAGGCACGTCGACGGGCGGGATCCTCGCGCTCGGTTTGACGAAGCCGGGTGATGATCTGACGACGCGCGCAGAGAAGCTGGTGAAGCTGTATCAGGACCACGGAACAGAGATCTTTCACGAGAATGTCCTGCGTCGGACGTTTTATGAGGTGGCGGATCATTTTGCGGGTGACAAGAATCCGAATCAGCACTTCTTCGGGTTACCTCGCCATGTCGCGCTGTCGGATTTGTACGATCCGAAGTACGCCGCGACCGGCCGCATGAAGGTCATGCGCGACTTCTTCGGCGCGGCGAAGCTCACCGATGCGACCACGCGCGTGTTCGTCACGAGCTACGACACGTACGGGCGCGGTCCGGTGTTTTTCGTTTCGCGTCGCGCCGATGCTGCCGACGAGCGGTACTACGATGCGCTCGCCGACGACATCGCGATGGTAGATGCGGCGATGGCGACCTCGGCGGCTCCGACGTACTTCCCGCCGCACCAGATCGTGAAGCCTCAGGTCTCGAAGAACGAGGCGCACAACTACTATTCTCTCGTGGATGGCGGTGTGTTCGCGAACAACCCGGCCGCGCTCGCGCACTCGTTCTTGAACCGCGGATCGATGGGGCCTGACGACTTCATCGTTTCACTCGGTACGGGTTCGATGACGGCCGAGTACGACTACGAGCGGACGCGAGGTTGGGGTGCGGCGCAGTGGGGCTTTCCGGTGTTGAAGCTGATGTTCGATGGTCAAACCGAAGCCGTCGCGCTCGGGTTGGAGCGCCGCTTCGGTCCGCAGCACGTGCGGTTGCAAGCGTTCCTCACGGATGAGCTCAAGACAGACGTCTCGGACGACTTGGATGATGCGAGCGACAAGAACATCGACGCGATGTTCAAGTTCGGCAGCGAGCTGATCGAGAAGTACCAGCGCGAGTTGGACGAGCTGTGTAAGGCGCTGCTAGCGAGGCCGCCCGAGTCGCAGCCGTAGGCAAACCAAGCCTCGGGCGTGCTTGTTGGAAAGCGTACTTTTCCATAGGCATTTGGCCCTGCTCCCGTCACATGCGATCGGCTCTGGACCGAGGTCGGTATTCAAACTACAACATAGGAGGTGTAGGTTTTTGAGACCCTGCTCGAGGTCGTCCAGCCATGCAGCATCTACTGGATTTCATTATAGAACATACGCTGGAAGAGCAGCACTACCTCGTGGCCCGCTGCCCCTCGGGCGAGCTCGAAATGTTCTGGCGCCGGCAAGAGGCGGGCGACTTTTGGCTCATCCGCCCGAAGCGCTGCGAAGGGCCCTTCGAGCACATTCATCGCCGCGACGTCATCGCGCATCTCCAAGCGCGCGGCGCGGACCTGGAAGGCTTCAAGCAAGAGCTTCACGCGATGCTCGCGGCACAGATCGCGTACGCGGAGTTGATCCTTCGGAACGCGAACAATCAGCTCGGCCGTGATCTCGTCGAGCGGTTCGCGCTCGGCCAACGCTCGTTCATCGAGCAGCTGCAAGCGGCAGCACACGGCTTGATTGCGAGTCAACCGCGCATGGTCGTGGTCAAAGGCGGTCAGGCTCAAACCGCGGTGCGCACCGGTCACCTCTCGCTCGTACGCTGACCACATCGTCGCCTTGCACGACCTCGGCTACGGATCTAGATTGCCCGCGTCTCGAGCGACCCTCGAGACTTTATGACCTCCCACTGAACGTCATAGCGCTGTCTTCGCAACACCGGCCCCCGGACGCCCGTCCGCTGGCGAGCCCGTGTCCTTGAGACGTCCCTGACATTCAGATTCTCACGGAGGTTTTATGCATCTGCACGTGCAGGGTGCTTCGTTCGCGTTTGCCGACGCAGCACCGATCATCACCGACGCCACGTTCACACTTTCGCCGGGTTGGACCGGCTTCGTCGGCCCCAACGGCGCCGGCAAGACCACATTCCTGCGCCTTCTCACCGGCGAGCTGCAACCGACGCGCGGCGTGATTCGAGTCGCACCGGAAGACTTGCGCATCGAGTCGTGTGCGCAAGAGCTCCTCGAGCCGACACCGACACTCGCGGAGCTCGCGGAGTCGCACGAACGCATGGCGCATCGTGTCCGCGCAGCGCTGCGTCTCACGGCTCTCGAGCGTTGGCCGACGCTCAGCCCAGGTGAACGCAAACGCTGGCAGATCGGAGCGGCGATCGCTGCGGAGCCCGACATCTTGCTGCTCGACGAACCCACCAACCACCTCGATCGCGACGCGCGTGCGTGGCTACTCGACGGCTTACGCCTGCATCGCGGGATCGGCGTGATCGTGTCGCACGATCGCGCGCTCCTCGATTCACTCACGACGCAAACGCTCCGTCTCGCCGAGGCTCGCGCGAGTTTGTACACGGGCGGCTACACCCGTGCGCGCGCGGAGTGGGAGCTCGAAGCCGAGTCTGCGCGCGAAACACGCCTCGGCGCGAAGACTCGCGTCCGCGAGCTGAAGAACCGCGTTCAAACGGCGCACGTCGCGCAGCGCGGAGCGGCAGCGAACAAGAGCACGCGCAAGCGCATGCGAAATGCGAATGACTCCGATGCCCGCACCATCGGCGCGCAAACCAAAGCCGATTGGGCCGATGCAGTGCACGGCCGCAAGGTCGAGGTTCTGAGTCGCGAGTTGTCGCGAGCTGAGCGCGATCTCGGCGAGCTGCAAGTGCAAAAGCAACTCGGGAATCCAGTGTTCGCCGGCTTCGCGCCCGCGCCGTCGGCGACGATCGGATTCATCGAACGCCGCGCGCTCTGCGCCGGGGAGCAAACCCTGCTCGAGCTTCCGTCGCTCACGCTGCACCGCGACGACCGCGTCTGGATCGCGGGCCCGAATGGCGCTGGCAAGAGCACGCTGCTGCGGCTTCTCGCAGACTCGGTGCGCTTGTCGCGTGACGACCTCCTGGTATTGCCGCAAGAGCTCCCTGCGCCCGCTGCTCGAGCGCTGCTTCGCGACGTCCGCAACCTCGATCCACACACGCGCGGTCGAGTGCTCACGATCGTGGCGAGTCTCGGCGTCGATCCGGATCGATTGCTGATCTCCGAACAGCCATCGCCCGGTGAAGCGCGGAAGCTTCTGCTCGCGCTCGGCTTCGCGCGACACGCCCGCGCGCTCGTGCTCGACGAACCCGAAAACCACTTGGACGTGCCGTCGATCGAACGGGTCGAGGCCGCGCTGGTCGACTACCCGGGGGCGCTCTACCTCGTCACGCACGACGCGGTCTTGGCCCAGCGCTGCACGAAGCAACGTTGGAACCTCGGACAAAACTCGTTCGAGGTCGACGCGTTCGAGGACCGATCCTGACCTAAAGGGCCGGCCACTTGGAACCGCTGCTGGTATAGTCCCCGCAGCGTGCGGGAGTTCACGATCATTCAGAGGGCGGCTGCAGCCTCGCGCCAAAAACGCGTCGAGGCGCTCGGCGGTGGCACGCCCTACACGGACAGCCAATCGCGCGAGGAAATGCGCGCGTTCTTGCAACTACGCCTGCGCCGCTTCGGCGGGATGCTCGCGATCCTGTTCGGGATGTTCTTCACGTGGCGGCTCTCGGCCTCGTTCATCGGAGACGACAGCCCGAGCCGCGTGTACCTGTTACCGCAAGCGGTTGCAGTCGGAACGTTCGCATCGATTTGGCTCGTGTGCCGCAGCCGGCCTCGCTCGATCAGCTTTCTACGCAAGTTGGAGTTCGGCGGGTTGTGCATCGCCGCAGCTGCGGCGACGGCGATGTGCTTGCGCATCTCGTACTTCGCGAATCCGCACATGGTGCTCTTGCTGTGTTTGACCTACACGTTGATCGCGCGCGCGATCATCGTCCCGAGCACGGCGCTCCGCACGTTTGGGTACGGCGTGTTTTTCGCGATTCCGTTCTTGGTCGCGGTGTTCTTCATTCACTACACGCACCACGATCCTTCGATCTACAAAGTCTCTGCTGATCCCCGCTATCTGTGGAATCCCACCACGATGGGCATCCGTTGGACGCTCGTGGCGGGCTTGTGGTGGATCGCATCGCAGATCATCACGACCGCAACTTCGCGAGTCATCTACGGCTTGCGTCAAGAAGTGCGCGATGCGCGGCGCCTCGGCCAGTACACGTTGACCGAGAAGTTAGGGCAGGGCGGGATGGGCGTCGTCTACCGCGCGAACCACGCAATGTTGCGGCGGCCGAGCGCGATCAAGCTATTGCCGCCCGATCGCTTCGGTGCTGAAGCCGTCACGCGGTTCGAGCGCGAGGTTCAGCTCACTGCAGGGCTCTCGCATCCGAACACCATCCGCGTGTTCGACTACGGGCGCACGCCCGACGGCATCTTCTACTACGTGATGGAGTTCCTCGAAGGCGCGAGCCTCGACGAGGTCGTCGCCATCGCCGGTCCGTTGCCAGCCGGGCGCGTGATCCAGATTCTCGATCAAGTCGCCGGCGCGCTGAGCGAAGCGCACGGCGTGGCGCTGATCCACCGCGACATCAAACCGGCCAACATCTTTCTCACGCAGCAGGGTGGCGTTCCGGATGTCGCGAAGGTGCTCGACTTCGGCTTGGTGAAGCGTGTGAATCGCACGAACGGCGAGGACACTACGATTCAGCAACTCACGAACGACGACAGCTTCAGTGGCACGCCCCTCTACATGGCTCCGGAAGCGATCACGTCGCCGGAGTCGCTCGATGCCCGTACCGATCTGTATTCGCTCGGTGCGGTCGGCTACTTCTTGCTGACGGGGCAAGACGTGTTCGGCGGACGTAACCTGGTGGAAGTCTGTAGTCATCATTTGCACACGGCGCCTGTCCCTCCGTCGCAGCGGACCGAGAAGCCGGTTGCGGAAGACCTCGAGGCGCTGATCATGGCGTGCCTCGAGAAGTCCCCGGAGAAGCGCCCGCGCGACGCGCGCACGTTGCAAACTGCGCTACGTGCATGTCGCGACGCGCGCGCGTGGACCGAAGACGACGCGCGCCGTTGGTTCAGCCAGCACGCGCAGTCGCTCAAGGATCGGCAGTCGCGCACAGAAGTCGCGGGCGCGGCGACAATCGAAGTCGATCTAGGCCTGCGCGATCCCGTCCTGACGGAACAGCAGGCCGGCTGAAAGTCGGACACTGCATCTGAGTGCGCGGCGTCGCGCGCTGCCCACGCAACGCCAACGAAAAGCTCACTGCGGACCCGCAGACGCGCGCACTTCAGCGGTTACTACCGTGAAGGGACGCAGAGGGTTGCCGAATGTCAGCGTCATCAGTGAGTGTTAGTCGTGTCGCGTTGTTCATCGGTGTTGCGATAGTCAGCGTGCCCCTCGCACGCGCAAACGCACAAACGATCAGCACACCGAAGGTTTGTTCCCGGCCGCGCTGCTCACACGGCCGAGCTGCAGTTCCTGTTCGACC
Source organism: Polyangiales bacterium (assembly GCA_035687405.1). Classification (GTDB taxonomy): domain Bacteria; phylum Myxococcota_A; class Polyangia; order Polyangiales; family JAFGIB01; genus JADGRF01. Next base: position 7,712 of record DASRXR010000587.1, read on the forward strand.
CTCCGAGCGAGACGCCGTCGCGACTCACGAGTGACGAGCAGACGCTCGCGACTACGATGAAGCAGTACTGGACTCAGTTCGCGTCGGTCGCAACTCCGAATTCGCTCGCCACGACCGCACCCCCTTTCTGGCCCCCCTTTTCGATCGGCGCACCGGCGGTCCAATCGCTCGCGGCTCCGACGCCGCGCCCCGCGCTCGACTTTTCGGCCGAACATCATTGTGAGTTCTGGCAGTCGATTCTGCTGCAAGGTACGACCCTCGCGGTTCTGTCCAGCGCGGGCGGCGGCGAGCTCTGACTGTCGAATGGACACATCGTCGTTCGCGCACACCGAGCAGCCCACAGCACTAGTTCAGCCATTCCGCAGCTACGAGCTGCAGCTCCGCCACGATCGTGTACCCTCAGCAACGGTGACGAAGTCGCTCGACGACGTAGACTATTATGGGCTCCTCGGCGTCCCCGCCGACGCCAACGTCGATGCGATCAAGTCTGGCTTTCGTGCGTTCGCGCGCCGGTTTCACCCGGACCGTTTCGCCGGTCAACCCGAACACGTGGTCGAGGCGACGTCGGTGTACCGGCGGGCGACCGAGGCCTACCGCGTGCTCACGAACGCCGATCAACGCCGGCTCTACGACGAGCAGCGGGCGCAGGGTGCAAAGCGGTTCGATCCCGACGCCGTTCGCCGGAGTGTCCGCCCCACCGCGCGGCCGAGCGGAGCCCCCGGATCGGCAGAGACCTTCTCCGCGCGAGCCCGGCCCTTCGTAGTCCAAGCCGAGCAGGCGCTGCGCTCGAAGAACTACAAGCAGGCCAAGTTGAACCTGCAGATCGCGGTCCAGCACGAGCCGAACAACGAGCTTCTACGCCAGAAGTTGGCCGAGGTTACCAGCCTCGCCGTGAGCATCCCGCCGCCCCGCCCCCCGAGTGATACCGAGCCTTGAACACGAATAAATCCGCGCGCTTGCGATGTGCGTGCTAGACTTGCCGCGATGTCTCGTAGGGCGACCGTAGAGCGCGAAACGCGCGAAACCAAGATCCGGGTGGAGATCGACCTGGACGGTACCGGAGTGCACGAGATCAAGACTCCGTTGCCGTTCTTGTCGCACATGCTCGACCAGCTCGGACGTCACGGCATGTTCGATCTGCGCGTGGACGCGACCGGCGACACGCAGATCGACGGACATCACACGACTGAAGACGTCGCGATCGTGATCGGCCAGGCGGTCGGCAAAGCCCTCGGCGACAAAAAGGGCATTCGCCGCTACGGCTCCGCGACGTTACCGATGGATGAAGCTTGCGTGACTTGTGCGCTGGACCTCTCGGGGCGGCCGTATTTCGTGTGGCGCGTGCCGCTACCGAAGGCGAAAGTGGGTGAGTTCGACACCGAGCTCGCCGAAGTGTTCTTCGAAGGCTTTGCGCGTGGTGCGAATGCGAATCTGCACATGCACCTCGCCTCCGGTCAGGTCTTGCATCACATCATCGAGATTTGCTTCAAGGCGTTTGCGCGAGCGTTGCGCGACGCGGTGGAGCTAGACCCACGATCCACTGGCGTGCCGTCGACCAAAGGCACGTTGAGCGACTGAGGCAGGTAATGGAGCTCATTCCCGCAATCGACCTGCTCGGCGGCAAGGTCGTGCGCTTGACGCGTGGCCGCTACGACCAAGTGACGGTGTACTCGGAGCGCCCGGTCGAACAGGCGCGCATCTTCTACGATGCCGGCGCCCGGCGCATCCACATCGTCGATCTCGATGGTGCACGCGAAGGCCAACCGAAAAATCTCGCAGTGATCGAAGCGATGCTGCGCGCAGTCCCGGTGGGTATTCAGATCGGCGGCGGTATCCGCGACGAAGCGACTGCAGAGCGCTGGTTCTCGGCGGGTGCACAGCGCGTCGTGCTCGGTACCGCGGCGATCAAGCAGCCCGCGCTCGTTCAGGACTTGTGTCGCAAACATCCGGACGGCGTCGTGGTCGCGGTCGACGAGCGCGATGGCGAAGTGGCCATCGAAGGCTGGCTCGAGGGTAGCGGCGTGACCGCGCTGGAGCTCGCAACGCGGGTGGACGGCTGGGGCGTCGCCGCACTGCTTCACACCGTGATCGCGCGGGACGGGACACGCGAGGGCCCGGACATCGATGCGACCTTGGCACTGCAGGCGCAGGTGCGTGCGACGGTGATTGCGTCGGGTGGCATCGGAGACCTCGGCCACATCCGCAGCCTGGCCGAGCGTGGGGTCCGCGCGGCCGTGTGCGGACGGGCGCTCCTGTCCGGAGCGTTCTCGGTGGAATCCGCGTTCGCTGCGGCTGGCAGCGGCGGCTGAAATACGGTTCAGTGTTGCTGACGGCGGCGGAAGCCCTGCGATTCGCAGAGGTTGGTTACAGTCGCGCGCACTGAAAATCTGGCCAAGCTCGGCCAAGTCTTGCGATACTGCTGTCTCGTTCAGTCGGAGTGTGAAGCCG
>DASRXR010000588.1:0-3777 GCA_035687405.1 Polyangiales bacterium
GAAATGTAGGCCGACGCCGAACATCAGCAGGATCACGCCGATCTCCGAGATCTCTTGCGAGAGCTTGGCGTCTGCGATGAAGCCGGGAGTGTGAGGTCCGACGGCGATCCCAGCGATCAGATAACCGACGAGTGGCGAGACACGCAGCCGAGTCGCCAATGCTCCAAACACGAATGCCAACACGAGGCCGATGGCAATCGTCGAGATCAACGGCGTATCGTGTTGCATCGCATCTCCAGGAAGGGGAAAGGAGATGTCAGCGTAGCGCGCCTCGCGAGTGAGTCGACTTGGTGCAGCGCTCCGCACGCGCTGCGACAATCCAACCCATCGCGACTATTTGTCGCAGTCTGCAGCGCTGCGTGTTCGCCGGCTCGCGTCACAGCACGCGGGGCGCTGCAGCTGTTGGCGGCAGAGCAAAGGGACGAGGCCACGCTGGCGCCACTACGGCTCGTCGAGGTCGCGCTCGTTCGGGACGCTGGGCTCGCCGCCGCGCAAACGCGCGGGCACGAGCTTTGCAGACCGCTGGTTGAGATGACGTCGAATCAAACCGAACAACGCGAGCGCGAGCAGACACCTTCTTCGGGACCGAAGGCTCAGGAACCGTTGCGATCACCGATGAAGTTGCTCGTGTGGATCGTCATCCTCTTCGCGGGTGTCGTCGCACTCGGAATGATGGATCCCTAACACCGAGAAAGCTGCGATAGGAGATACTCCTAAGTGCTGCGCAGCGACTACTCGATCGGCAACGCTTCGAGCTCATCCAAGATCTCTCTCGCGCGATCCGTTCCGATGCGCGCAACGATCGTGCGGAGTTGTTGCTCCATCGCGCGTATTTCGATCGGCGTGGCAAACGGACGGCGCTTCGGCCGCTCCTTCACGATCGGCTGTGCGCGCGTGACGGGCTCTGCACCGTTCGTCGCGCGCTTCTTCTTGCCGTTCATCACCGGCGCTGGCGAATGGTCGGGCAAGTCGGTCTGTTGCGCTTCGATCAGCTCGTAGTTGCGCTTTACGGTGGCGGCGATGCCGGCGCGATCCAGCGTGCTCGTCGACGTCGCTGAGGTCGCAGACGTCGCTGCTGTCGATGCCGTGGACGCCGTCGATTTTCGCGTCGGCTCCCCCTTCGTCGACTGCCGCATGTAGTACCTGACGGAGTGCACGTCCGACGGATTGATGACCAGCCCGATTTCCCGCCCCCGTTCGATCACCTCTTCGACCGGCATCGCTTCCGGCAATGAACGGATGAAGCTCGCCCGTGTAGGTTTGAGTGACAAAGTCTCATCAGCCTGCATGTGTCGCTCGGTCTCCCTTCGCTGAGGCACCAGCATGCCACGAAATTCGCGGGTTCGCTGCGCGATCGAGCAGTCTGGCGATGTGCACCACACCGAGTGGTGCAAGCTCGAGTCCCAGGACGCGCGATCGCTAGTTGCCGAGCATGGTTCCGGTGCTGATCATATATCCGAAGCTGGGAAAGCTGCGATCCGGACCAAACCAGTTCACGAGAGCCAAACGCACATAAACGTTACTCAATAGCGAGCGCGGATAGTCGATCGGAAACGGGCCGTGACGCGGAATTTGCATCGGATCGGAGAGCTCCACTCCCAAGCTGGGCCCAATCCAGGTATGACGTGTGACGTCGGAGTGCTGCGGCAAGAAGCTTGCTTCTACACCCACGAATGGCGCGAAGGCCAAACTACCAGTGCGCCACACCGGCCACGCGAGGTCGGCCGCTGCGCTGAAACTGCAACACACGAATTCGTCGCCGCTTCGGCCCTCCTTATAGATCGGCTCGCGAAATCCGAAGCCGTAGCGATATCCGAGCACGACGGGGCCGAGCACGTACCGACTATCCGAAATTGCCCAGTTGAACGACGCCTCGTCGGCCGAACCTTGGATCCAGAGCGCGGTTCCGAGGCTCACGGTTTGAGGCTCGCCTTGCCAGACGGGTGTGCTACCCGGTCGGGAAAGCTCGAGTCGTTGGCCCGTCGGTAGCTCGAGCACGACGTTTTCGGGGAGCTCGCGGTGCGCGCGGGGACCGAACTCGCCGAACGCAACCCAGACGCGGCGGTGCGCATGAGGCTCCAGCTGCAAGGGTGGGGCAAACTCGCCGTCGGACAGCATGGCCGGTGCCTGTCCGATGCCGCTGGCGAGGGCGGTGCGGGTACTCGATTTCGCGGATTCGCTGATGCCGGCGATCGCCAATCGGGCGCCACGCAGCTCGAGGGTCGTGGCCGAGTCTGCGATCAGGTCGAGGACCACGACTACGCGAGAGGATTCCGAAAAATCTTCGCGCCGGAGATCTCGGCTGACGTGAACCTCGGCGATGTGGACGCCGAGCCCGCTCTCGTGCAAGCGAACGGGCGGGGTGAGGCGCGTCGCGGTCATCGCGGTTCCGCAGCCAGTATCCAGGCAAGCGAGCAAGAGGGCGCCGCAGAGCGCCCGGTTGGCAGGTCTCGTGGTGATCATCCCGCACCCCTCTAGGCTAATCGCCCGGACCGACGAAGGCTTCGCTTGGTCGATTCAAACCACGGATGTGTAGTCGATCACGGGTTCGCTGCGCAGTCGCACGAACGCGATCGTGAACACGATCGCGATCGCGAGAACTTCTTCGTTGTAGGCACCCACCGATTGTCGCGTCCGACATTCGACCGGTCGAGATTCGTCCGCAAAGTGCACGTCGACCCCGTCCCGACGCAACCAGACGCCCTCCATTGCCACCTTCGCCCGACCGCGAACGAAAATTCTCCGGCACATCGGTTGCAATGGCTGCGGCTCGGCGAGTTGCAACTGAAGGAGGCGATGCATGCGAACTGCATCAAGACGTGGGTCGTTCCGAGTCTGCATGGAGGAGAACGCGATGAGCCAGACAGCACGAAAGCCTTACTCGCTCGAGAAGCGATCACCCGAGCACGAGGTCCTGACGCCGGTCTTTGGGACCGCTTGCCTTCCGAACGGAGTGTCAGGACTCATTCGCTGCTACGCGTCCACGCTGAGCGAAGGGCGGCTTGCACAGTGGCTTCTGCTCGCGGGCGCCGACCGCGTCGACGTTCTCGAGAGTCGAGTCTCGGCGGCGCTGCGAGGTGTTCTAATTCGCGCCGACCAGAAGCGCCAACAATTCGACCCGCTCGTGTACTTCACTGGGACCGCCGCTGTTGGCTTCGGCCTGTTCTTCCTGTGCACGCGTGCGCGTTACTGAAGAACATTTCGTACATGGCCGCACCGGTGCAGCACCTACGCGAACGTAAACGCGAGTAGAACGCACTCCTACCTAGCTGAATGCGAGACGCGGATTCGAGGAATGCTCGGGGCGTGGTGTTGCTACGATAGAAGCTGCGCGCGGCGCTCGCCGTGCACAGGAAGTGCTGTTGCTGTAGATGTCCTCGCCTCGCCGTAGCTCAATCGTTCACTTTCAATTCTGGCTCGGAACTTTGGCGCTCGCAGGGATGTTCGCCTGCGGTGGGAACGACCCGAGTGCATCGAAGGATGCCGGCGATCCTCCCGGCCACGGCGGAGGCACCTCCGAAGATGGCGCGGTCGAAGACGCTGGCGTGAGCTGTGGAAACGGAGAAGTCGAAGTCGGCGAAGTGTGCGACGACGGCAACACCGAGAGCGACGACGGTTGTTCGGCCGACTGCCACTCGATCGAGTTCAACTACGACTGCACGGTCTCGAACACGTGCGCCGAGTTGTGTGGCAACGGCAAGTTCGATCCAACCGAGTCGTGTGACGACGGCAACAAGGATGACGCGGACGGCTGCAGCGCGAGCTGTAAGGTCGAGG
>DASRXR010000589.1:0-2676 GCA_035687405.1 Polyangiales bacterium
AAGCCGCGTTTGCGTCCGGCTCGCAAATCGACGCCCCAGAGTGGCAACCGATCCGCGCTCGCCTCGAGGACGTCAGTCGCAAGCGCGCGACGCTCGGGTTCTCGCCGTCCGAGACCGCGATGTTCGTGTTCTCGATGAAGCAGCCGATCATGAAGCGGCTGAAACAAAACAGCGCGACGCTCGACGATATCTTCGAAGTCACCGACGTCCTCGACAAGCTCGGTTTGTACACGACCGAGGTCTTTCAGAAGGCGCGCGAGCAGGTGATCTCTCGCCAACAAGCCGAAATGCTCGAGCTCTCGACGCCGGTCGTTCAGCTCTGGGACGGCGTGCTCGCGCTGCCGCTGATCGGCACGCTCGACTCGCGCCGCACGCAAGCGGTGATGGAAGCGCTGCTCGAACGCATCGTCGAGACAGGTTCGGAGTTCGCGATCATCGACATCACCGGCGTGCCGACCGTCGACACGCTGACCGCGCAGCACTTGATCAAGACGATCACTGCGACGCGGTTGATGGGTGCCGAGTGCATCATCTCGGGCATTCGGCCGCAGATCGCACAAACCATCGTTCATCTCGGCGTGGACCTGGGCGACGTGACGACAAAATCGTCGCTCGCAGGCGCGCTCGATCTCGCGTTGCGGAAGCTCGGGCTCACCGTGACCAAAGTTTCGAACCTCAAAGCGAAAGCGTAGGCCGAGCGCATGGACCGCATTCCGATCTTACGCATGGGCAAGTTCCTGCTCGTGACGATCCAGGTCGACATGCACGACCGGCTCGCGATGCAGCTGCAGGACGACCTGACTACCCAGATTGCGAAGCTGCAAGCGCGCGGCGTGCTGATCGACATCACATCGCTCGAGATCGTCGATTCGTTCATGGGCCGGATGCTCGTCAACATCGCGTTGATGGCGAAGGTCCTCGACGCGCAGACCGTGCTCGTCGGTATGAAACCAGCGGTTGCAATCACGCTGGTGGAGCTCGGCTTGTCGCTGCCCGGGATCCGCACCGCGCTCAACGTGGACCGCGGAATGGCGCTCCTGCAGGCATCGCTGTCGGAGGAAACTGGCGCCGGCGAGGCCGATGATGCCGGTTCGTGAACAGATCGAGATCCACGAGCAGAGCGACGTCGTGCGGATCCGGCACTCCGTCCGGACGCTCGCGATCGAGCTCAAGTTCAGTGTAGTCGATCAGACCAAGATCGTAACCGCGGCGAGCGAGCTCGGGCGCAATACGCTCGTGCACGGGCACGGAGGGCGTTGCTCGATCGAGAGCGTGGAGCAGGATGGTCGGGCAGGCATTCGACTTTCGTTCGAAGACCAAGGTCCGGGAATTGCGGACATCCAGCTCGCGCTTAAGGACGGATACACATCTGGCGACGGGATGGGCCTCGGGCTGGGTGGCGCGAAACGTCTGATGAGCGAGTTCGAAATTGTGTCTAGTCCAGGCAACGGAACGAGAGTCAGCGTAATCCGATGGAAGCCCTGACTCCTGCGCTGCTCCACCAAAACGCGTCGGTCGTCATTTCGGACGAGTCGGGAGTAGGCGAGGCCCGTCGGGTTGCGAGTGCGCTGTGCGACGCTGCAGGTTTCGATGCCACTCGCAGAGGCAAGCTCGCGTTGGTGGTGACCGAAGCAGCGAGCAACGTGATCTATCACGCGAAGGGCGGCGAGATCTTGCTGCGCCGCGTGTTCGAAGACGGGCGCGAGGGTGTCGAGATGCTCGCGATCGATCGCGGTCCCGGCATGCGCAACATCGCCCAGTCCTCGGTGGACGGGTACTCGACGCGCGGGACTGCCGGCACGGGGCTCGGGAGCATCGCGCGCAACAGCAACGAGTTCGACATCTTCTCCGCGCCTGACCGAGGGACGGTCCTGCTCGCGCGCGTTTGGAACGGCGCAGAACCCGGCAAGCCGGGCCCCACCCGTTGGGGCGCGGTGTGTGTCGCGATGAGCGGCGAGGAGGTCTGTGGTGACGGCTGGGCCAGCAAGTCGGACGGGGCTCGGACGAAGATCGTGCTGTTGGATGGCCTCGGGCACGGGCAAGGGGCTGCGGACGCGACACTTGCGGCACTTCGAAGCTTCAACGCGAACCCCTCGCTCGGACCGAACGACATCCTTGCCCCACTGCACGAGGCGTTGCGTCCGACGCGGGGGGCAGCGGCGGCAGTCGTGTCGCTCGACGCCGGTACCCAGCAGCTTCGCTTCGTGGGAGTCGGCAACTGTTCGGCGTCGATCCATCCGGGTCCTGGCGCGCGACAGACCGGCCTTGCTTCGCAGAACGGGACGCTCGGCGTTAGGCTGCCGAAGACGAACGAGCTCAGCTACGCGTGGCCCGCGGACTGCCTGCTGATCATGCATACGGACGGGCTCTCGACGCGTTGGAACCTGGACGATTATCCAGGCCTGTTCCGGCGCCATCCGACTGTGATCGCAGGCCTGTTATATCGAGATTTTTCGCGAAATCGCGACGATGTGACCGTCCTGGCGTTCACCTCTCGGTCCGCGTAGGCTCACTGCGGCCTGCTGTGACACTGCTGCTCACCACGGAGATTTCGGTCGAGGATGACGTCGTGCTCGCCCGCCAGCGTGCGCGGCAGATCACCGCCGCTCTGGGCTTCGACCCCCAAGAACAAACGCGGGTGGCTACCGCGCTCTCCGAGATCGCGCGCAACGCGCT
>DASRXR010000590.1:0-6889 GCA_035687405.1 Polyangiales bacterium
CAGTCTCGATCTCGACGAGCTGTTTCCGAACCTCATGCTGCGCACGACGCAGTTGATGCGCGTCGAGCGCGCGACGCTGTGGCTCAAGGACGAAACGCGCGGCGTGCTCACGTCCAAGTGGAGTCACGGCGTGGGCAGCGTCGCACGCGAGATCCTGCTGACTGAAGGCGTTCTCGGGTGGGTCGCCCGGCAAGGCCACCTCGCGAACTTGTCCGATCCCGCGAACGATCCGCGGTTCGATGCGCGCGTGGACGAGCAGCCGGGACGGCCCACGCGCTCGATGATCTGCGCGCCGGTGCGCGACAAAGCCGGACGTGTCATCGGCATCGTCGAGTGCGTCAACAAGAAGACGCGCTCGTTCGATGCAGAGGACGAGCTGTTGATGTCCTGCATCTGTGTGCAGTGCGCGGTCGCGCTCGAGAACGGCGCGCTGTACGCATCTCTGTGCGACAAGAACCAAGCGCTCTCGGTCGCCGAGACCAACTTGCGTGTCGTAAACGCGGAGCTCGAGGTGCTGTATGCAGTCGAGCAGCACATCGCTTCGGCGGACGACGTTTCGGGCTTGATCGCGAGCGTCCTCGAACGCGTCGTTCAATTGTCCCAGGCCGAGGCTGCCGCGGTATTGCTTGCGCGCGAATCCGGCGGTCAAGTGTTCAGTCGCCTGCGAAGCCAGGGCTTGCCGAGTCGCGAGATCGATCCACGCGAGGTGCAACGGCGGCTGACGGCGGCCCGCTTCCCGGTCCGGCGCACCTCGCCCGGGTCGAGCGAAGCGCGCGTGACACAGCCGCTCGAGTCGGAGTTATTGGTTCAGGTCCCCGAACTCAAGGGGGCGAGTAGCTTTACCGCGCCACTCACGGATGGCCGTACGCAGATCGGCCTATTACAAGTGATTCACGCGGGCTCGCGGCCCGAAGGGCAAGACGAAGCGATGCTCGCGCAACTCGCGCTCGTCGCGAGCCAGCTCGGCCGGGGCATTGTTCTTCACCGCGATCGGGACGCGGGCGAGCGAGCACAGCGGCTCGCGATCCTCGGCTCTTCAGTGGGCGGCATTTTGCATGACATGCGAACGCCGCTAACGGCGGTTGGTGGCTACATCGAGCTCATGGCGACTGAGGATTCGCCATCGGTGCGCAAAGAATACGCAGCGCGGGTGGAGCGGGCCCTCGAGCACATGGAGAGCATGACGCAAGAGGTACTTGCGTTTGCGAAGGGTCAGCGCGAGGTACTGATCCGTAAGGTTTACTTGGATAAGTTCATCGCGGAAGTGCGCGACATGCTCGTGTCGGAGTTGTCGCGCTTCGGTGTCAAACTCGAGATCGTCCCGACCTACGATGGGCTCGCGCGCTTCGACGAAAACAAGTTGAAGCGCGTCCTCTGGAACCTCGCGCGCAACGCGGGCGAGGCGATGGGCCAAGGTGGCACGTTTCGTTGGACGATCACGCACACGGACGATCAACTGATCTTCGAGTGCGCGGATACGGGGCCCGGCATTCCAAAGGCGATGGAAGGCCGATTGTTCGAGTCGTTCGCGACGCACGGCAAAGCGTCCGGCACCGGCTTGGGCCTCGCGATGGCAAAGAAGATCGTGGATGCACATTGCGGTCGCATCAGCGTGAGCTCGGCACCGGGGCAGGGCGCGACGTTTCGGATCGAGATTCCGAGTTGAGCGTGGCTCAGCTCGGCTAAGCTAGAGGTCTTATGAATAAGCTGCCGTACGCGCTGCTCATCGCTGTCTCGATGACGGGCGGCTGCGTAAATAAGATGGCCGTGGACACGACGGCTGGGATCTTGTCTGAAGCAGAAGACAGCACGCGCGCCTACTTCGATTGGGAGAGCGCCGGGTACGCTGCGCCGTCCGGGATCATGCAGCTCGAGGGCCTGCACACGATCAGCCCGGAGAACGTGACTTTGGCGCTGACGCTCGCGAAGGCCTACATGGCGTACGCGTACGGCTGGGTTGCGGACTCGCGGGAGCTGGCTGAAGCGAAGGGCGACTTCGATCTCGCGGCGCACCACCAAGCGCGCGCTTATTTCATGTACAAGCGAGCTCACTCGCTCGTCCTGCGTGCGGTCAAAGCTCGGGATCCAAAGTTCGTCGACATGCTGACGAAGGAACCGAAGCTGCTCACGGCGCATCTCAAGAAGTACTGGCACGACCCCGAGGACGATCTGCCGCTGCTGTTCTGGTTGATGATGTCGTGGAGCTCCGAAGTGAACAACTCGCCCGACATGGACTCGCTGATCGACATGCCGACGCTCCGCACGATCGCGGCGTGGATCGTGCAGCTCGATCCGGGCTACGAAGACGCGGGCGCGCTCGTATTCCTCGGAGGCTTCGAGTGTTCGATGCCTGCAGCGGTCGGCGGCGATCCGAAGAAGGGCAAGCAGTACTTCGAGCAGGCGCTCGCCCTGACCAAGCGCAAGAACCACATCGTGCTCTTCAACTACGCGGTCTTCTACGCCATCGCTGCGCAGGACCGGAAGCTGTACACCTCGGTGCTGCACGAGATCTTGGAGGCGCCGGATCAGGGCAACTTGTACCGGCTCAGCAACAAGGTCGCGCGCCGGCGGGCCGTTCGCGCACTCGAGCGGACCGACGAGTTGTTTTATTGACGTTTCCCCGGAATCGCCTGCGGCGTTCCGGGGTGACCTATCCCCGGAATCGCCTGCGGCGTTCCGGGGTGATGCAGCTGGCGGAGGCGCTCGCTCGCGATCGACGCGAGTGCGCCCTGCACGTTGTACGACGGCACGAACCCAGCCATCGGAATGCGTACGTGCGCCTGACAGCGTTCGAGAACTTCGCGCGGTAGCCCCGAATGTTCACCGCCCAGGATGCACAAGGTCGGGCCGCGTAGGTCGACTTCCCACGGCGCTTTGTCGCCGACGTCTTCGATTGCGACCGTGCGCACACCTGCGGCGCTCGCTCGCTCGAGCACGTGGAGCGTGTCTTCGTAGAGCACGGGCAATAGACGTGCGGCGCCCATCGACACGTGGGTGATGCGTGCGCGCTGTTCGTGATTGAACTCGGCGTCGACGATGACGCCGTCGGCACCGGAGACTTCCGCCGTGCGGACGGCGAACCCGACGTTGCTCGGAAAGCTGATGCGGTGGAGCAGCCAAGTGAGTCCGCCGCGTGCGAGCAGTTCGTCGAGTGCAGCCGTCGGCGGCGGGCCCAGCAGGGCGACGGCGCGGTCCGATTCGGGGCCTCGGCCGAGGCGGCGCAGATCACCCGCGCCACCTCGCCAAACCTTCACTCCACGCCGCTCGGCCGTTTCTGTCAGCGCGCGCGTGTCTGCAGCGTCGTCGTCGGCGCGGACGAGGATCAACTGCACGTCGGTTCGCTCAGCGAGTGCGCGCAGGATCGCCGTGTGGCCGGCAACTTGGCTGCGAGGTGCGGCGTTCAGCCGTACATCAACCGGGATAGGGTCTCCGCGACGCAAGCCGGCTTCGGCTCGCCCTCGATTTCGACCGTTACTTTTTGCTTCAGTTGGATCGTGTTCGGGTTGACCAGCTCGGCGGACAAGAGCTCACGGTGCGCACGGATGCGCGAGTTCACTTTGACCGGCGCCGGGAAGCGGACTTTGTCGAGGCCGTAGTTCACGCCCATCATGATGCCCGCGTACGCCTGGGCGTCGGCCATCGGGATTCCGGCATTCAGGTGAGGAATCAGCGACAAGGTCAAAAAGCCGTGCGCAATCGTGACCTTGTACGGGGACAACTCGGCGGCTTTCACCGGATCCACGTGGATGAACTGCTGGTCGCCCGTGGCGTCCGCGAATTGTTGGATTCGGCCCTGTTCGACCTTGAGCCACTCGCCGGTGCCTTCGGGTTTGCCTTCCAACTTCTTCCAGATCTCGATGGCCTTCTCGGCATTCGTGGGCATGTTGCGAATCTCCTCGTTTGCAGCTGCTAGACGCCTGCGCGCTAACTACTCCAAGGCCTCGTCGCCAGCAAGGCTCTCAAAGCCTGCAAAATCGCAGCGTTTGGTTTCCCTTCGGAACGGCGCTACAGTTGGTCACACAGCAAAGGAAGTGTCCCGTGCGTGTTGGCGTAACCGAGCTCCTGGTCATCCTGTTGATTGTTCTCGTGCTGTTCGGCTCGAAGAAGCTGCCGGAGCTCGCTGATGGCATGGGCAAGGCCATCCGCAACTTCAAGCGCGGCATCAACACCGACGATGAAGATGTCACCCCGCCAGCGCCGGAGAGCGCGAAGCAAGTGACTCAACGTTCCGGTGTGGAGAGCAGCATCAAAACGCCCGCGCCGACTGAGGTCGAGGCGGAACGCAAGACATGAGAGGGCGGAACTAGGCGTCGCAGCAGCACTCTAATGCACGCTGCGGTTCCGCTTCCTTCGCGACGGCGCTCGCACACTTTTGGGCGCCCTGACTCGTTCTCCCGGTGGCGCCGAGCTCCGCGACCTAACGTGCGGCGCCGAAGACCATCGCTCGGCCGTTGCGCGCACGCTAGGCGGCCGCGACCGCCTCTCGATCATCGCTGGCTGGAGATGCCCGTGGCGCGCATTGTCGCCGCTCTCCGCTGCAACGCCTTCGGCACTCGCGCGGTCCAGCTCGAGCCGCGCGCGATTGATCCCGCCGAGCGGACGATGCGCCTCGAGCGTGTGCCACGGCGTAAATACCAGCGTTTCCGCGACGCGCCCCCGCTCCGCGGATTGCAGGTCCTGCCGCTCGATCTCGATGCTGGCGACCAACACCCGTTGCGCGCCCGCCGCCTCCCAATCGAACCGCGGATCTTCCACCGGCAACGTGTCGCGCGACGGAACCACGGCGTAGAACGATAGCGCGAGCGCTTCACCGTGACTCGGGTCGAGCCGCTGCTGCAACGTCTCGTCCTCGGGCCGCACGTCTTCGATCGGCTCTGCAGCTCTCAGCTGCGAGACCGGTGCCAAACAATATTTGACCGCGAGCTGTGGTCCGAGCGCGTACGCGGTCGCGCTGTGGTACTCGCGCTCGAGCGGCCGGTGCTTGCGTGCTCGCAGCCACCTTCGCGCGAGCGACCACGACTCGCGCGGGCGCCGCAGCGCAAACACAGTCAGGCGGCGTGCACGCGCGCGCTCGTCGCGCGTGTCGAGAATGCTTTTGAGCACGGTGTAGTCGCGGACGTCCTTCGCGAAGAACGTCGGATGACTGCAGAGCACGAAGTCCTGACAGCCAGCGGGGTTTGCTTCGGGCAAGCCGAGGTCGAGCAGATTCCCGAGCGCACCGACCCGTTCCAGCTTGATCCCGAGCTCGTCGCCGCTCTCAGCTTCAACGGAGCGGCAGACGCGTAACCAGGCCGCATACCGGCCTCCCGGCACGAACACGCCGTGCTGCAGCTCGGCTGGCAGATCCGGCCGCACGACGAACGTCGCCCGAAGCAGGAGCGAATCGTCAGTACGCGCTCTCTGCGCCCGCGCATCGCGCCGCGAACGAGACCGGGCGAGCTCAGCCAGCCGTCGGACCCAATACTGCTCCGCGGGAAGCGGGCGTTCGAACGGCCGCAGCAACGGAAGCCCGTAGTCGAGCCGCGCGCCGAGCGTGTCGTTTGCAGGCACGTTCGAGCTCGGCCGGGCCGAGGCCCGCGCTCGCGCACGAGCGCCGGCCTTGGGCTTCGACGGACTCTCCGGCCAGCGACCCCCGCGAAAGCGATCGAAAGCGCGCCACAAGTCGTGATCGCTCGCGCGCTGCTGGTGGATCACGAAATCGACGAAGCGCCGCCTCAGCTCGAGCGCGCGCAGAATCTCGGCGCGCGACGCTCCGCCGTCAGAGTAGGCGAAACGACTCGGCACCCGCGCAGCCAAGAGCTGCCGGACACAGCCAGCACGATCGTTCGCCCCCGGGTAGTCGGGACAGTGCGTGAAGACGCTGTCCAACGTCTCGCCGCAACGCTCGAAGAGCTCGTGGAGCGCGTCCTCGACATCGCCGTCGTGCACGAAGCTGAACACGAGCGGACCGAACGGAAAGTCGTGCGCGGCTTCGTTTGCGGAGAGCTTCGCCCGCTCGAGCACGATGAAGCGTGCTTGGTGTACGGACGTGGCCGCCGTGAACGGCGAAGGCTGCGCCGCATCGATCGTACGCAGCAAGGCGAGAAGCTGCTCTCGCGAGGCGTTCGTCTCCGTCCGCAGCGGCAGGAGCGCCGTGAGCTCGGCGGGCTCGAGCGCTTTCGCCTCGTAGCGGTCCAACATTGCGCGGAGCTTGTCGAATAAACTCATGCTTGAGGCCTCGGCGCAGCGCTTCGCTGCACATCACTGAAGCTTCCTTGGCTCAGCCCGAACAAACCGCCCAAGCCCGGCATGAAGAAGTATTCGCCGCCGCGCGTCGTCACGAAGCGCGGCATCTCCGCGCAGATCATGGGCACCCGATCCAAGCGCGGGTCGCCCTGGACGACGAGCTTCCCTTGACCGACGTGCGCTCCACAGACCGGATCGCGATCGCGGTTTTGCCGCGCTGCAGCGCCGTCGTTCAGCCAGTGGCGCTGGACGAACTCGTACTGTCGCTCGATGTTCGCGTTCATCGCGATGAACAACAGCCCTCGGTCTTCCGCGTCGTCCGAATCTGCATCGCGTGGCAGAACTGGGCCGTACGGCAGCCCGCGGCGCAACAGCCGATGGCGTTCGCTCAGCATCGTGAACCCATTCGCATCTCGCGGGTTCGCGCGCCGAATGTGGGCACCGAGCGGGCAGCCCGCCCCGCTGCGGTCCGACGCGTATCCGAAGTCGTTCAGGTTCACTGCCACGTCGTTCGCCGGTGCGTACGCCGCCGCTGCGAGCGGCAGGCCGTTTTGCCAGCGCCCCATCAGCTTTGCCGCGATGTATTCGGGCGTTTCCCCCGCCCAGCGCGCCGTGTCGTTCACGTAGCGGCGGAACGCGAGCACGTCTTGTTCGAGCTTGCGGT
>DASRXR010000591.1:0-2866 GCA_035687405.1 Polyangiales bacterium
CCAAGCCGCTGGCATCAGCGCGGCGCCAGCGGCTTGGATCAGGAACACGGCGAAGAGCACCCAGTACACGGTGTGCGTCGGCGCGGGTAAGTACTGCGCGATCAGGCCCCCGAGAATTCCACCGAGTGCGGTTCCGGTCAGCGGCGAGACTGCATTGGCGAGCGTGCCTTTCGCGCGGTCGATGTCGAGCATGCCGGCACCGACTGCGCCCATGGCAGCGCCGGTCGCGAGGCCTTGAACGATGCGCGCGACGATCAGGCCGGACACGCTGCTCGCGGTCGTGAACAGGATCATCGTGACGGCTTGAACGAGCGTCGCTACAAGCAACACCGGCTTACGGCCGATGTAGTCGGACAGCGAGCCGACGGTCAGCAGCGATGCGAGGACGGCGAACGCGTAGATGCCGAACACGATGGTGATCGTGATCGGGCTGAAGCCCCAAGCAGCCTGGTACACGCTGTAGAGCGGCGACGGGGCGCTCGACCCGGCGAGGAATGACACGACGATCGACGCCAACAGGAAAAACGAAACCGGTTTTGAGAGACGCATCGAGGACTCCGAAGAGGTTTTGCAGGCCGACCGGACAGACAGGTCTGTCTGGACGTTGACTATGGACAGACCGGTCTGTATAGTCAAGCCATGTCGACCACGAAATTCGAGGGCTCTCCTCGCGAGCGGCTATTGGCCGCCGCGAATGAGCTCTTTTATGAGGAAGGCGTGCACACGGTCGGAATCGACCGCGTGATCGAACGCGCTGGGGTCGCGAAGGCGTCGCTGTACAGCACGTTCGGCAGCAAGGACGAGCTGGTACGCGCATACCTCTCGGCGCGTTCCACGAAGCGTCAGGCGCGATTACTCGAGCGGATCGAGACGTTCGAAGAACCGCGCGACAAGATTTTGGCCATCTACGATCTGCTCGGCGAGCTATTCGCGGAGCCCACCTTTCGCGGCTGTGCGTTCTTCAGAGCGAGTGCCGATGCGCCCGAAGGCGGCAAGATTCGAACTGTTTGTCACGACTACCGCAGCTGGCTGACGGACCTACTGACGCAGCTCGCGAGCGAAGCAGGGGCAGCGGATCCGGCGCAGCTGGGACGTCAGCTACTACTGCTGCACGATGGCGCAACCATGGGCGCGGCGATGGACGGTGATGCCGGGCGCGCCGAGCTTGCGCGCAAGCTGGCCGAAGGGTTGCTGAACGCGCGAACGTCTGCACCGAAGGCTCGCGGCGCGCGGCGCAAACGTTAGTCGCGCGGGCGGCACCGGCCGAAGCTCCGCCAACTCAGCGACTCGGTGACAGCGACGTATACGTAATCGTAGCCGACGCAACCAGCGCATCGGCTTCATCGATCCGCACCGGCATCGGACCCGCTGTAAACCCGCTCAACTTCACCGCGCCCGCCGCCACATTGCTGATCACCGCAAGCCCGCTCCCGTCCGTCTGCCTGGCCGCTCCACTCACGATCCCGTGGTCGATGTACAACACGGCCCGGTCGGTCGGCGGTCGGTCGACATCCACCGTGACGCTCGCCGCCGCTTCATCCTCGCAGTCGCGCGCCGCGATGAACACGTAACCCCGCGCGGGGTCGGGCGCCTTCGTCCCCGCTGCCGTCAGAATGTTCGCGAGCGAGCTCGTCGAGATCAACGGCAACACGATCGGCGCATCGCCGGTTTCGCGAATCGACGGATTGAAGAACAGCATCGCGGGCACAAACGCCATCGATGTGCTGGAGACTGCCAAATAGCCGTCGAATCCTGCTCCGACACTACCGCCCGTTTCCACCTCGAAGTCCAACGTTCCGTTTGCATCCCGAATGTCGGAGCGAATCGGCTTCGAACAATTCAGATCCGGCTTCTCACACAACTTCGCGGTCAGCCCGGTGGCTACACTCGAACAGTTCGAGCTGATGAAATCACACGCGCGCACTTGCACGGCCGCACGATCGACTTCCGGCGCTTGCATCACGGCTTGCGTTCCGAGGCAGCGCCACGTCTCCGATCCGACCAGCTGCGGATCAGCCGGAATGTCGAGAAACGCTTCGCAGGCGCTGAGGCCCACAACTGCAACTATCGAACATAGCGAGTTGTGGTTGAAGCAACGCACTTACCACCGACCGACCCATCGAGCGCCGCCGCCGTCACGATCCGCGTACGGAACCAGCTGCGCAGCCGGTTCGCGCTCGTCCGATCCAGTCGAGCCGACGATCAACAGCGTGACGCCGGCAGCGACCAACGCGCCGCCCGCGATGAATCCGATCGTCGAAATCGTAGCTAGGTTCGACGCGTCTCGCGCTGCATCCACACCCTGAGGTGACGTGCACAGATTTCCATTACACGACTCGTGCGACACGTCCGCCTTGGATTTCGCCTGGATCCCAAAGCCGACGCCCACGCCGACACCCGCGATCCCGACAGCGCCTACGACGATGCTCGCGACCTGCAGGCCGGACAAACCGGAGCTGGCTTTGTGCGCGTGCTGTTCCGGCGCTGCAGCCTCGACCCGGCCACTGGCTCGCGCGT
This sequence comes from Polyangiales bacterium, assembly GCA_035687405.1. Lineage (GTDB taxonomy): Bacteria > Myxococcota_A > Polyangia > Polyangiales > JAFGIB01 > JADGRF01. Next base: position 2,518 of record DASRXR010000591.1, read on the forward strand.
TTTCTGCCGCGCGTTGCTCGCGCTTCGAATCCGCATTGATTCGATCGAGCTCGCGCAACTTCGCAAGCCGCTCGACCGCGATGCGCGCGCGCTCCGGATCCGCGCCAGGATCGGCCGTGTAACGCTGGTAGAACTCGATCGCGAGCGCGCGATCCTTCAGCTTGACGTCGTAGATCCGCGCAAGGTTGTAGATGATGTCGGGGCTCGCAGAAGCCGCGAGCGCGAGCCGATAAAGCGAGACGGCCCGCGGGAAATCCTGTTGTGAGTAGGCCTCGAACGCTTCCGACGCATACTCTTCGGCGCGCTGGACGTTTTGCGCCGGGTCGTCTTGCGCGTGATCTTCAGCGAG
>DASRXR010000592.1:0-13677 GCA_035687405.1 Polyangiales bacterium
GGGTGAGACACGCGCAAGCTTGCGGGCTTTGATCTTTTCGCTCACGTTCCTGCCGCAGCGTCGCGCGCATTGCCGGGCTCAGCGATTACGCGCTCGAGAAACGGCATGACGCTCGCGAGAAAGCCTTCGGGATCTTCGGCGAACGGCGAGTGTCCAGTGTCGAGCGAGACCAGGTGCGAACCGGGAATCGCGCGCTCTGCACCGCGGCCGGCTTGCTGCAGCGTCACGATCGGATCGCGCGCGCCCCACACGAGTAGCGTCGGACAGCGAATCGTCCCGAGTGGTCGCAGATCGAAGCTGCGAGATGCGAAGCTATTCCACACTCCGGCCACCACCGCGGCGTACGCATCGCCGCGCCGAGCTGCGTCGATCCGCTCGAACATGGCTGCCGTGTGCGGGTTGCGACGTTTGGTGTGATAGCGAGCGAATGCGCCCTCGGTGGCGCGGATCACTCCCGGATGGCCGCGAAGTCGGCTGAAGAAACGCCCGAGCGGGCCTGGATCGAAGAACCCACCCGAGTTCACGAGCACGAGTGCTCGCACGAGCTCGGGGCGACGCAGCGCAAGTCGGCCCGCGGCGTAGCCACCGACAGAATGCCCAATGAAGACAGCCGGCTCTGATCCGCGCGCGAGCACGAATGTTTCGAGCTCGTCCGCGAACGCTGCCGCGCTCATTGCAGCCGGATCTGCGGGCGCAGGAGAGCTGCCCATCGCCGGCCAATCCAATGCCACGGTCTCGAAGCGTGTCGCGAGTGTGGGCCGCACAGCCGCAAAATCGCGAGCGTCGTGACCATTCGCCGGAAGTAGGTAACAGCTGGGCCCGGAGCCGCGAGACGTGTGTGCGAGCGTCATAGTGATATTCGTATCACTAGGGGGTCGCGCTGTCCAGCCGCCGCAATTTCGCGGCGGCAGCGCCTGTGCGACCGATCAATCCGGAGCGCGCGGCGTACTCGGGATCAGGTACACCGGGCCGTTTTCGCTCAGGCCGCCCAGCGCAGTGGAAGTGGTCAGGATGTCCTGACTTCCGTCGCCGTCGATATCGCCACCCAAGACGAGCCTGTAGAGCGACTCGCCGTCGGGCTTTCCCACAGGCGGGTCCCAACGCTCGTTCTCGGATAGCCGAACCTCGCCACGCAAACGCTCTCCGGTGCCCCGCAGCATGTACACGGACGACGATAGTTGGAACGCTGGCATCGTCTCGTCAGGCGGGACATCCACGACGTTGAACAGCAGCTCTGCGAAACCGTCTCCGTCGACGTCACCTGCAGCCGCTTGATAGATGCGTTTGTCAGGCGCGGTCGAGATCGTTAGATCCGGCTCTGGCCCCGATTCACCGGACCAACGCTGCCCGTACGCGATCTCGAAGATGTCGAGTCTACCCATCAACGCAAGGTCGTCCTTGGCATCGCCGTCGAGGTCACCGAGATATCCCGCTTGCACGGAAGGCTTGCCGAAGAACGAGTCGACGGCTCGCAATGCGGATGGTGATGGAAGGAGCGTCGCGTCCGCCGCGGCGACTGAGAGCTCGGCCGGATACTGACGGTTGCCGTAAAACATTAATGACCCGTTCGCGTTGAACGCGATCAAGTCGTCGCGCGAATCTCCGTCTACGTCCCCCGCCGGTGTGAGGTCGAGCAAACTTTCCATCGGATCGAGAGTGACTTGGTACAGCGGCTCGCCGTAGCCGACGTTTGCGATCGCTCCGCTCGCATCGAAAGCGGTCGGCTGCCATTCGCCTCGATGACCAGGGATGACCCATGCGTTGTTCGCGAATCCGCCAGTCACGTCGACAGTTGCGCTCGCGGACACGATCAAGTCCGCGCATCCATCGCCATTCACGTCGCCCACCGGCCGAAACGTAAGGCCGACTAGCTGCTCGAGAGAAAACGGTGCCGGGAGGGCGCCGACCGTCCACATCACGCCGCCAGTACCCCGCTCGATGATTCCATGCAGCCGCTGCTTGCTGCCGAAGACGAAGTTGCCGGCGTTGTACTGCGCGAGCAACAGGTCGCTGTAGCCGTCGCCGTTTACGTCTCCAACCGTTCCGTTGAAATTGGAGTCGACTTCGAATGCCGCCTCGGCGTCCGCGGTCGACAGCTCCGACGGGAATCCGGGCTTGCCGTAGAACAGGTACAGCAGCGGGCGTGCGTACTCGCCTGCTTGGTTGGTTCGGTCCGCCAAAACGAGGAAGTCGGCGAGCCCATCCCCGTCCATGTCACCCGCCAGCGGACTGGCGAGAGTCAGTGACTCGTTCACTTGTCCAACGATCTTACTCGGGAATTTCGCTTTAACAGGGGCCGCCGGCTCGTCGGTGTCGCGCCCACCGCTGATTCCGACGCTCTCAGTCGAGTAGCAGGCGACTGTCACCAACAGCGGTAGAAGGGCCAGCTTGCGAGGATCCATACCCATGCGATGTCGGCAGCTTTGCTCGATTTTGAGGCAATCGCGAGCTCCCTCTCGCGTCGGTCTCGAAGAAAGCTGTTCGCCGTTCAACGCGCCCGAACAGCGCCTTTCGAGCTCAGCTTGGGTGGTTGCGGTGGGACCACGAAGCTGGCCTGACACAGTTCCCAAACCCTGCGGATCAACGCGCTTTCTTTCCAGCCGCGGTCCACGACGAGCTGCTGGTACGCGTCCACCGATACCAGCGTCATCAACACATCGATGGCCTCGTCCAGCTTCCACGCCGAGTTGAACCGACGTTCCGCCTCGAGACGCGACAGCGCCGCGCGGAACGCACCACGTTTCACTTCCATCCGGTCGCGCCACGCCACAGCGGCATCGGTATCCGATAACGCCGTGATGCTGAGCACCATCGCGAGATCATGCAGCCTCGTCTCGATCTTCACGATCGCGCGAATGGTCTCTTCGAGCATCGCAAGCCCCGACTGAGCTGCGTAGACGGGTCGCGTGAGCTCGTCGAGGTTCTCGGCGACGTGCACGTGCCGCACTAGCTCGACCAGGAGGTCGGCCTTGGAGGCGAAGTGCGACTTGTAGACGGCCTGCCGGCTCACACCCGCCGCTTGGGCAATATCCTCGAGGCCAATGTCGTGAAAGCCCCGCTTTACCAGCAGTTCTCGAGCAGCGTCGAGAAGGCGTAGCCGCGTCTCGTCTTTTTTGGTTGACATGTTGTAAACCAAATGTAGTTTACACCATGTCAACCAGTTCTGCCACTGCGGAACGCTCGAACCGAGGAGAGAACTTCGTGCGAATCCATCATTTTACCGTCCCCGCGCGCAACCCTGCGCTCGTTGCAAGCGCCCTCGCCGAAATCCTCGGCGCGCGTGTCATCCCGCTCACTCACCCGCATGGGACCCTGCTCGTCTACGCGGGTGACAGCGACGGAAGCGCGATCGAAGTCTGGCCTGCCGCATCACGCGCCGGTGTCGGCGACCACGAGTTGGCCCTCCGCGATCTACCTCTGCCCGAGGCTTGGCCGCACCACGCCTACGTGACCAGCGATGCGTGCGATACCGACGCGATCTTGGCCGTCTTCGCGCGCGAAGGTTGGAGAGCCGAGCAAGTACACAACGGTCCACCGGATGCCGGCTTCGGCTTGGTGCGTGGCTGGATCGAGAACCAAACCAGCATCGAAATCGGAGGCCGCGAGATGCGCGCGCAGTACGAACGCTTCTTCCGCGAGGTTGCCGCACGCGCTGCCGCGCCACGGAAGTCTGACACCCACTCGCCACGCGGATGAAAGGCCGGCCCACATGACGAAGAAAATGAAACTGAAGTTGAAGGGCGCGGGAATCGCGCTCGGCGGGATTGTCGTTTCGGCGCTACTGCTATTCACAGTCGCGGCAGTGAAGGCGAGCTCGCGGCTGGCTCGAAAGTATGAGACGCATCGCATCGGCCTCGCGCTGCCTCAGCCCTCCGATGCAGCGGCCGTTGCGCGCGGGAAGCACTTGGTCGAAGCGCGTTACGGTTGCAACGTCTGTCACGGCAGAGACCTCGCTGGCGGTGTGATGATCGACGATCCGGCGATCGGCTCGATCCGCGGCCCGAACTTGACGAGCGGCAAGGGCGGCCGCACGGCTCGCTACAGCATGGCCGACTGGGATCGGATTGTGCGGCACGGCGTCAAGCCCGATGGTTCCGCCGCGATCATGCCGTCGGAAGACTTCTTCAAGATGTCCGACGAGGAGCTCTCGGACATCGTCGCGTACACGCGCGCGATACCCGCGGTCGACGTCGAAGTGCCTCCACCCCAACTCGGTCCGATCGGGAAAGTTCTGCTCGCAGTTGGCAAGCTTCCGATCTCTGCCGAGCATCAACCTGATCCGATGGGCTCGCATCCGAGCCGCCCGCCGGAGACTGCAGACAACGTCGAGTTTGGCGAGCATCTCGCAGCGGTTTGTGTCACGTGCCATCGCGCGAACTTGGCAGGTGGTTCGATGGCGTTTGGTCCGCCCGCGTGGCCGGCGGCGGCGAACCTCACACAGCATGCGACCGGTCTGCGCGACTGGAACTACAGCGACTTCGAGCGCGCCCTCGTACAAGGCATCAGCAAGGACGGCCGTCGCCTGCGTGAGCCGATGACATCCGTAGTTCAATCTGCCGGTGCGATGTCGCCGACGGAGCGAAAGGCGCTCTGGACATATCTCCGCAGCGTGGCGCCTAACGCGACTGGCGATTGACGTCGTCAGGCGGCTCTACTCGCGACGTTGAAGACTTCGTACGTGTGAATCTTGAAACCGATCAACATCGAAGGTCCGAACGTGGTGGTGATCGCGACGTCTGCAGCGTCGCGACCGCGCGCCATCAAGATGCGGCCGATGCGCGGTGTGTTGTGACGGGCGTCGAACGTGTACCAGCGATCGCCTAAATAGACCTCGAACCAAGCGCTGAAATCCATCGGTGCGTCGACGGGAGGAATCCCGATGTCGCCGAGATAGCCTGTGCAGTAGCGCGCTGGAATGTTCATCGAGCGGCATAGGGCAACAGCGAGATGTGCGAAGTCTCGGCAGACGCCGACCCGTTCGTCATGTGCTTCGAGCGCAGTGCGATTCGACCGTGCGTATGCGTATCCAAAGGTCAATCGCTTGTGCACGTAGTTTACGATCGCTTGTACGCGCCCGTAGCCGCGCGGCGTTCCTCCGAAGAGCGACCACGCAAGCGTCGAGAGCCGATCGGTCTCGCAATATCGACTCGGCAACAGGAAGCCCACGGCTGCATCTGGCAGATCAGCGATGGGGCACTCTTGCGCCCATGGTGCAACTTCGTCGGGGAGCCCGGAGTCGGCGAGGGTAAAGTCCGTCGACAACTTGATGACGCCCGCCGGAGCCACGGTCCGCGTGCGTAGATTGCCAAACTCATCCAGGGATGCGCGCAGGGGCGACGGATGATTCGATGTGATCACCCCGGGCGTGCGCAAATCCTTGGCACGCGAAGGATGAATGCTGAGCAAGGCCATCATTGGGGTTTCCTGCAGGCAGCTCAGCGAGATTTCGTATCCGGCTCGAATCAACATTTCCAATCCTTGGTGCGGGCAAAGCGCCGCGCACAACTGGAGTTGCAAGACGAGATCCAACTTTCATCGTTCGCGACACCTTCGAGAATGCGCGGTACACGAGCTTCCGAGCGAGGCTTCGAGGCGGCGGGCGTATTCAACCCCGGCCGCGCACGACGTTCCTCGCGGCCCCATGTGGCGAGAGCGTGCGGAGGTATCTAGAAGCGCGAGGTTGCGTTCGATGCGTGAACTGAAATGCGGACGAAACGATCCACGTGATTCAGCGCACGCAAGGGTGAGCTTTTAGCTGCCGCTCCGAGCTGCAGCATTTGCTTCGATTCTCGACGTTGCAGCTGCTTCGACGACGCGCGCTTCAACGCGACATGACCTGCCGCCATGGCCATGGCCACGCCGCAATCGCAGCTATCGCCCAGACCTTCGGGGCGCGCCGCTCGATTAGCCGTCGAGCACCGTTAGATCGAGTTGGCTGAGCCGCTCAGGGTCGGAGAGGATGTCGATCTCAGAGATCTTCCCGTCGCGGACCGTAAACGCCATGACCGAGAACGGCTTTCCATCGCGCATGCAGACTAGCCCAGCGGCGCCGTTTACAAGCACCGGGAGCTTGAGCAAACGCGAGAAGCTCTGCGACCTACGCGCAACCTTCTCCGCGCCGCGGAGCTCGATCGATCCGGCCGCCCGCATCGCACCGGCGTCGCCTCGGAGCACCACGTCCGGATCGAGGACAGCGACGAGCCCACGAAGATCACCATCACGCGCAGCCGCGACAAAGGCGTCGACGACGCTTCGTTGAGCTTGCACGTCGGCATCCGGAGTGGCTTTCCGCTCTTGAACACGGCGGCGTGCGCGGCTGGCAAGTTGGCGAGCCGCATCGGGGGTGCGCTCGACGATGGGCGCGATCTCCTCGAACGACATGCCGAAGATATCGTGCAGCACGAACGCGACGCGTTCGGGCGGGGCAAGCGTCTCGAGCACCACGAGCAAAGCAAGGCCGACAGTGTTGGCCAGCAGCACTCCGTGCTCCGGACTGGTTCCGTCAGCGCGGTCGATGATCGGCTCGGGCACATGAGTCTCGCTCCGCGTCTTGCGTGAGCGGAGCATGTTGAGCGAGATGCGGGCGACGACGGTGGTCAACCATGCGCTCAGATCGTCGACCTCGCCTTGGGTCACCCCGTTGAGCCGGAGCCAGGCTTCTTGGACGGCGTCCTCGGCCTCGCTCAACGAGCCAAGCATGCGATAGGCGACGGCCCGCAGACGAGGCCGCTGCTCCTCGAACCTTTCCGCCAACCACTTTCGCTCATCCATCGGTCACATTCCTCAGTCGCGCGGGGTCATGCAGATAAGACCCGCGACACACGGCCGATGTGACGGGTGGGCTTCGTCGCGCTCGGCCGGTCACGTTTTCTAGCCCACCGCGTCTCTCATTGGTGCCTCGCCGGTGGCGCTCGGGACAAATCTAACCTCGGAGATGAACGGCCATGCAATCCCGAATGAAAAGCCCCGCCTGGACTGTGCCGGGTGCGAGGGAAGCCCTCCTGACGATCCATAAGGCGACCGAAAGCTTCGACGTGCCTCGAACGACTCTCGAGCTCGTGCACGTTCGTGTCGGTCAGATCAATGGGTGCAGCGTGTGCGTAGACATGCACTCTCGCATCCTCAAGAATCTGGGTGAGAGCGACACGCGGATGTTCGCACTGGCGGCGTGGCGGGAGGCCCCCTACTTCACGGAGGCCGAACGCGCCGCGCTCGCCTTGGCCGAAGCCGCGACGAGACTCAGCGACCGAGCCGATGCGGTAACCGACGAGATCTGGAAAGAAGCCTCTCGACATTTCAGCGAGCCCGCACTCGGCGCGTTGGTAATGACGATCGCGCTCGCAAATCTCTGGAATCGCCTCAACTGCACGACGCGGCAGGTCGGCGGAGATTGGATCGCTCAGTACGTCTGACCGAGAGGACGAGAAGGCGCGTCGGTTTCGATTGCGGTAGCGCGCTGTTGCCGAGCGCGAAGACGTCACACACGCCCGCGCGCCGCACATGCGCGGGCGCTCAGCTCGAACGGCGACTGCGGGTTGCCGAGGCGCACGCGACAAGCCTCGCGAATCGCAGCACGACGCTCCGCATCAGCCGTGGCCATGTATGCCCCGATCGAACCTGCAGCAGATTCCACTGGAGTCCAGAAGTCATCGAAGCTGTCGTAGGTCGTGCTCACTTCGAGGAACGTCTCTTCGACGTCACGCAATCCGCTGCGCTTCCAGAGGTTCGCGATTTCGCCTGGCTCACGGAAGGAAACCTCGAGCTCACGATTTGTGAGGGTAGGGTCTACGCTCGCCGCGGATTGCCAGAACAGCTGGGCTATCTGCAGTCCTGGACCTTTCATCCACATGCACGCGGCGATCGGACCGCGCTCGCGAACCACGCGGCGGATCTCACGCGCCACCTGATCCGCGTCGCTCACGAAGCTCAACACCAGCTGCGAGAGTGCGGCATCGAACTCCTGGTCACCCCAGGGTAGATGCTCCGCAGATCCTGACTGGATATCGGCATCGGGCAGCCGTGCGCGGCACGCCTCGACGAAGCTCGAAGACGGGTCGATCCCGGCTACGTTTGCTGCCCCGACTCGGCGCGCCAGCTCGGTCGTGAGCGCGCCCGGTCCGCAGCCGACATCGAGCACGCGCATGTTCGGTTCGATCCCTGCGAAGTCGGCGAAGAGCGGCGCGAGTTTCGCAGAGTAACGACCCATGAACCGGTCGTAGGCGGCACCAGGAATCGCGAAGTTCATGTGACCATTCACCTCCGCTCGGCCGGGCTTGTCAACCGGCGGGTCTCTTCGCTCGACCAAGTTTCGACCACCCTCACAATGGCGTCAGCGCGAACCTTCCATACGAAACGAACGCCGCTATGATCGCCATCGCTCCGCTGTAGTACATGGGGGAAGAGTCGCCGTAGCGGAGATAAAACGCGGTGATTAGGACCGATTCCGCGGCGACGGCTGCCGCCGAGATAGGGGTCAGGACGGGCAACAAGTTGAACGCGCCGGGCAAAATCAGGCCCACGCCGGCCAAACACCCGAAGGCTCCGAGAAACGCCCAAAGGCCGTGCGGAAGCGCGCGCATCGCCGCAACGCCTGTTTGAAGCTGTTCGATCTTGAAGATCTGGAAGAAGCCTCCTGCGATGCACAACCAGGCCAACGCGATTTGCAGGACCCACAATAGAATATTCATACGTCTCCTCCTTAGTTAGAATTCAATCTAGTTAGATCGCTGCGAGCAGCTCGACGAGCTTCCCGCTCATCAGCTTCCAGCCGTAGCGCGCACCACCAAAGTTTTGCTTCTGGTCCGGCTTGAAGCCCGACTGAACGAGGGACAGGTGCGTGCCCGACGCCGTGGGCGTGAGCGTGAAGGTCACGACTGTGTCCATGCCGCCGACGCGCCACGTGTAGCTGAGTTTTCTAAGCGCTTCGATCTCGACGAACTGGCAATGGACGGTGCCGTCCCAACCGGGCAGCGGCGGCCGTTTGAACGCGAACGCTGCTCCCGGCTCGAGCTTGAGATCGACGACGGGTAGGAGCCACTCCGCGAGCAATACGGGGTCGGTGAGCGCGCGCCACACCTTCTGCGGCGAATGATGCAAATCGAACTCGAACGAAATGGATTCGCTCTGAGATTGTGCGGTTGTGTCGACGGCAGTCATTCGTCCATCTTCTCTAGCAGTTGTTCCAGGCGATCTACGTGCTCCGTCCAGAAGGCGCGGTAGTGCGAGATCCAGTCGATGAGCGGCTTCATTCCGCGGGGTTCTACCCGGTAGTAGACGCAGCGCCCCTCGCGCCGGCCGTTCACCAGACCGGCATCTTTCAAAGTGGCGAGGTGCTGCGAAACCGCGGGCTGCGAGATGTCGAAGCGCGCCGTGAGGTCTTTCACCGCCGCTTCGCCACGCGTGAGCGACTCGAAAATCGCCCGGCGGCTGGGGTCCGCCAGCGCCTGGAAGATCTTGTCTTCGGTCACGACCGCAGTCTGCATGTCGAATCAATAAGTGATGACTTATTGGTTGTCAAGCGCGCGGATCGGGCTTGGAGACGGGCTCCGCAGCTTCGATCCGCCTCGACGACCGTGCTCAGGCGATGCGCCCGATGATTCGCGTGCTGCGAAGTGTCGAGCGCCGCAGGCCCTGCTTTAGAGCGATACGAGTTAGGGACCGTGTTCGCCTAGCTAGGTTACGCGCGCTTCAAGAAATGCCGTAAGCGCGTCGTAGGTAGCATCGGGTGCCTCCTCCGCGAGGAAATGCCCGCAGTCGATCGCTTGGCCCTCGACTTGATTCGCCCACTCGCGCCACACGCCCAGTACGTCGTACCACTTGTCGAGCGCATTCTTCTTGCCCCACAGCGCTAACATTGGACACGTGATGCGCCGGCCTGCCTGCTTGTCGGCTTCGTCGATTCGCATATCGATCGTTGCGCCGGCTCGGTAGTCCTCACACATCGCATGGATCGTCGCGGGATTTCGGAAGGCGCGTTGGTAGGCCGCGACGGCTTCCGGATCGAACAACGATTCACCGCGTCTCAGGTAAAAGTGATCGGGATCGGCTGCGATGAATCGCTCCGGAAAATCGTAGGGCTGCGCGAGGAAGAACCAATGCCAATAGCCCATCGCGAACGACATGTCGGCGCGCTTGAAGTGTTCGTACGTCGGTACGATGTCGAGCACTGCGAGCGCGGAGACATGCTGAGGATGATCGAGTGCCAAGCGATAAGCGCAGCGCCCGCCGCGATCGTGCCCGATCACGGCGAAACGTTCGAAGCCCAGCGCGTGCATGGTCTCGACTTGATCCAAGGCCATCGCGCGCTTGGCGTACGGCGCGTGCTCGGCATCCGTGGGCGGCTTCGAGCTGTCACCGTAGCCACGCAAGTCCGCGCACACGACGGTGTAGTGTTCCGCGAGTCGCGGCGCGATTCGATGCCACATCACGTGCGTCTGCGGATGGCCGTGAAGCAGCAACAGAGGCGGGCCACTCCCTTTGTGGCGTAGCGCGATCTCGGCGCCGGATGTTGCAATACGCGTGGATTCGAAGCCTTCGAACATCCCGCGAGTTTACGACCAAAGCGCACCTGTGCCACACGGACGGAGCAACGTCGGCGCGGCAATCGATCACCGACGACGACTTGTCCAAGAGGTGTCCGCCGCCGCGCAACCGAAGGCTGTTTCGCAGGCCGTTCACGCTCTCGGAATATGCCGCAGGCGGTGCACGGTTGCTCGGCGCCTTGGGTTTCGGCAGCTATTGGGTCGCGGCGAGCTCTTCGCGCAACCAATCCCGAAACGCTGCGATTTTAGGTTCCCCCAACCGTTCTGGCATACACAAGAAGTAGTACCCGAACTCTGACGGCGAACTGATCTCGAACGGACAAACGAGCTCACCCGACTGCAAATATTGCGTCACCAAGGTGCTTCGGCCCAACGCCACGCCTTGGCCGCCCACAGCTGCACGCAGCGCGAGGTCCCACAAACTAAAGCACGGACCACGCGACGCATCCACGCCTTCGATGCCCACCGCGCTCAGCCACAACGGCCACTCCTGCCGGAGCTCGTCGTGAAGCAAGGTGTGATGCGTGAGGTCCGCAGGCTCGGCGAGTGGAATCGGACCCCGCAGTAGTGCCGGACTGCAGACTGGAAAGAGCACTTCCGTCAGCAAGTGTTCTACGTGCAAGCCTGGATAATGCCCGAGCCCACAGCGAATCACGACGTCGACGTCGTCGCGCTCGAAGTCCGCGAGCTTCGGAGTTGCACTGATCCGAACATCGACGTCGGGACAACGGGCGCGAAAGCTGCCGAGCCTGGGCACGAACCACAACGTCGCGAACGAAGGCAACATGCTCACGGTCAGCACCTTCGTGGACACGGTTTCCTGAACGCGAACCATCGCATCGGCCAAGAGACGAAACGCATGCTGTGTCGGAGCCAAAAGCATCCGCCCTGCCTCGGTGAGCTCGATCGCACGCGAACGACGCACGAACACCGCTAGGCCAAGTCGGTCTTCGAGCAGCTTGATCTGCTGGCTGATCGCGCCGGGCGTGACGTGCAACTCCTCGGCTGCCGCCTTGAAGCTCAAGCGGCGCGCCGCCGCTTCGAACGCATGTAGGGAACCCAGCGGCGGCAGCTTCCTTTGCATTAGAGAAACTATCCTGTCGCGTCAGAACTAGTCGGTTGTGGGCGGCAGATTCGGCCCCAGAATAAGGAGTCGGAGGGCCAGATGACCGCAGAAAAACTCAATATGCAATTGGTTCAGCCGTGCCGCACGCAGGCGGCACCGAAGCCCAGCCTCCGGGCCGCCTTTGCAGCCTGGTGGGAGCGTGCGAAGCAACGGGACGAGCTGGCGCAGCTCGACGCGTGGACCCGGCGCGACCTAGGCGTCGGCGACGCAGACGTCTGGAACGAAGTGCGCAGGCCGTTCTGGGTGGAGTCGGATCGATCGGATGCGCGCACACGACGGTGTGTGTCGAAGTCGGCAGTATCATAGTCATGCGAACAGGCCGAAGAGTCGAAGCCCGCCGCTGCTGCTCACGGCTGCAGCGGCGGACGCGTTTCGGCGGCACGGTCGCCGTGGCCGCGCGGACCTGATTGCACCGACGAAGAACCGGCCTGCAGGCACGTGATGGGCGCTAGCGCCGGTAACGGCCCCGGCTAGCAATCCGGCCATTTTTCCCGGACTCGTCTCCGCCGCCGATGTTTCCGCAGATCGACGAAGGCTTCGCGCCAGCGCGCAGCGGCCTCGACAGTTTCTGCCAGGCCCGGTGACGGTCGGGCGGGGCCACTGCATTCCCGCTCGCCGCGATTACTTGGAGCCAGCGCGCACACGATCTCTCGCGCGCGTGAGGCGGGTGTACGCTCCGCGGGCGGCGGTGCCGACACTCTCGCGTCAAAGACGGCAACGGCCGTCGCGAACGGATATAACGCTCCGCGTGGTTCACGCGTTGCGTCCCGCCGCCAACAGCGCCGGCGTAGTCGCCCGACGCCATCGTCCGAGCAAGCCACGGGTACTGGTTTTTGGCTTGAATAACCAAAAAGAGTTTGTCATGAGGTGCCGACGTAATGTCGCTTGATCCGTTCCGCGTGGTGTTGATCGGAGCCGACTCGCTGCTGCTCGAGTGCGGAGACGTGCTGGTCGACAAGGGCCACGCCATTACCGCGGTGGTCAGCGACGCGGCCCGAGTCCGGGATTGGGCTTCGCGGCGTGGCTTACGCGTACTGGCGCTCCAAGATTACGCGCACACGCTGCAGGACGACCCGTTCGACTATCTGTTCGCGATCACGCACCTCGCGCTGATTCCCGAGTCCGTCCTGGCGCTGCCGCGCAGAGCTGCGATCAACTTTCATGACGGGCCGCTGCCGCGCTACGCCGGGCTGAACGCGCCGGCATGGGCGTTAATGCACGGCGAGACCTCGTACGGCATCAGCTGGCACGAGATCCGCGGCGGCATCGACGAGGGCGACATCCTCAAGCAGCGCGTGTTCGAGGTCGCGCCAGGTGAGACATCACTCAGCTTGAACACGCGCAACTTCGCTGCCGCGATCGAAAGCTTCAGCGAGCTGGTGGACGAGCTGGCAGACAACCGCGTGCAGCGCACTCCGCAGGACCTCGAGCAGCGCAGCTACTTCGGCAAGTACGCCCGCCCCGGCGCGGGCGCGATCCTACAGTTCGAACGACCGGCCAGTGAGCTCGTCGCGCTGGTGCGCGGGCTCGATTTCGGCGACTACGAGAATCCGCTCGCCCTGCCGAAGCTGTGGCATCGCGGTGAGGTGCTGCTGGTTCGGGCGGCCGAGGTGGGCGCGCTCGATCCAGGCGAGTCGCCCGGATGCGTCGTGTCAGTAGACGACGAGGCGATCTCGATCGCGACGTCGGACGGCGTCCTGCGTATCCTCACCGTGACTCGCCTGGGTGGGGCACCGCTGTCGCTCGGAGCAGCCGCGTCGCTCCTCGAGCTCGAGCCAGGCACGCAGCTGGATGCGCTCTCGCCGCTGTCCGCTGCGGAGTGGACCGGCCGTTCGGAAGTCTTTGCGCGCGCCGAGGCGTTCTGGGTGGAGCGCTTGCGCGGCCTCGAACCGGCCACGCTCGCGCTCGCGGCGGCGGAGCGCGCCGGTGGAGCTGTCGTGAGCTTGCCGCTCCGCGCTGCGGGGGCGCTCCAGGACCCTCAGCAGCTTTTGGCTGCGCTCGCCATCTACG
>DASRXR010000593.1:0-8024 GCA_035687405.1 Polyangiales bacterium
GTACGTGGAGTTGACCCCCGATAGCGTGATCATTCATCGCGACTTCGTGCGGCGCGGCGTATCGGTGGCAGGCAAGTATCCGTGGGATACATTCATCACCGACGGGTTGCTCGCGTCGCTGGAAGGCGGCGGACTATTCGATCTGGAAGACGTCGATGAGGATTGGCGCCTCGGCGACTCGCAACGCGCCGCCTACCGAGCCGCAGACATCAAAGCCGCGTTGGCTTGCGCGCTCGAGAAGAACGGCCGCTTCGTCGCCGCCGTCGCATTCCATAGCGACGTCGCACGCGTCTGGACGGACGACGAGCGCGAGCTGATCCGAGAGCTCGCTCGCCGCACGTGGGACGCGGTCGGGCGCGCGCATTCCGAAACGGCGTTGCGCAGCTCGGAAGAGCGGATGCGCGGCGCGTTGTCGATCGAAACCGTCGGCGTAGTGTTCTTCGAGCTCGACGGCAGCATCATCGAGACGAACGTCGCATTTCAACGCATGTGCGGGTACAGCCGGGACGAGCTCAAGCGCCTCGACAACAGCCAGGCATTTACGGCGCCGGAGTTTCAGGCCGCGACGTCGCGTGCATTGCAAGAGCTCGCGGAACGCGGTGAGACCGCGCCTTTCGAAAAAGAGCTCATTCGCAAGGACGGCACGCGCTGCTGGGGGCTGTTCGCGCTGACGCGGATCAACGGGCTCGGAAGTAGCTCGGAATGCGTCGCGTTCGTCGTCGACATCAGCGAGCAGAAGCGGCTGCAACAGCAACGCGAGGAGCTGCTCGACACTGTGAAAGCGGCACATGCCGAAGCGCAGCGCGTGAACAACGCGAAAGACGAATTCCTCGCGACGCTCAGCCATGAGTTACGCACGCCGCTCGCCGCAATCCTGCTTTGGGCCGGTGCGCTGCGCTCGAAGTCGTTCCCGCAGCAGGAGCTTGATCGCGTCGTCGACATCATCGTTCAGAGTGCGGAGAGTCAGTCGTGTCTGATCAACGACCTGCTCGACTTGTCTCGGCTGGTGTCCGGCAAGCTGTCTTTTGCGCCCAGCGTAGTGTCGGTTGCGAGCGTGGTGCGCGACGCGATCGAGATCGTCAAGCCAGCCGCGGACGCGAAGCGGCTCGTGATCGAGGTCGATGTTCCGCACGACATCGGCAGCGTGGTGTTGGACGGAGTGCGACTCAAACAAGTGCTGTGGAACCTGCTCACCAACGCGACGAAGTTCACGCCGCCGGGCGGACAGATCCACGTTCGAGCACATCGGCGAGACGCGGCTCTCGAGCTCGACGTCGAGGATACGGGCGAGGGCATCGATCCAGAGTTCATGCCGCACGTCTTCGAGCGGTTCCAGCAAGCGGACATGAGTGACGCGCGCCAGCACGGAGGTTTGGGGATCGGCCTATCGCTGAGCCGACAACTGGTCGAGATCCAAGGCGGCACGATCGAAGCGCACAGCGACGGTCTCGGCACTGGCTCGCTGTTCCGTGTCCGACTTCCGGGCGTCGATCCGAACCACGTGCGAGTGCGCGAGACCAATCGTTCCGGCGTCTTTGCAATTGCGGGCACACCGCTCGCGGGCCTCCGTGTGCTGCTGATCGAAGACGATCCGAACACACAAGAAGCGATGCGCTGGATGTTGGTTCGTGCGGGCGCGAGCGTAGTCGCAGTTTCCACGCCGGCGGCAGGTCTGTTCGCGCTCGGCTTGTATGCAGAAACGACAGCGCCTGGCTTTCAAGAACCGCCGCGGGATGCAACCACGATCGATGTCATCGTCAGCGACATCGGGCTCACGGGAATGACCGGCTACGAGTTGATCGAACGCGTCGTCGAAGACAGCCGCCGGCGCGGTCGACCTCCGCCGCCTGCATGCGCGGTCAGCGCGCATGCGCGAGACGTCGACCGGCAGCGTGCGATCGCGGCAGGATTCGATCTGTACTTGCCGAAGCCTCTCACGCCGGAACGCCTCGTTTCGGCAGTCGTGGACCTGCGCGATATCGCTGCGGCGCAACGGCGACAGACCGGCGCTGCGCGCGCTTGAACGAAGCACCAATCCGTTTCACATCGCAGGCGGCTGCGTATTCGCGACCTTGAGCGTGCGAATGTTCGGGTCGCGACGGTACGCGGCCGGCGAGCGGCCGGTCCAACGCCGAAACGCGCGCGCGAAGTTCGGCATGCTCGAGTAGCCAAGGCGCTCCGCGACCGTGACGAGCGGGAGCGAAGACGCAGCGACGAGCGTGCAGGCGCGCCGGCAACGTTCCTGATCGGAGATCGTCGAGAAGCTCACGCCTTGTGACGCAAGTCGTCGTTTCAGCGTGCGCGACGACAGGCGCAAGCTCGCCGAGACTTCTTCGAGCGATCGAAATCCGGCGTCGGTCGGAATCAGCGACCGCACTCGTTCCACGATGCCGATGTCGAGACGGTGATCGCGCAATGCGCGCTCGCACTGTTCGACGGCCAAGCGTAATCCCGCGCGGTCGGGACTCTTGAGGGGAAGGTCGAGCATGTTCGCGTCGAAGACGAGCTGGGTCACCGGCTGATCGAAGCGCATGCGCATGATGAGATTCTCAAAACGGTCGAAGTAAGGCGGCCGCGAGATCGCGAGCTGTGCTTCGCCGCCCAAGTCGTGACCGGTGAGTGCCCGGCCGATCTGATCGAGGCCGAGGATCAGCGCGAGCAGCGCGACATCGCGGCACTCACCGACGTCGCAGGTTTCGTCGACCCGCAACGCGGCCTGCCCGCGTTCGACATGCAAGCTCAGCTTCACCGCGGTCGTGATCGTCGAGGAGAAACGCACCGCGAGCTCGAGTGCTTCACGGAACGTCGACGCACTCAGCGCGGCGAAGCCGAGATACCCGTACATCGTGACTCGACGCTTCAAGCCCATGAAGATACCGAGGGCCGGTTCGCCGGTGAGCTTTCGCGCGCGCGTCACGATTCGGTTGAATGCGTCGACCGAGATCCGCGCATCGGGTGCTTCGAGTATGCGCGCGTCGAGGCCGCTCCCGTCGAGGAGCTCGGTTGCATCGATCTCCCAGTAGGAGAGTACGTCTGCGAGCTGAAGTACTTGTGAGCCAGGCAGAGTGTGAGCGCTGGTCGATGCCGCCATCAGCGTCGAAGAATCCATGGTGCGTCAGCTTGCGCAGTTCGTATCATCGCCGCAAGCGAGTGCCCGCTGAAGGCTGGAAAAGTTTGTGAGAATGCATTCTCACACTGGAGCGATGGCTCGCTTGGCCCTGCCGCAGCATCGCGGAATAGTTGGTGAAATTGCGGCAAGTGGGCAGGGGTCTCCGGCAGCTTCGTTCGTCTCGCTGCGGTCTTTGTCGCGGTTTCGCGCGTACCCGAAGATTCGGACGCTACGGATCGTGAGCGTTCAGAGCTGCTAGAAGGTCGGATGACTTGGAGCCTGCGCACGCATTTCTCGATCACGCTCGCCGTGTGCCTCGGGAGTCTCGCGAGCCTGGCAAGTTGCGCCGAGGACGAGCCGTCCGGGTGGGCCGATGTCGATGTCGATGCAAGCGCCGAGGCTCGGGATGGCAGCATCGACCCGCGCGATGCGAGTGAAGTGCCTGCCGAGGCGCGTGTAATGATCGCAGCCGCGGACGGTGAAGACTCCGCGCCGGGCACGCTCGAACGACCCACGTCGCTGACGGCTGCACTCTCGCGCGTAGTGGCCGGAGGCACGGTGTATTTACGTGGCGGGACGTACCCATTCTCCGATCCGCTGACGATCGCGAGAGACAACAACGGTTCGGCGGCTGCGACGAAGACGCTCTCCCAATACCAGCGCGAAGCGCCGCTTTTGGACTTTGCCGGCGGCAGCGAGAGCTCTTGCGGTCTAGTGATCGAAGCTGACTACTGGCAGGTGGTGGGTTTGATCGTTCGCGGTGCGGCCGATGCAGGCATCTACGTCGCAGGCAGCCACAATCGGATCGAACGCTGTGCGACCTTCCAGAACCGGGGCCCGGGACTGCAGCTCGGTGCGAGCTCGATGTCGACTGCCTCGGACAACCTGATCCTGAACTGCGAGAGCTTCGACAACGACGGCGAAAACGCAGACGGGTTCAGCGCGAAGGTCGGGGTAGGGCGTGGCAACGTGTTTCGCGGCTGCGTGGCGCATCACAACCTCGGCGACGGTTGGGATCTCGACACCGACACCGACGCTGAGGTCACGATCGATCAATGCGTCGCGCACACCAACTGTTCGCGCACCGATGGCACACACAGCGCGACGCGAGACTGCACTGGCTTCAAGCTCGGCGGCGCGGAGTCGGCGCACGTCGTGACTCGCTCGATCGCGTATTTCAACGACCGCAACGGTTTCAGTTGGAGTGGCAATTGCGGTGCGCTCCGCTTGAGCAACACACTTGCGTTCGACAACTCGAGCGGCAACTACGCGTTTGGCGACGCAACGGCGCTGAGCGGCGCAATCTTCACGAACGACGTGTCGGTTTGGGTCGAGCCTTCCGGCGCGATGAGCGACGCGCTCTTCGGTGGAGATCTCGGCGCCTCGAATCGGTTTTGGTTCACAACGGGCTCCGGCGCGGCGACGTCTGAGTTCGCAAGCATGCTCCACAACGTGAGGGTTGCGCGTACGGAGGCCGGAGACCTGGACCTATCGGCATTTGCGCTCGCGCCGCAGAGCGCATTGATCGACGCCGGGGTCGTGCCCGAGGGGACGTTGCCGTTCGACGCCTCCTACTATCGAGGCAATCCCGATCTCGGTGCGGTCGAAACGCCCTGAGTCGCGTACACTCGGTGCCGTGCTCAAACTGTTGCAATCTTTTCGGTTGGTCGCGCTACTCGAGGGGACGTCGTACGTACTGCTGCTCGGCGTCGCGATGCCTATGAAGTACTGGGCTGATCTGCCCGCGGCCGTGCGCGTGGCCGGCTCGCTGCACGGGGCGCTGTTCGTCGCATACGGCGTGTGCGCCGCGCTGTTGCTCTTCCGCGGCCAGTGGTCGTTCGCGCGCGCTGCAGCAGCGATGGGTGTGAGCCTCGTCCCGTTCGCGACGTTCGTCTTCGATCGAAGCATCCGCCGCGAGCTGGCCACTCTAAGTGCCAGTCGATAACTGACGAGCAGAGAGTCGCAGCGCGACATTTAGTCGCACTCCAAGTTCGATGCGCCTGAGCCTAAAGATCAGCGCCTTTACAGCCATCGGCATCTTGCTGGTGTTGAGCACCGACGGCTATCTGCGCGGCCAGCGCGAGCTCCGCAGCTTGCGGAACGACATCGAGCGCGACCACCGTGCGCTCGGCCGGATCCTGGTTACGGTCACGACCGTCACGGCGGAGCGCGCGGGCCCAAAGCCTGCATTGCAGTTGCTCGAAGACGTGAACTTTCGCGAGAGCGGCATCGACATTCGCTGGCACGAACGCGCTCGGCAGGGCGTCAGCGACGCGCCTCGCGCGATCGTCTCGAAAGTCGAGACCAATCCAACCACCGGCGACCGCGAGCTCGTGACCATGATCCCGCTTGTGATCGGGAGTCCGGGCGATCTCGTGTTGCGTGAGTCGCTCGCCAGCGCGGACAGCTATGTCTTCAGCACGATCAGGTCGACGCTCGGAACGAGCCTGCTCCTGATTGCGCTCAGCACGCTGATCATCTTTGGGGTGGGCTGGTGGCTCCTCGGAACGCCGTTACGCCTCCTCGTTGCACGCGCGCGTGCGATTGGGGAAGGTGATCTCGACGCGCAGCTTGTGCTGCGGCGCAACGACGAAATGGGCGAGCTCGCGCACGAAATGAACTCGATGTCTCGGCGGCTATCGGCTGCACACGAGCTTGCGGATCGCGAGGCGGCAGGGCGTCTTACGGCGCTGCAGCAGCTGCGTCACGCAGAACGCCTGACGACCGTGGGCAAGCTCGCCTCCGGCATCGCCCACGAGCTCGGCACGCCGCTGAACGTGGTCGACGCTCGCGCCCAGATGATCGCGCGCGGCGAGTCGAGCGGTTCGGGGGCTCAGCAGGACGCGACGATCATCTCCGAGCAGGCGCGTCGCATGACACAAATCATTCAGCAGTTGCTGGACTTTGCGCGCCCGCGACGCGCGCAGAAAGTCCGGCAGGATCTATCGGCGATCGTTCGCATGACTTTGGATCTGCTACGTCACCTCGCGACGCGACACGGCGTGACGCTGCGCGTGACCGGTGACACCGATGTGTATGCTGCGGTGGATGTCTCGCAGATGCAGCAGCTCACGATGAACCTCGTCGTGAACGCGATTCACGCTCAGCCGAACGGGGGTGAAGTGCGCATCGGTGCCCATCGAGGTCGCGGCGCGGCCCAAACTTCGCCGGCCCAAGTCAGGCAGCTGGAGCAGGAAACCGTGTGCTTAGTCATCGAAGACGACGGAATCGGAATGACTCCGGACGTGCGCGAACGTATGTTCGAGCCGTTTTTCACGACAAAAGAAGTCGGCCAGGGCACGGGGCTCGGTCTCTCGGTCGTGTACGGGATCGTCGAAGAGCACGCCGGGGAGATCGACGTCCGCACCGCTGCTGGGGCTGGCACCTGCATCACGGTCGTGCTTCCGCAGGGACGGGACGATGTCTGAGCGTGCACCGAGAGTTCTCGCCGTCGACGACGACGTAGCGATGTGCAGCGTGCTCGAGGTAGGTCTCGGGCGTCGCGGCTTCGAGGTGGAAACGTGCACGAGTGCGCAGCAAGCGATCGAACGGTTGGGCGCTCACGAATACGCCGTGCTGCTGACTGACTTGCAGATGCCCGGGGTCGGCGGCATCGCGTTGTGCACCGAAGCCGTCGCGGTCCGACCTGGGTTGCCGGTGGTCGTCATCACGGCATTTGGCAGCCTCGAAAGCGCGATCGCGGCGATGCGTGCGGGCGCCTACGACTTCATCACGAAGCCGTTCGAGGTCGACGTGCTCGCGATGGCGCTGCATCGCGCCGCCGAGTACACGCGGCTCAAGCAGGACATCCAGCGGCTCGAGCGCCAACTCGCGGACCGCCCCGCGCAGACGCGAATGCTCGGTCAGAGCCCGGCGATGCGCCGCGTGTTCGAACGGCTCGAGCGCACGGCCGATTCGGAAGTCACCGTACTGATCACCGGGGAGAGTGGCACGGGCAAGGAGTTGGTCGCGCTCGCGTTGCACGACGCGAGCCCGCGACGCGAACGTGCGTTCGTCGCAGTGAACTGTGCAGCGCTTCCCGAAGCGCTGCTCGAGAGCGAGTTGTTCGGTCACGCGCGTGGTGCGTTCACCGGCGCGCAGAGCAGCCGCACTGGGCTGATCGCGCGCGCGGAAGGAGGCACGCTGTTCCTCGATGAGATCGGCGAGCTGCCGCTGTCGGTGCAAGCCAAACTCTTGCGCGCGTTGCAGGAGCGCGTGCTGCGGCCGGTCGGCTCGGATCAAGAGATGCCGTTCGACGTGCGCGTGATCACGGCGACGAACCGTGACTTGGTCGCAGCGGTCGAAGACGGCCGGTTCCGCTCGGATCTCTACTTTCGCATCAACGTGCTCGACGTTCACCTGCCGCCGCTGCGCGATCGCGGCAACGACGTGCTTCTCCTCGCGCAACAACACCTCGAGAGCACGGCGGCTACAACGAAGAAGCCGGTGCGCGGGATCGCGCCGGACGCTGCGGCCAAGCTGCGGAGTTATGCCTGGCCGGGCAACGTGCGCGAGCTTCACAACTGCATCGAGCGTGCGGTTGCACTCGCGCGGTTCGACCACATCACACTCGACGATTTGCCGGACTCGGTTCGGAAGTACACGTCGAGTCACGTGCTCGTCGTCGCTGACAGCCCGAGCGACTTCGTGGCGCTCGAGGAAGTCGAGAAGCGCTACATCTTGAGGGTTCTCGATGCCGCGCAGGGCAATCGCAGCGTCGCGGCCCGCATTCTCGGACTCGACCGCAAGACGCTTCAGCGCAAGCTCGCGCTCTGGCAAGGCGAGACCGAGTAGCGTCCACTTGTCCTGGGCTGGGGAGCGCGCAACCGTGCTCACATTCGTGGCTGCGTTCGAGCACGGCAGTGAGGATCTCGTGCTAGTCTGAATCCGCCGCTGATGGCTGCAGGCGGGATCT
>DASRXR010000594.1:0-5474 GCA_035687405.1 Polyangiales bacterium
CCGAACCACGCTACGAGTTGGTGAACCTGGGCGGTTATCCAGCGCTGCTCGAGGACGGAACCACCGCCGTTAGCGGCGAAGTGTACGACGTCGATCCGGAGTTACTTGCGCGGCTCGATGAGTTCGAAGAAGTGCCCGAGCTTTACGAACGCAAATCCATCCGTCTGATCGAGGGTGCGGTCGACGCGTACGTGATGTCCCGCAATCGCGCAGTGGGAGCACCCACGATTGGGGACGGTGTCTGGCGCAGTGCGCGAGCCGGTCGACGCAGCTAACGGCTGCAGCGACCCTGCGCTGTGCAAATTCTTGCGCGAGGCCATAAGCTTACGGAATCAGTCAGCTTTTCGGGACACGTTTTTCACTAAATGTGAGCATAGGCGCGCAAACGCCGCGCAACGGCGATCCCAGACTGTGCGAAACGTGCACCGATGGTGTTGGCAGCCGTACACAGCCGGTGATAGGTTCGGCACCGATACCTGGAGGGTGACAGAATGTTGGTTTCACGCAGTGTGGCGGCTGTCATTGCAGTCGCAGTGGGCGCAGGGCTTATCGGATGCGGGTCGGACGAGACTACAGACAACGATCCGGGGGCTAACCCGGGAGATCCGCCGGCCGAAAAGCTCGACATCTTTTTTCCGACGTTGAACTCGGCCTACATCGAGGGCAGCAGCCGGAAGTTCCAAGTCCCGGCCGTGGTCAACGGCGTCAAGGCGGACAAATGGGAGTGCTCGGATCCAAACGCCGTCGACTTCGATACGAGTGGCGTGGAGAACGGCGTCATGATCACGACGCGCAAAGCCGGCAAGTTCACGATCACGGCCACTGCGGGTAAGCGCAAGGGCACGGTTCCGTTGAACGTGACCGCAGCGACTGACGACGACTACACGCGAGGCGAAGCGCGTTACAACAACAAGATCATGCTGAATTTCATGCCGGGCCAGATCATGGCTGCGGCTGGCGGCGGCATGTTCATGCTGGACAACAACGTCTCGTGTACGAACTGCCATGGCAGCGGAGCGTCGTTCCTCGCCGTCGAGCACACGCCGCAGCAAACGGGCGGCTACACCGACGACGAGATCAAGAACATCTTCGAGAACGGCATGAAGCCGCCCGCCGCGAAGTGGGGCAGCCTTCCGGGCATCATGATGTACTACCCGCTCTTCCATAAGTGGGCAGCGAGCGCCGAGGAGTACCAGGGCCTCGTGGTCTACTTGCGTTCGCTCGAGCCAAAGAGCCAAGGCATGCTGGACTTCATGGGTCTCGTGAACTCGTTCCGTAACCGCATGGGTGCAACTGGTGCAGCCGGTGGTGCCGCGACGCCGCCGCCCGCTGCTGGTGGAACTGCCGGCGCTCCCGCGCCGTGATGAACTGCCACTAGCAACATGGCTGCGCTGCGCAAAGCGGCGCAGCCATGTTTGCGAAGGGCATGGACACGCTTCTACTAGCAACGCAGGCTTTGAGGCGAAACGCTCGTCTCTACGGTGGCTCGCTGCATTCAAAGCGCGCCGCATCCCAGGCTCGCAGTTTCGGTTCGAGCCCGTGGAGCGCGCATTCGATCACTCGCGACCTACGGCAGACAACTCATGGTTCGATCTCGCGCACTGCTAATCCTCCTGATGCTGACCGCCTGTACGGCGTCCCATGACGTCGATCGCGGTGGCTTCGATTTCCCGCCCGCGGACGACTCCGGTGACCGCGAAGGCGGTGGCGGCGAGAGTCCCGAAGCGCTGGGCTCGTGCCAAGAGCAGATCGACTCGCAGCAGGACGGAATGCCAGTGCAACTGTCCTGCGCCGGCCTGTATTCCGACATCAAGTCGAAGAAGCTCGCAAAGAACGTCGAGCTCTACGCGCCCGCGTACAAGTTCTGGTCGGATGGCGCGGAAAAGTTTCGCTACATCCTTCTGCCTGACGGCGAGAAAATCGACAGCTCGGATCCGGATGCGTGGAAGTTCCCGGTCGGAACGAAGATCTTCAAAGAGTTCCGGCAGAACGAACGGCGCGCCGAGACTCGCTTGTACACCAAGATGCGCAGCGACAAGTGGCGCTGGACTACGTACGTCTGGAGCAAAGACGACAAGACCGCCGAGCGCGAAGACAACGGCATGATGATGCCGCTCGACGGCTACAACTACGAAGTGCCGAACGTCGGCACCTGCAACGACTGTCACGACGGCGCCTCTGACAACGTGCTGGGCTTCGAGATGATCTCGCTCGGTTTGCCAGACGCAGAGGGCCTGACCCTGCAGCGCTTGGTCGACGAAGATCTGTTGTCCGATCCGCCGGAGAAGACCGCGTTCGAAATCGGCGACGACGGCACGGGCAAAGCGCGCGACGTGCTCGGTTTTCTGCACATCAACTGCGGTGTGACGTGTCACAACGACGGCGTGAATGCGAAGGCGGAAAAGACTGACCTGCGGATGAAGCTCAAGTGGAGCGAGCTCGATGGAAGTCCAACGAACGACACCGAAGTGCTCAAGAACTTGATCAACGTCGAGGCGCAGACGACGCAGTGGCTAGGCCAGAAGCGCATCGTTCCGGGTAAGCCCGACGAAAGTTTGCTTTACAATCTGATCACCACGCGCCTCGGCGTCGATGGCAACAAGCAGATGCCTCCGCTCGTGACGCGCGTCGTGGACAAAGAGCATGCGGACCTGGTCCGCGACTGGATTCTGGCGCTGAAGCCGGCCGAGGGGGCCACGGCGCCGGAGTGATGAAGTGATGCGAAACGCGTGTTCGAAAGCATCGTAGACCACACGTTCGCGCGGGCTGAAGATGAGAAGGATGGTGACTGGAATGACGACGAGACTTAGCGGGATCGTGCTCGCGGGATTGATCGCGGCGCTGGGTGCAATGGCTTGTGGTAGCGACGACAGCGGCGAAAAGACCTCGCCGTCGAAGTCGAACGACGACAAGGACGACACCGTCAAAGGTTCGGTCCCTTGCGGTCCAAAGGTTTGTGAGCCGGAAAAGGACTTCATGGGCCAGCTGTGCTGCCGGTCGAACTTCGACGGTACGTGCGGTCAGATGGTAGCCGGCAGCTGTACGGACCTACCACCTCCGTCGGACAAGCGTTGCGACAGCACGACGTTCATGGCCGGTGGCAGCCCCGTGTCGGTGCCGAGCTGCTGCACTGCGAACAACGAGTGCGGGTTGGTCTTCAACGCAGGCATCGGCGCGCCGATGTGCACGAGCCTCGCGACCGCGAAGATGTTCGGCGCTCGCTTCATGGCGATGGGCATGATGGGCACCATGATGTTCGACTTCACAGGCAACCTGCCCGACCCGGTCACCTGCGACGGTGATCCGATCGAGACGCCGGCCGCTGGTGCTGCTGGTAGCGGCAGCTGATCGCGATCGGTCGCTCTTCGAGAGCGTCCGAAACATCGAAGCGCTCGCGGCGAGTTTGCCGCGGGCGCTTTGTTTTTAAGCGCTTCGCGCGCAAGCGTTCACCTCGAACGTACCGCTGATCGTGCCGCCGGTGCCCACCGCGGACACGAGTGCGTTTCAGTTCTCAGTGTTCAAGGAATCGTCGCCGGAGCGCCCGCCGTTGCGACTGGCGTGGGCGCGGCCGGCACTCGCGCGTTCTGCGAGTCCGCGTAGGCATAGACCCAGCGCGCGAGCGTGCTGAAGCCTTCTTCGTCCGGCGTGCGGTAGACGTTTCGACCGTACTTGTCGACGCCCTCGTGATCCGCGCCGCCCCGCTCCACCGCGAGCGGTTTGCGCAGAAGCAGAGAGTCTTCGGGCTTGGCCAAGTCGACCATCGACCTCGCGAACTGCAGCGAATAGTCGCGTTCGAGTGGTGTGATCGGATCCCAGTTGCACGGCGGCGAGAACCCGGGCTTCTCGCACACGGTCTTGTTCGGCTCGTACCGCGTGCGGCCCGGGCCCCAAACCCGGAAGAAACGCTCCGGGGAACCATGACACCCTTGAAATCCGCAGTCTCGCAGCAACACCGGCATCACCTCGACCGTGAACGAATCGAGAAAGAACGAGTCGATGCTTTCACCCTTGATCGTCTTCTCGCGCGCGCTGTTGTCGAGCGAGCAGCCGACGAGCGGAAGCAGCGCCGCCAGTGCGAGGAAACCCACTTTGAACGCGCGGTGCATGGTGTTTACATCTCTCCCGCGAGACGGACGGTAGCAAAGCGTTCGACGTCGAGAAACGAGTCCGAGACTTTGCTCGACGCGGTCGCGTTCGATTGTCGGTACTCGAACTCGAGCAGGAACGTCGTGTTCAAGCGAAACTCGAGGCTGGCCTCAGCGCCGATTGCGAAGCTAGGCGAGCTGACGCCACCTTGGTCGGTGAGGTCACTGCCGATGATGCCGTAGAGCTGAGCCTCCGGCCCGGCACGGAAACGCACGGAGCTTCCGAGCATGGCCTGAAGCTCGATGCGTGCGTGTGGACCGATCAGCGTGTAGCGCGGGGTCTGCAAGTGATGATCGGCCGGCCAAAAGTTCCGGAAGGCGACGCCGATCGGGAAGGTGACGCGCGCCGAAGTCTCTGCTTCTCCGAGACGCCAGCCCGGCGCGACCGAGATTTCGGCGTGTTCGGAGCGCACATCCACCTCGTTGTCGAGCGCGAATAAGACCGGCT
Organism: Polyangiales bacterium; assembly: GCA_035687405.1. GTDB lineage: Bacteria > Myxococcota_A > Polyangia > Polyangiales > JAFGIB01 > JADGRF01. Next base: position 4,594 of record DASRXR010000594.1, read on the forward strand.
CTTTCACCACGAGCCCGAGCGAGGTCTGGTAGCGCGCGAGAATATCGAGCGTGAACGCTTCCCGTGGGAACACGCGCACGGCGATCCCTACGTCCGCCGCGGGGAAAAACAGCGTACCGACGCGCTGTACGCCACCAGGAACCGGCCGGCGAATCGTGCGCGTGCCGAGACCTCCGCCGATGAACGCACGCGCGATGACGTCGTTCGGGGGCTCTGCCGGGGTTTCATCGAGTACGACCGCGGTCGCTTCGGCAGGTGCTTGCGCGTCGGCGTCCGGAGCGTCGCCTTCAGTCGGTGCATCCGACCCCTCACTTTCGACAGCTTCGCCGAGGTCGTCGTCGTCTTGTGCCGCGGACGGCTGCGGGCGAATCAGCGCGAAGCCGATCGACCCGGCCAAGCCGAGCACACACATCAAGACTCTGAAGCGGCTCGAGCTCATAAGGAGAGCACTCCGGAGAGCGTGGCTTCGAAAGCCCAAATGCGCTTGTACGGGATGAAGTTGTCGTAGAGGTAGAGTGTCGGCCCAACCGAGACCACGGTCTGGAATTTCTCGCCGATGCCGCCGAGTGACCACGTCTTCTCGACCTCGGCCGCGAGACGGTGGTTCATGAACTTCGAGAGCTCTTTGTCCCGGCTGTAGTACTGGCGCAGCGAGAACACCGAAGGGAACCGCGAGCGGTACTGTGCCGCCGCGCTCTGCAGGTAAAAGCGGTAGCGAAGCGCGAGCACGGTGTCGTTCTCGGGGAGCCAACTGAGCTCCGCGAGCGCGGTGTGCGACATGATCTCCCAGTCGTCGAGATAGAACCGATAGGTGAGACGACCCGACGTGACATCGCTGAACGCCCGCCCGAACGCGACCACGAACGCATGCCGCATCCGCT
>DASRXR010000595.1:0-16716 GCA_035687405.1 Polyangiales bacterium
CGACGAACACGCGCTGATCGTGTTTGGCTGCGTGCTCGATGGCACGCAGAGAAAATGAACGCCCAACCGAGATCGGCAACGTCACTCCTGGAAAGACGACGGCGCCGCGGAGGGGGATAACCGGTAGCGTTTGACGTTCTGACATGGGTCACCTACCGCCCGCGAAAAACCCCACGAAAACCGCGGGGAATCTTCAGAGCTTTTTCCAAGCTAACCATCACTCGGGGCCTGACAACTGCGACACAGCTGGGTGGGCTTTGTAGCTGGCTAGTACGTGGTACATGAGGCTCATGGACGACGTCGTCATCCCTCTCGTGAAGGATTTGCACTTCGAATACGGGGTGCTCGAGCAAGTGTCGCCGAACGTGCGCCGCCTCATTGCGCATAACCCTAGTCCTTTTACGTATGCCGGAACCGGCACCTACGTCGTAGGGCGCGGGAGTGTTGCAGTGATCGACCCCGGGCCTGCGTCGATTGAACACATCGACAACCTGGTGCGCGCGCTCGAAGGCGAGACCGTCTCGCACATTCTGATCACACACACACACCTGGATCACTCGCCCGGTGCGCGCTTGTTGAAGGAACGCACGGGCGCGCGCACGTACGGCTACGGGCCGCACGGCGGAAGTGAGCGCCCCGAAGACAAGGTCGAAGAAGGCGCGGACTTCGCGTTCGTGCCGGACGTGACCACGAAACACGGCGACGTGATCGATGGCAAAGACTTCAGCATCGAAGCTGTCCACACGCCCGGCCACTGCAGCAATCACCTGTGTTTTCAGCTGCAGAGCGAGAAGCTTTTGTTCAGCGGCGACCACGTGATGGGCTGGTCGACGAGCGTGATCTCTCCGCCGGACGGCAACATGGCGGACTACTTGCGGAGCCTAAACTTATTGTTAGGTCGCGACGACGCGCGCTACTTGCCGACACACGGCCCCGCAATCGAGGACCCGAAGCCGCTGGTAGCGGCATTCATCGCGCACCGCCAAGCGCGCGAAGCACAGATCCTCGAGTGCCTCACGGCGGGACCTTCCACCATTCAAGCGATGGTTCCGAAGATGTACGCAGCAGTAGCCAAGGCGCTGTATCCAGCCGCTGCGCGTTCTGTGTACGCGCACGTACTGCACATGCTGGAGACGCGTACCGTCGCGACCGACGAGCCAGCCACGCTGACGGCGACGTACCGTTTACCCTAACCATTGGATCGGGGTTCGCAACTGCCGGCGTCTGCGCGGGGCGTCAGTCCTCGCGCGAGAGCACGATGTACAGAGCCGAGTCGCGCCGCAGCACGCGCAGGAGCGCGGTTCCGTCTGCGAGCGCAGCGTCCACATCGGCCGGCGCCTGAACCACCTTTCGGTCGGCCTCGATGATCAAGTCGCCCTGGGCGAGCTCCGCGCGGTCCGCGCTCGAGCCGCGCTCCACGTTCACGACGAGCGCACCTTGCTTGCCACGATAGCCGAGCCGCCCTGCCCGCTCCGGCGTCAGCGGCTCGAGTGACAGCCCGAGGTCGCGACGTTCCGCCGGAGTGCCGCGCGCCGGCTTCGGAGCTTTCTCCGCTTTTGTGGTGCTCTGCTTTTCGACCGTCACCACTGGGACGGTGAGCGACTTGCGATCGCGCACGAGACTCAGCTGCACGTTCGCGCCGACCGCTTTCTCGAGCAAGAGGCGCAGCAAGTCCCGATGCTCTTTGATCGGCGCACCGTCGAGCGCGACGATCACGTCGCCCGCTTTTACGCCGGCCTTCTCCGCCGGCCCACCACCCACGACGCTGCTCACGAGCGCGCCGCCCTTACCTTCCACGCCGAACTGCTTTGCGAGATCGATCGTCAGAGGTTGAAACGCGACGCCGAGATAGGGTCGCCGCACGCTGCCCTTGTCGATCAGTTGATCGGAGACGACCCGGGCGAGGTTCGAAGGGATCGCGAAACCGATCCCGGTGCCGCCGCCGATGATCATCGTGTTGATGCCGAGGACTTCGCCCTTCAGGTTCACGAGCGGCCCGCCCGAGTTGCCCGGGTTGATGCTCGCGTCGGTTTGTAAGTAGTCCCCGATCTCGTTCTGGCGCATCTCACCGCGCCCGACTGCGCTCACCACCCCGACCGTGACCGTGTAGTCGAGCCCGAACGGAGATCCGATCGCCACGACCCACTCGCCCGGCCGCGCTTTACTCGAATCCGCGAAGCGCGCCGACGTGAGGTTCTTGGCTGAGACTTTGACGACGGCCAGATCGGTCGCGTCGTCGATCCCGACCGTCTTACCGACCAAGTGCTGGCCGTCCTTGAACACGACCTCGACGCGGCTCGCCCCCTCGACGACGTGCTTGTTCGTCAGGATGTACCCGTCGGTGCGGATTACGACGCCGGAGCCCGTGCCTCGTTGCACCTGGTACTGGTCGCGCGGGTTCTGTGCGTCGAACCAGTCCCCGAACGGAAAACCTTCGAACGGGTTCGCCGACAGCTTGCGGCGCGACTCGATCCGCATCGCGACCACCGACGGCGACACCGAGTCGGCGACGGTCGTAAACGCAGTCTGCACCGCCTCGGCGCCGCTCAGGGCGGCAGCCGCCTTCGGCCCTGCAGCGCTCGGCGGCGGGGTCTGCGACTGGGCTGACGCGATTTGCGACTCCGGCGCTGCCGCGAGGCACCCGACCAGCACGCCCAACGAAGCCCTCGCGACCTGTCGCCGTGCCCACCCGGCCCTCGTGCCGCTCATGCTCAGCCTCCAGCTCCGACGTGCCCGCGTCGACTCGCTTCCGCATTCTGACTTGCCGCGGACGCCACGTCGATTTAGCCCGCGAAGCCAGGCCTTTACTGCGCAGGCGTTGCGTGGTGGAGCCCACGACGTAAAGTGGACGCGCATGCGCGCACAGGTCTTCGTCTTCACGTTCAAAGAGGGGCTATTTGCCAAGCTCGCCCACGATCTGCGCTTGTCCGTCACCTCGTTCGAAATTCGACTCGAGGCAGGCCAGGTTCGCGCGACGTTCGATGCGAGCTCACTGCGTGTGGATGGCGTCGCGCACCGCGGCAAGGTCGACCGAAGTATTTTATCCAACGGCGACAAAGCGGAGATCGAGGAGACCATCCGCAAAGAGCTGCTCGAGATCGCCGAGCACCCGCGGATCGAACTGAAGGGCACGCTGAAACGTGATCCAACGGGCTCCGCCGTCGAAGGTCAGCTGCACTTACACGGCCATGCGCAGGGGCTCAGCATACCCCTGCGACTGGTAAGCGAGCGCATCGTCGGAGAAGTCGAGCTCGTGCCGTCGAAGTTCGCGATCCCGCAGTACAAAGCGTTCATGGGTGCGATCGCGCTCCGAGACCGCGTGGTCGTTCGCGTTGAATTGTTCGAAGAACTCGCCAAACTCGAAGCAATCGCAAATAGCGGCGAAGCGACTGTGTTTGAGCCCGCCTAAAGCGTGCGTATTTAGCCAGCGTTTGGGCATTGCAGCCAGGCCGTTAGTCCCGATTTGGAGTGCATTGGGCTTCGCCGCACTTGTTGGATCGATGCGCACACGCTGCGGCACATATGGCTGCGATTGGAGTTCGATGGTACGCAACCGCGCTCGGGTGATGGCAACGACGAAGCTCGCGGTGTTGGGGTTTCTGACCGGCTGCGGCTCCGGATGGCGGAGCCTTTCGCTAGGCTGCGCGTTGCTCTGTGCTTGCAGCGTCTACGACGCCCAGCTTCTGCCGTCGCGCTCCGACGGCCTCAAGGAGGTCGACGGCGGCACCGGCGGGCCTGTCGCTGATGGCGGCGAAAGAGACGCCGCGGTCGTCGAATGTGCGAGCGACGAACTCGCGCGCTGTGAGCGGTCGCACGCAGAAGCCAACTGCGTCGAGGGCACGTGCGTGATCCAGCGCTGTCTCGACGGCTACGTGGACTGCGATGCCAACTCCGAGAACGGCTGCGAAGCGAAGCTCGACACGGCCCAAAACTGTGGGCTGTGCGGCGCGGCGTGTCGTTACAACCGCGCGAGCGCTTCGTGTACGGCAGGCTTGTGTGCGCTCGCGAAGTGCAACCCCGGGTATGCCAACTGTGATGGCGACGATGACAACGGGTGTGAGACCGACCTCAACACGTTGTCGAACTGCGGCGAGTGCGGGAAGACCTGCGGCGCTTCCGATAACGCCAACCCGGGTTGCAAAGATTTGAAGTGCGGCGTCGGGACCTGCATCGGCCCGTTCGGCGATTGCGACAGCGATGCGGCGAACGGCTGCGAACAGCAGCTCAACACGGCCGCCCACTGTGGTAAGTGCGACGGCAAGTGTGATCCCGCGCACGGCGACGGCACGTGCGACAGCGGCAGTTGTGTCGTGACGAAGTGTGATCCTGGCTTCGCCGACTGTAACGGCGTCGCCGCGGACGGCTGCGAGACCGCACTCGACAGCGCCGACCACTGCGGCGCGTGCGGCACGTCCTGCAAGCTTCCGCACGTCACCCACCCGAGCTGCGAAGCCGTCGACGGCGGTGGCTTCCGCTGCGTCGTGACGCACGCCTGCGATCCCGAGTCGGCGCCGTGCACGGTCGGCGCGCTCGAGAACGGTTGCGAAGAAGGTTACAGCGACTGCGACAAGGACACCGCGAACGGCTGCGAGGCCGACCTCGCACGTTCGACGAACTGCGGAACTTGCGGGACGTCATGCGTGAAGGTGAACACCGTGAGCGAGTGTCGCGAAGGCAAGTGCGCTGACACCGGCTGCGGGCCGGGCGCGGCGACCTGCGGTGGCAACCAGTGCAAGTTGCTCGCGACCGATCCTCAGAACTGCGGCGCTTGCGGCACCATTTGCAGCGGAAACGCGACTCTGTGTGCGGGCGGCAAGTGCACACCTCAAATCTGCACGAACAACCGCGCGGACTGTGATGGCGATCAAGGCAACGGCTGCGAAGTCGATTTGACGGCCAACGACAACTGCGGGGTGTGCGGCCAGCGTTGCCCGAATCGATCGCACACGACTGGCGTGTGTCGCGGCGGGACCTGCGGCATCGGCACCTGCGAAGCGGGTTGGAAAGATTGCGACGGCGACCCGAACAACGGTTGCGAGGTCAACATCCGCACGTTGAACGATTGCGGCGATTGCCAAAAAGCCTGTATCGCGCCGAACGCGCAGACCGCCTGCAACAACAACGGTCAGTGTTCGATCAGTCAGTGCACCGATGGCCGCGGCAACTGCAACACCAACCTCGCCGATGGTTGTGAGGCCGACTTCAGTCTTCCGACGACGTGCGGCGGTTGCAACAACGTGTGTGCGTCGCTGATGGATGTCCTGTCGTCGAGCTGCGAAGGTGGCAAGTGCGACCTCGTCTGCGGAACGGGTCGCGCCGATTGTGATGGCATGCCGAGCAACGGCTGCGAAGCCGATCTCACGAGCTCCGCGAGCTGCGGCAGCTGCATGAACAACTGCACGACGCTTGCAAACGTCGCCTCGGCGACGTGCACCGCCGGCACGTGCGGCAAGATCATGTGCCGTCCCGGCTTTGCCGATTGCAACGGCAATCCGGCGGACGGCTGCGAGCGCTCGCTGAACAGCTTGACCGACTGCGGCGCGTGCGACCGCGCGTGTGCACCGGCGCACGCGCAAAGCCAATGCACGAACGGCACGTGCGGTTTGATGCAGTGCGATCGCGGCTTCGCGGACTGCAACAATCGCCCGACCGACGGCTGCGAGACGCCGCTCAGCACGGCGCAGAACTGCGGAAGCTGCGGCAACTCCTGCGCGAACAACGGCACCTGCAACAACGGGCGCTGTGGTTGCACGACCGACGCCGAGTGCGGATATGGCAATAGTTGTTGCGACGGCACCTGCGCGGACACGTCGACCACGTGTTTCCTCTGGCCGTGCTTGCCGGGAACCGATGCTCAATCTTCGAATGGGAACTGCGGAGGCTGCGGCGGCGTATGCATCTTCTGCTGCCAGGATATCGCGGCGTCGACCCCGCCCCCGCAGTGATGCGGGTGATCCGGTGATGCGGTGATTAGCGAAGCGTCAGCCCGCCGTCGACGACCAGCACTGTGCCCGTGGTGAACTTCGCGTCGAGCAAGTAGACCGCGGCTTCGGCAACCTCGTCGGCCGTACCCAAACGTCCGAGCGGATGCAGCGCTGCAAGGTGTGAGAGTTGCGCCGCCAACCGCTGCAGCTGCTCGGCGGCAGGCAATGCGGCGTCCTCGGCTCTACGCAGCACGTGGATCATGTCCGTGTCGATGATCCCGGGCGCAACCGCATTCACGCGGACCTGGTGCGGGGCAAGTTCGAGCGCGAGTGCCCGTGTCCACGCGATCAGCGCCGCTTTGGACGCGGCGTAGGCGGCGGTGCCTTCGGCCGGGTTCGTCGCGAGCGTGCTTGCGACGTGCACGATCGCCCCGCCGCTACCCGCTGCGACGAGCTCGCGTCCGACCTGCTGGCTCAGCGTGAACGCCGCGGTGAAATTCACCGCGAGCTGCGCCTCCAGTTCGGCACGTGTGACCTCGAGCGCCGGCGTGTAGCGCACGATGCCGGCGCAGTGCACAAATGCATCGAGCCCGCCGAGCGCTTCCTTCGCACGCGCCACGAGCGTGTCGACTTGCGCAGGCTCACTCAGCTCGGCTTGCAATCCGATGCTACCCGGCGTCTCCACGATCACGTCGCGCAAGTGCGCGAGTGTCCGCGCCGACAGTGCGAGCTTCGCTTCTCGCGCGTGCAACCTGCGCGCGACGGCACGACCGATGCCTCGACTGGCACCGGTCACGAGCACTCTCACTGAAAGCCCCCGGCCTCCGGCTGAACCTCGGCCGGCTCACCTTGCACTGCGATTTCGTCACCCTCGATGAAACGCGGCGAGTCGACGCACAGGATCGACTGCATGCGATCGGTCGGGTTGTGATAGCTGTGCGCCGCGTTTTTCGGCCAGCGATGCGCGGTGCCCTTCAGCACGGGCTTTCCTTGGCACCACAAGCCTTCCGACAGGACGAGCTCGGACTCCTGCATCACGTGATGCACGTGGAGCGGGATGCTCGCGCCGGGCGTGAGGTTCAACCGGTAGATGCCGGCATCGCGCGTCTCGTGAATGATCTCGACGATACCGAACGGCTTGTCCTCGCGCAGCATCGTCGCAAAGCCCTTGTCGCGTTCGATCGTCAGCGACGGGATCGCGATGCCTTCGAGGACCTTTGGTTTTTCGAGCCGGATGCGGACGCGTTCGAGCTGCGCTCGCTTCTCACCCGGGGCAGGCGGTGCGAGCAGGTAACACGCAAGCGCATGGGCCGCGGTCTCGAGCATGCGAAACCGGCAACTCTGTAAAAGGAAGCGCAACTGCGTCGCGATCGACGCGTAGTCCACGCTCGCGCCGAGCGACTCTCGACGTGCGGCCGGCTCGGTATCCAGGCTCATCGCGACGTCGAGCCGCAGCGGCTGCGGCACCTGCCGCTCGGTCGGGTACAGCCCGACTACGCAATTCACTTCGATGTCCCGCAGCTCGATGAGATCCACTGTTTCCTGCCTCGTCCCCTCAGCATAGCGCACCTGGGACAGTGCTAGAGTCGGGCCGAAATGAACGAGACCTCGCACAGCGCGTTTCGCCCCGTGCCGCGCACCGGCGTCATCTACGTGATGACCGAAGCCGAACGGCTGGGCTTCAAGATGCACCATCCGGACTGGTGCAACCTCGGCCAGGGCCAACCGGATACCGGGGAGCTGCCGGGCGCTCCAGAGCGGCGCAAGCACGTGGTGATCGAGCAGCTCGATCAAGACTACGCGCCCGTCGGCGGCCTGTGGGAGCTCCGGGAGACCATCGCGTCGCTCTACAACAACCTGCTGCGCCGCGGCATGCCGTCGCAATACTCTGCCGAGAACGTCGCGGTCTCGGGTGGGGGTCGCGTCTCGTTGATGCGCGCATGCGCTGCGATCTCGTCGGTGAACCTCGGGCACTTTCTGCCGGACTACACCGCGTACGAAGAGCTGCTCGACATCTTCCGGCGATTTACGCCGATCCCGATCCTGCTCGATCCCGAGAGCGGCTACCGCTTCAGCGCGGAGCAACTCGAGCGCGAGATTCTGGGGCGTGGTCTCGGCGCGATTCTGATGAGCAATCCGTGCAACCCGACTGGCAAGCTCGTGCACGGCGAAGAGCTCGCGCGCTGGGTCGGGCTGGCGCGCTCACTCGACTGCAGCTTGCTCGTCGACGAGTTCTATTCGCACTACATCTGGCAGGGCGATAAACCGATCGTGTCGGCGAGTGAGTTCGTGGAAGACGTCGAGCGCGATCCAGTCGTCGTGTTCGATGGGCTGACGAAGAACTGGCGCTATCCAGGCTGGCGCGTCACCTGGACGATCGGGCCTCGGCGCGTGATCGAAGCGGTCACCTCGGCGGGCTCGTTTTTGGATGGTGGAGGCTCTGCGCCGATGCAGCGAGCGGCGGCTGAGATCCTCACGCCCGAACACGCCGAACGGGAGACCCAAGCGATCCGCACGGCGTTTCGGCACAAGCGCGACGTGCTCTTGAAAGGTCTCTCCGCACTCGGCGTTCGCTTCGATGCCGAGCCCGAAGGCACGTTTTACGCGTGGGGCGATTTGAGCCGACTGCCCGCGTCCGTGAACACCGGCGAAACCTTCTTTCGCGCAGCGCTGCAGAAGAAGGTCATCACGGTGCCGGGCACGTTCTTCGACGTCGACCCCGGACAACGCCGCCACGGGCGCCCGTCGCGGTTTCGGCATCACGTGCGATTTTCGTTCGGTCCCGAATTGGCGCGGATCGAACTAGCGCTCGCTCGGTTAGGCGAGGTTGTCGCCGAGGCGCGCTGAATAGGCGACTGAATCCACGGGGCAGGGGCTGCGTCTGTGCTTCGAATAAGGCTGGATCTCATGGACATCTGCGGCAATCTCCGACATCTGATTTTGGCGTCCGTGGTCGCGCTCGGCGGCTGCATGTGGTCGGCTAGCGCGAGCACCGGCACCACGGTGGGTCACGAGTCCGAAGCCGATGACGACGCTGCGGCTCGTGCGCGTGCTGAGCGGCGCGCGCGGGATCGCGAACGCGAACAGGCGCGGGCGAGGGAAGAACAGCAGCGCGAGCGCGAGCGGTCCGTTGCGCATGCACCTGCGGCTGGCAGCGACGACGACAAGGTCGCGTCGCGACGCCGGCAAGCGGCCCAAGAAGACGAGCAGCGGCGCGTCGACGAAGACGCGCAGAAAGCCATCGCACGCCACGAGGAAGACGCGGCGCGGCAGCAGCGCGAGATCGACGAGCAAGCGGCGCGTGACCGCGCGGAAGCCGATGCACAAGCCCAGCGCGACCGTGAAGCGGCCGAGCAAGCCTCGCGCGATCGTGCGGCGGCGGCGCAAGCTGCGGCCGATCGGCGCAATGCGGGTACGCTGCGCGTGCAGAGCGTGCAGCAGCAAGATTCACGTGCGGCCGCGATCGCGGCTACGCAAACCGATCGCAAGAAGCAGATCGAGGACACGGCCGAGAAGAAGAAGCAGGCGGTGCGAGAGTCGCTCGCACGGAACCGTTCGCAGGTCTTGGCCGAGGCGGAGCGAGAGAAAGCCCGTTTGCGGGCAGGCAAGCACGCTGAAGAAGAGTCAGCGCCGAGCGGAAGCGGTCTGAAGGACGCGACGAAGGCCGCATCCGACGACAAAGGTCCTTGGCACTGAGCAGCACGAGTTCGAGTGCACCCGCATTCGGATCGTGTACGATCGTCGCAGGACAATCGGCGTTGTGCCTGGTACGGTGCGCGCCCCGACTTCCTCCAAGGTAGGCAGCTCGGTCCCAGTGTGCGCGGCTCACGTGCTCACGCCGATCGCATCATGACCACGCCGAACGACGCGGAGAAACGACCTGAAGACGAGGCCTATCTCGAAGAGGTCGAGGTCGTCCGCGTCGGCGAGCGCGAGATTCTGCTGGTCGGAACCGCTCACATCTCGGCGGAGTCGGTAGCGCTCGTGCGAGCAGTCATCGAGCGTGAGCGCCCGGACTGCGTGTGCGTCGAGCTCGACGAGCGGCGCTACCAAGCGCTGTCCGAGAAGAATCGCTGGGAAGGCCTCGATCTACGCGAGGTCATCAAGCACCGGCAACTCGCGACCCTGCTCCTGAACTTTCTGTTGTCGTCCTATCAGCGGAAGCTCGGCCACAAGCTCGGGGTGACGCCCGGCAGCGAGCTACTCGAAGCAACGCGCGTCGCGGATGAGCTGAAGATCCCCGTCCGACTGTGTGATCGCGACGTCCGCATCACGCTGCGGCGCGCTTGGGCCGCGCTGTCCTTACTCGAGAAGAGCAAGTTGCTCGCGACCGCGGTCGCCGCCAGCGTGCAAGAGCAGGAACTGAGCGAGGAAGAGCTGCGCCGGATCCGCCAGCGCGACGTGCTCACGGAGCTCATGGCTGAGCTCGGGCGCGTGATGCCCGCGCTCAAGCGCGTCTTGATCGACGAGCGCGATGCCTATCTCGCGCACAAGATCCTCGAAGCGCCGGGTCGCAAGATCGTAGCGGTCGTCGGTGCGGGCCACGTGTCCGGCATGCGCGATAGCTTGCTCCGCGGAGCCGAGGTCGATCTGGAGGAGGTGCTTCGCATCCCCCAAACGCCCCTGATCTGGCAGCTCGTCGGTTGGGGCGTCCCGGCGGCGATCATCGCGTCGATCGTGGGGATCGGTTTTACGAAGGGCGCTGCGGCTGCCGGCCATAACGCGCTCTATTGGGTGCTCGCGAACAGCATCCCGTGTTCGATCGCGAGCGCACTCGCATTCGGCCATCCGATCACGGTGCTGGCGGCGTTCGTCGCGGCGCCGTTCACGAGCTTGTCGCCGCTGATCGGCGCCGGGCACGTCACGGCGTTCGTGCAGGCCTACGTCTACCCGCCGCGCGTACACGAATTCAATTCCGTAACCGATGACATCGGTGTGCTGTCGAACTGGTGGCGCAGCCGTCTGCTGCGAGTGCTCCTCGTGTTCATCTTGAGCAGCTTCGGAGGCCTCATCGGCGTATGGATCGGCAGCGTTCGCATCCTGTCCAATCTGTTCTGAAGCCTGGCCTGCTGCTGACGGCGGCGGCGCTCTTCGCAGCGTGCGCCGGCCTCGGCGCGCAGTCGGCGCATCCGAACCCAGAACGCATCGAGCGCGTTCCACTGCCGGGAGCCTCGGCGAAGAACTACGTGACGACGAGCGTTGGCGGCAGCCACCTGTTCGACGATCCGAGTGGCGCACTTCCGCAAGCGTTCGAGCACGCGTTGCAGGCACGCGGGGTGGCGTTGCAGGGCGATGTGCGGCTCACCGAGTTGTCGCGGTTCATCGCGAACCTCGTCTCGCCGGATGGATCGATGCCAAGCCAAGCTGCGATCGACGCGGCAGCGCGACACTTGGGGTTGGTCGAGCCGACGCCGCACTTCGTCGTGGTCGGGACCGACGCGCGCGAAGGCGTCGCGGAGCGATTGCAGGAAGACATCGAAGCGCTGCTCGCGGAACGCGCGTACAGCCACTACGGCGGAGTGATGCAGGAGCGCGACGGGATCGCGCTCTACGTCGCAGCGCTAGTGTTTCGCTTCGTCGAGCTAGCGCCGGTGCCGCGGCAGCTCGAGCTGGGTGATGCGATCACGCTTTCAGGTTCACTCACGCACGGTCACACCTCACCCGAGCTCGCGATCACGGAGCCGGATGGGCGGGTCGTGCGTGGCGCGCCGAGTCGCGGCAATGCGTTGCAATTCGAAGTCCCGGTGCATACGCGGGGCGTGTATCGCGTGGAAGTGCTCGGTCAAGGGCCGCAGGGGATCACGGTCGTCGCGAACTTTCCGGTCTACGTCGGGGAAGCGCCGCCCGAGAGCGTGCAGATCGCGAGTGCGGACAGCGCGCCCGTCGACGCGCAACGTGCGGCAGAAGCTCTGCTCGAGATGGTGAACACGGAGCGCGCGAAGGTGAAACTGCCGGCGCTCGCGTTGGATGCGACGCTGAGCAAGGTCGCGCTCGCACACGTCGACGACATGCTGGAGCACGGGTTCGTCGCTCACACTTCGAAAACGACGGGCAGTGCAGCCGATCGCGTCACGCGGGCAGGCGTGAAGACCAGCATCGTGCTCGAGAACATCGGGCGCGGGTACAGCCTGCGCGAAGTGCACGATGGTTTGCTCGCGAGCCCTGGGCATCGCGGGAACATCTTGCACGAGCTCGTGAATCGGATCGGAATCGGGATACGTGCGACGCCGGAGTCGGGCCACACCGCGTATCTCGTGACGGAAGTGTTCACGCGGGCGACGCCGAAGTTGGATGGCGATGCGACCGAAGACTTGTTGTCGCGCATCAACGCGAAGCGGAAGTCGCTCGGGCGTGGGCCGCTAAAGACGGACGGCACGTTGGAGGGGCTCGCGGAGAAGACTGCGGCGCGTTACTTCACGCGGCCGCCGCCCGAGGATCAAGCCTTGATGCAGAGCGTGCGCGAGCAGCTCGTGCAGGCGAAGTTGCCGGCGAGGAGCGTCGGGGCGGTGTTGACGGTCGCGAGCAGCGTGCAGGAGCTGAGCGAGCTCGATGCCGTGCTCGAGTCGGGGTTGAAGTTGATCGGAATCGGTTTGTCTCAAGGGACGAGACCCGACACGCCCGAAAACGCGTTGTGCGCGGTGCTGCTCTTGGGTCAGTGACCGGCGTCGTCGTCGCTGCCGGCGTCGTCGAGTTGGGGCGGCGTGCCGCCATCCAGCAACTGCCAGCCACCGCCGCCGCTGCCAGCTTCATAGATGCCGGCGGCGCCGAAGCCGCCCGCGCCGAAGCCGCCCGCGCCGAAGCCGGCGAAGCCGCTGCCGGCGGGCGGCGGCCCGGGAGCCCCTGCGACTGTAGCGAAGGGGGGAGTCCCGAACGGACCGCGATCGTCCGGAGGAAACGCGAAGCCCTCGGCTCCAGGTTCGTCGAACGTGTTGCAGCTCGCGACCAGAGCGAGAAGCCCGCACCCCAACGGCAGTAAGAACCCTCGCCTCACCGATCACGCAATAACCCAAGCGACCGCGACGTGCTACTCGCGATCGCCAGGGTCAGTGCTCGAGCGTCCCAGCTAGTGTTGCTCTAGTGCCGGGTCGAGGGCGGCGGTGGTGGAGTTGCCGCTTCCAATAACCACGCCTCGCTCGACATGAACTCGACGCCATCCGCGATCTCGAGCTCGAGCAAGTCGGGGTGATCCGTCACGACGCGCCGCACGCCGGCGATCTTCGCCGCCGAGATCAGCGCGTCTTTCCAGGCGTCGGGCCCGTGTTCCCCGCTGTCGCTCACGATCTGGACGAGACCGCGAATGAGCGCGAGCTGGCTTTCGACCGCTTCGTCTTTGAAGCCTGGAACTCGCGAGAGCATGTCGCGCACGCGCGTCAGGATCCATTCGGTCGCCGCGCCAGAAGCTTTGTCGCGAAGCACGCGACGCGCGACTTGTTCCGGCGCGCTTCCGAGCGCGACCGATGCGTTGACATAGATGTCTGGCCCCAAAACCACCTGCTGCGTCACGACATTCTCCCGCGCAGCGCCGAAGTCAGGACGCTTCTCCGGCGACTCCCGCGAGTATTCGAGGATTCGGTCGTGGGGCGTCAAGTCTTGCGCGACACCGATCGTGGGATACGAGCGCCGGTCGCCTAAACGTTACGTCGGAGACTGCGCAAACACGCCGGCTACATCGACGGCAGTGGACTGAGATGTGACACAGCGCGCGTCATCGCCCACCAGAATCGCAGGTTGTCAGTGTTCGTGTCGCAACTCGCGCTGACTCGGGTCGATGTCGATTCGTCACGATGCGAAGGCGCATACAAACGCAATACAAACCGATGCTCTCGGCGGCATACCCCATTCAGCAGTTATGTCTACATCAGCGCACATCTGAAGTGGCGGGGCGCTCGGCAGCGGGTTTTCGCGTCGAATACGTTGCCCACTTGCGTCTCGGCGCGGCTGGTCGTACAAGCTTTTCGGCCACACGGCCAGAATCCCGTTGTAGTCACGACGCCCTGTTTGGAGTATCTAGCGAACCCTGAGCGTGGGTCGCCTGCCCTGTGATGTCCTGCGCGTCCCCCACGAACGGGCGGACGTAGGCGGCGCAGGGGGCTACCCCGGAGTCGAATTCAGAATGAGTCAAAAGGTCGAAACGCCCTCGCGAGCGAAACGCCTTCGATCGCTATTCACGTCCCCCGAGATGACCATCTTGATGGAGGCCCACAACGGCCTGTCGGCGAAGTTGGCTGCCGAAGCCGGCTTCGAAGCCCTGTGGGCGAGTGGTCTATCCATCTCGGCGGCCCTCGGTGTCCGGGACAATAACGAAGCCAGCTGGACTCAGGTGCTCGAAGTGCTCGAGTTCATGAGCGACGCAACCGACCTGCCGATCCTACTCGACGGCGATACCGGCTACGGCAACTTCAACAATGTGCGCCGCCTGGTGCGCAAATTGGAGCAGCGCAGCGTCGCTGGCGTCTGCCTCGAGGACAAGCTGTTCCCGAAGACGAATTCGTTCATCTCGGGCGAGAAGCAGGCGCTCGCCGAGGTCGATGAATTTTGCGGCAAGCTGCGCGCGGCCAAGGACACACAAACCGATTCGGACTTCGTCGTCGTCGCGCGGACCGAAGCGTTCATCGCGGGCTGGGGCCTCGAAGAGGCGTTGCTGCGCGCGACTGCGTACGCGGACAACGGCGCCGATCTCGTGCTGGTTCACAGCAAGCGCAGTGACAGCCAAGAGATCATGGCGTTCATGAAGCAGTGGGATAACCGGATCCCGATCGTGATCGTGCCAACGAAGTACCCGTCCGAACCGCTGCAGAAGTTCGTCGATGCCGGCCTGAGCAACTTCATCTTCGCGAATCACGCGCTGCGCAGCGTCGTCACGATTCTGCAGCGCAACCTGCGGATCTTGCACGACACGCGCGACCTGATGTCGATCGAGAAAGAGATCGCGTCGGTAAACGAAGTCTTCCGGCTGCAAAACGTGCAAGAGCTCAAGACATCGGAAGAGCGGTACTTGCCGGCGACCGAGTCGAAAGAGCTCGGCGCGCTCGTGCTCGCTGCGTCGAAGGGCGACTTCGGCGACCTCGTGAAGGACAAGCCGAAAGCCATGTTGCGCTTGCGCGGCAAGCCGATCTTGGCCTGGCACGCGGACGCGTTTCGCCGCCAGGGCATCCGCCGCATCGCCGCCGTCCGCGGCTATCGCAAAGAAGCGATCGACCTCGGAAGTTTGCAGTACTTCGACAACGACAAGTACGCGGAGACGGGCGAGCTCGCGTCGCTCTACGCTGCGCGCGACTTTTTGAAGGGCGACCTCGTGATCGCCTACGGCGACATCGTGTTCGACGACTTCATTCTCGGAAACCTGTTGCGGCAGGACGGCGACATCAGCTTGGCGGTCGACGGCGCGTGGAAACTTCGCGATCGCGCGGACGCCAAGCGCGACCTCGTCGTGACCAAGGGCGCGTACGATCCGCTCGGCAAGACGAGCTGCACGCTCCAGACCATCGGCGCGGCGGTGAAGCGCGACGACGTGTCGGGCGAGTGGATCGGCCTGTTGCACTTCAAAGCGCCGAAGACCGAGCTCCTCGTGAAGCTGCTCGATAGCCTCGCCAAAGAGGACCCGAACCTCCTTCGCACCGGCGACCTACCCGACTTGTTGAACCGTCTCGTTCAATCCGGGGAAGAAGTCACGGTCGTCCATAGTTACGGTCATTGGTACGACCTGGACGAACAGAAAGACCTCGTGCTCGCGTCCGAGCAAGTGTCGAGCTGAGTGCCATGCAGATCGAAGCTTTTGGCGACATTCTAAAATCGCGGGGCATCCGGCGTGGCGCCGGCGTTCCGTGCTCGTATTTCACCCCGCTCGTCAACTACATGACGGTCGATCCCGAGCTCGACTACTTGTCGTCGACGAGCGAAGGGGAAGCCGTCGCGATCGCGGCGGGCATGGTCACCGCGGGCAAGCCCGCGTTCGTGCTCATGCAAAACTCGGGGCTCGGCAACGCGGTCAATCCGATCACGTCGATGCTCTACATCTACCGCATGCCGGTGGTGTTGCTGGTGTCGCATCGCGGCCAACCCGGCGGCCAGGCGGACGAACCGCAACACGAGCTGATGGGGCAGATCACGGAACAGCTCGCGCAGCTTTGCGGCTTGCGCACGCACGTGTTCGATCCGGAGCAGTTCCCGAGCTCGCTCGATGCCGCGCTGCGCGATGAGGTGCCAACCGCCTACATCGTGCGGAAAGGCACGCTCGAAGGCGGGCCCAAGGCGCCGCCGCTGTCGATCGCGATCACGACGGGCGAACGCCGTCCCGGCAACAGCGGCACCTTCACGCCGAGCCTCACGCGCGAGCAAGCGTTGACGGCGATCCTGCCGATCTTGAATCGCGGGATCGACAGCGCGGAAGGCCTCGCGGTGATCGGCACGACCGGGAAGTTGTCGCGCGAGCTCTACGAGCTCGATGATCGCGAAGGTGACAAGCGCAATCGCTTCTACATGGTCGGTTCGATGGGCTGTGCTGCGGGCTTCGGCTTGGGCATCGCGAACGCGCAGCCGAAGCGTCGCGTCGTAGTGTTGGACGGCGACGGTGCGTTGCTGATGAAGTTCGGTTCGCTCGCGACGATCGGGTACTGCGGCCCGACGAACTATCACCACGTGACGTTCGACAACGGCGCGCACGAGTCGACCGGCGGGCAACCGACGCCCTCGCCTGCAGTGGACTTTGCAGCCGCTGCAATCGCGTGCGGCTACAAACACGCGGAAACTGTGTCCGATGCGGATGGACTGAAAGCAACGCTCGAACGCCAGC
>DASRXR010000596.1:0-23370 GCA_035687405.1 Polyangiales bacterium
CCCAGACCGGGGAGCGAGAGTGGGAGGCGAGTGCGCACGGGCTCCCCAGACCGAGGAGCGCGAGCGGGAAGTTCGGGTTGTTGACACTGCCACGTCGCGGATAACCTTGATTTGATCTCTGGACTGGACTCGCACCCCGCAACGCAAGCAACTGTGTCTTCATCGTCCGGAATGCGATCCAGTTGCTTCGAATGAGTGAGTTTTTTCATTCAGATCACTTTTATCAGTGAGCATCTCGCTTGTAGTGAGCCTGATTTGCACAGCGTCTAGACGCTGTGGCGCTCGCGCAACTGCTTGCTTCGCCGAACGCCTACTTTCGATTTGCTTCGTGATCTTATCGCGACCGAAATCTCGCTCCGCCTCCAACATGTTGTGCGCTCGGCATCTCAGCTCGATGTTGTCCAGCTCCATCCGACCACCCGACGCGAACGCCAGTATGTGGTGAAACTCCAGACGATCTCGTGCCGTACATCTCGTTCCATTCGCCGCCGTGAACGCGCACCGACCCTCGTCGCGAACATAAACCCGACGACGCAACTCACGCGGCACGTATCGTGAATTTGTTCTGGACGCCGGCGGCGCGGGTGGCGGCGCCTCGCTCGCACTCTGCCCGAGTGGTGCGCCGTCGCACGTCCGTTTACTCGCCGGCTTCCGTCGCGGCGCATCGGCATGCGGTTTCGCCGTCACGCCGAACAATTTCTTCTCCTGATCCGCGATCAATAAATCCAAAGCGCGCTCGACTACTGCTTCCAAATCACCGCGCCGCACCTCGCGACGCAGCAACTCCTTGGCTCGCGGGAGCTTGTCGTTCACCCGCTTGCTCGCAGTGAACTGAACCTTGAAGCGATCTTCGCTCAGTGGTGTCTGCGAGCTCACGCTGGGGACCTCGGCGCGCACCACTGGCGCAAAAGCCGTAGGGCCACTCATTGCGGGCGTACTCCCCGACACCGGATCACCATTGCGACCCAAAAGATTCGCGTTCGCGATATCCAACAGGGGTGATCCCGTACCGCGCGGCGCCTCCACTTCGAGTGGTCGTGCGGTGGGCAGCTTCCTGATCTGACTTGCAACATCGGGCCGCGGGAAATGCTTTGCGACCAGCTCTCCTACGTCGTTCTTCGACATGTGCTTCGCAAGATCCAACAGCTCCAAGTTCTGTTCCGACACCACAGGTGCGAGTAAGCCAATCGCGGTGAGGGTAAGCTCGCCGCGAACAAGCATGTCCAGCACGTGAGGAAACTTGCGAATGAAGCGCGACACGCGAATCCGCAGTGCCGCTTCAGGCTCCGTCATTTGCAGCGCCTGAACGGCATAGACGAACATCGAGCTGTACCCCTCATCGCGATACAGCTTACGTTCATCCACTTCACCGAGATGAACGAGCACCTGAGCGATCTGTTGTCGTTCGTCCCGCACGCTGCGTTTGAGCAGCAGAAGCACTTCTTGATCACTCAGACGTTTGGCAAATTCGATCTCGCACATGATTCTCCCCAAGATCGTATTACCTATATAACATGCTGTTTTTGGGGCGATGAGGTGCGTCCACAAGACGCGTCGCGCGGGTGTGACGCCGCGCGAAACCTTTTCTCGAACTGCGCGCCAATGAAGCGAACCTCGTGCGAACGACGCGTCGTTGTGAGAGCACCTGCAGTGGCGCGCGATCGTCGTTCAAAAACGTGTCAATTCAATTTCGCAAAAATAGACATGACTACGATTTCGAGCAACCAACACACGCACCAACCGATGATCACCAAAGAGAACAGTTGAGCCGAGCCGCATCGTGTCGATGCGGATGCGGGTCATGAGAACAGACGCCACGGATTGCGTGAGACTAAGAACGTTCAGAACCCGCGTGCCCAAAGCAGCCTGCCGCTGATGGCGGCATCCACTTGCAGTCGAAGATAGAAGTCCGTGCGAGACATGCGCAGCGTCTGGAAACTCATCGAGTTTGATTCATTGGAGATCGCTCGCGTCGCCGCGCAGCTGTCGGGCGACGTTGAAGCGAGGCGGCGGGCGGGGCTTGAGCTCGTGAAAGGGCTGGCGGAGCTTCAGCTCGAACCGCCGGAGGAGATCGCGAAGAATCTCGGAGTTCATCTGCGGCCGGCTTCAATCGCGCAGGCAATCGCGAGAGTCCCGCCGAAACGAGATCCGCCGGCGATGAATGGGTCAGGGCGAAGCCCGGGGCGAAGCTCTGTGAGGAACACGAAGTGGACGCGGCCCACCGGCGCTGCTCATGACCCCGCGCAATCACACGGCCACCGACGCGCTCTCCGCCCAAACGTGTTCCGGCCGACGCACACACATCGCGTTCACGCGCGCGACCCCACCGACCTCGGTCACACTCGCAAAAACCACCCCTACAAAGCTCTCGTCTTCACCGACTCGTCTGGACTGCACAGCGTCTGGAAACTCACCAAGTTTGATCCATTCGCGACCGACGCCTCGTTTGCACGGGAACGCGCGCTTCTGCAGGTTCACTTTTGGCCATCTTCAGCGCTCATCCCCAAGCGCTCACGGCTGGCCGCCCGATGGAGAGACGCTGCGATGGACGGGGCAATGCAAAGCCCGGTGATGAACGCTAGGTGGACGCGGCTCACCCACGCCGCTTCTCGCCGCGGCCAACCTCTCAGGAAGACCGCAACCATCCCTCGCACCCGCACCTCACCACTGCTAGCGCGTGTTCTCCCAAGCGAGCGCTCGGTCTCCGAGCGCCGCGAAGTCTCTTGCCAGACCCAACAGCTCGCCTCGGTATCTGGGATCTGCAATGCCCGGCTCCGCGCCCTCCACGCTCGGCGGCATGCGGTTCTTCGCCAGCACTGCCACCAAGTCATGACGACCCGTCAACGCTTGGTTCGGATAGTTGAAGAACTCGAGCGGATTGATCTTCGATGGGTTCGACGGGTTGTGACATGTCGTGCATGCCGCCACTCGCTGCTTCTCCGAAAAGGTTCGGAACGCCACCTCGAGCGGCGCTACATGCGGATTTCCCGCCGAAAACAAATAGCCGAACAATGCGACACGCGGCTCCTCGCCTCGCGCACTGTTCCACTGCCAACGTCCATCCCACTCTCGCGCCACGTGCGAGCGAGCCGGGTCCTGCACCTCCGACCGCAACACGGCGACCACTGCCTCGCGCTCGACGAAGATCAGGAGTTCCTGAGTTCGTTCGTACGATTGCCACTTCGGCTGCGAATGCCAGAACGGATACGGATACTCGCCGGCATCGAGCGCATTTCGGAATACGACCGGCACTCGCGCAACGAACCGTTCACCGACCTGCTCGACGCGAGACCCACCCGGGAACGCAAACGTCGAGAGGTACAAGCGCCGCCACACCAGCGGATCGAACAACGTCGTGTTGCTCGCACCGAGGTTCAAACCCGCACCGGGCGACTGTGCACCCCAACGCAAATACGCCTGCTGCATGCTCCCGCGCAGGGTCGCGTCCTGCGTGAGGGCGTCCGCGCAGCGTGTCCGCGCCGCTGGGTCCTCGAGTGCATCCGGCGGGCACAAGCGCGAGAGCACGTCGCCGAGTGCGCTAGCTAAGGCTTGACCTGCGAGTCCAGGCGATTGCTGCGCGGGCGCCGATGCAGGCGCGCCCACGTCAGTCGCAGCACGTACCTGTGACTCGCTCGCGGGCGGCGGTGCACCGGCGCACGCGACGAAAACCAGCAACGACAAAACGGTATAAGTACGCATCACTTACCTACACCCGAGCGCTACCTGCGCTTTGTCTTCAGCCCGCTCGCACAATGCGCTGTCGCGCGGGAGGCCACCGGCGGCTTCGGGATGCACCTGCACTGGAGCGCTACCTGCGCTTCGTCTTCCGCCCACCCGCACAATCCGCTGTCGCGCCGCACGCCACCGGCGGCTGCAGAACCAATCATCCACCTGCACTCAAACGCACCGGCGCCTCATCTTCCGCCGTCACACACAACGCGCCGTCGAGCCGAAAGCCATCTGCCCCCTGCAGCTCCACGACTCGATCGCGACCGAGGGCCGCTGCTCCCGGCACTCGGAACGTCTTCACATCGAGGCGCTCGATCGCTGTCTCTCGCGGCGCCGTCAGCTGCGGCACCCACTCGTACGGCGCTCGATAAGCCCGATACACCAAGTTCAAATGCATCGCGCCCTGACGCCAATAGGGACTGATGTACTCCCAGACCAATTCGTGATCGCGCGTGACCTCGAAGATTCGTCCATCCGAACCTTCCGTGATCAACGTATTGCCGTTCTGCAATCGCTGCGCACTGCTGATGAACGGGCTGTAAAAACGCGCCGCGTCGAGCGGCACCACGAACCCAGCCTCCTTCGGCGTGTACTGCCACACGATCTCGAGCGTCGTCGGATCGATCTCGAGCACACGCGAGTAATCACGCTGCGCTGTCTTCAAACCCGTCGGCGCACCGGGATTCGGCTCGCCGTAGCCCGCCCAACCCCCATTGTCGAACACGAGGAGGTTGCCCGCACCGGGCAACCCCTGCGGAATCAAGTGCGCGTGATGCTGCCCGATAATCCAGCCGAGCTTCCGCTGCGCAGCGCTGCCGTCGTAACGGGGCCCGAGTTTCCACACGATCTTCCCCGATCGCTTGTCCACGATCGCGATGATGTTCGCCTCACGTGCATCCCAGATCAGATTCTCCGGATGAAAGCGCTGATCCCCCGCGTCGTACCAACGGTTCGGCCCGAGCACCGACAACGAGTTGATGTGCAACCAATCGCCGACGCCGTCCTTCGCAACCTCACCCGGCCCGAGCGAACGCAGGTTCGGATCATCCCGCAACGCTCGCCGCGCAGCTTCGTCGAAACCGAGCTCCTCGAAGTGCTCGTGCGGACGCCACGTCCACAAAATCTCCCCCCGCCAATCCACTTCGATGATCTTGTCGTCCACTAACGGCTTCGAAGAGATGCGCTCGTTCCGCACGTTCTCGTGGACCAGGATCAACGTGTTACCGCCGTCCGTTCGCGGCTCTTGCCCCGGCGCGTAGTAACCAACCGGGTTTCCTTCACGCTGAAAGTCGTGATGCTGCCGCGCGTACCAGCGCGGCTCTTCACCGGGATCGGAGATGTACTCCAAACGATCGAAGCGCCAGACCACCTTGCCGTCGAAGTCGACCTGCACGAGGTCGAGCTGATCTTGCTGGCCGTGCTTCGGATTCCGCTCACCGGTGCTGCCGAACACGTGCCCGCCCGGCAACAGCTTGTTGGGAAATCCCTGTAAGCCTTTCCAGAGCTGCACTTCGCGGCCATTCATGTCGATCAACAACGCGCCGACACCTGCCGCTTGAAAGATCGTGTAGCCGCTCCAGCTTTTTCCTGGATTGTAAAGCGTGACGCCGGTTGGATAAACGCTGGGGTAACCCATCAGAAGTCTCCGATCAGCGCGCCGCGCGCGCGTGTAACACCGAGGGCGGGACGATCTTCGAGTAGAGCTCGGGCTCGAGGAACCCCGAGCGCACGTCGAGCTTGCTCGGCAAGTAACCCGTACGAAGCCAGAGGTCCGCGACCTCTTGCTGCTTGTGCACGTCGAACTCAGTCACGGGAAACACGCCCCACGTGGTTTGCCCGTGCATCACGATCGCAGTCGGAACATCGAGCCCGAGGCGCGTCGCGAGTAACTCCGCGAGCTCCTGCGGATGCCGCTCGCACCACTCTTCCTGCTCGTGCAAGCGGTCCAAAAACACGCGCAATACATCCGGGTGCTGTTTTGCGAAGGACGTCGTCGCGGTGAAGAAGTTCGTCGTGTCGCGAAGCTTCGCGCCATTCAAGATCACACGACCGGTGCCGGCATGGGTCGCACGCGTGACGAACGGCTCCCAAATGAACCAAGCATCGACACGCGATTGCGCGAGCGCGACGTTCGCATCGGGCGGCGCGAGGTTCACCGACTCCACGTCCGTGATCTTCAAGCCTGCTTCCTCGAGCGCTTTGATCAGCAACAAGTGCCCGATCGACGACTTTTGAAACGCGACCTTCTTACCCTTGAGGTCCGCGACCGTCTTGACCGGCGACTGCGCGGGGACGACGAGCGAGATCAGCGCGCCGTTCGTAGCCGTCTTCGCGATGTACGCCACCGGGCCGTTCGCAGCTTGCGCGAACACGGGCGGCGATTCAGCCGTCGTCGCGAGGTCGAGCGCACCGGCGTTGAACGCTTCGAACTGTTGCGGGCCGGCGAGAAACTCGTGCCACTGCACTTTGAATCCGAGCGGCGCCAAGCTTTGCTCGAGCACGCCGTGCGCTTCGAGCGCCGCGAGGCCCGTGAGTTGTTTGCTCCGCGCGATCCGAAGGACTTGCGTCGGTGGAACTTGAACCGACTGGTTCGCCGCCGGAGCGCGATCGCAAGCGACGCACAACACCGCGGCCAAGATGCACGAAACGCGTGCTGCTCTGGGAGACATCCGCCTTGTCTACCATAACAGACACGCGTTCGCGAGAGTGTTCGCTCAGACGAGCGGCAGATCGATCCACTTCTTGTACGGCGCTCGCGCTTGCAAACGCTTGTACCAAGCTTCGGTGGCCTTCAATGCCGGGCGATCGAACGACAAGTTCAGGAAACGGTGAGCCGCCGCGCCGACCGGAATGTCGCCCCACGTGAACTGATCACCGGCCACGAACGGCTGCTTCTCGAGGTGCGCTTCGAGGATCCGCGCCGCATCGAGCACCTGGGCGCGCGCTGCAGCGATCACGTTCTTGTCTCGCTGCGCTTCCGGCGTTCGCACGAGCTGCACGAGAAGCACACGCGTGTTCGGCCAATAGCTGCTGCCGTACCACTCGGTCCACTGATCGGCCCGTGCGCGCTGAATTGAATCGGACGGCTGGATCGGCGCCGTCCCGTGCTGGTTGAACAGGTAGCGCAAGATCGCGTTCGACTCCCACAGCGGAGCGCCGTCGACTTCGAGCGTCGGGATGAGCCCATTCGGATTGCGTGAGAGGTAGTCGGCGTCTTTGACGCGGCCGAACGAGCCACCGGCGTCGATGCGCTCGTACTTCAAGCCGAGCTCATCGAGTGCCCACAGCACCTTTTGAACGTTGATCGACTTCGGTTGTCCCCAAAGCTTGAGTCGCGTCATTCGAGTTCTCCTGAGTGTTCGGTGTTCACGCGACTTGGACTTGGCGCGGCGGTGCTGCGATTGCGGCGTAACGCTGGACGTAGAACTCGGCCGCGTTCTCGTGCTCGCGAACAGCCTCGAGCTTGCGAGATGCCTCGATCCACCGCGCGATGTGCTTGTGCTCCGCCGGAACCTGAAGATCGCGGTAGTGCGCGAGGCCTGCCCAACGCTCGAACCACGGATACAACGCGAAGTCGACGAGCGACGGCTGGGCGCCGAAGAAGAACGGGCCTTCGCCGGCAGACTGGCCGAAGCCGTTATGCTCGAGGTGTGCGAGAGCCTCGATCAACTCGGCCCGCGCTTCGTTCTGCTCGGAGCTGGACTGCGCACGCAAAAGCTTGCCAAACGCAGGCGCGAAGCGGGTATTCGCATAGTCGATCCAGATGCGCGCGACGGCTCGCTCGCTCGGCGAGGTCGGAAGAAGTGCCGGCTCGGGGAAGACCTCATCGAGGTACTCGTTGATCACGGCGGATTCCCAGATCCGCGTGGCACCGTGCTCGATCGCAGGAACTTTGCCGTAGCCCGAGACGCGGCTGTCGAACCAGGCCGGCTTGTTTTTAAGGTCGATCTCGACGAGCTCGAATGCGACGTGTTTGTGCGAGAGCACGAGCCGAGAGCGGTGAGCGAACGGACAAGCGCGTGCGCTGAACAGGCGGATGTTTGCCATGAGGTTCTCCAGGGTTGGGCGTGCGGGTCCGGGTATAGTGGAGACTCGTCTTTCATACAAGACAGCAGTTCAGCCCTGAGCGCGTCAGGCCGTGCGTGTCATAGTTCGCGCATGTTCGACTCCGAGCTCCTCACCCTTGCACGCGATGCGGCGTTGCGATTTCTGACCGGGCTTCCGACACGTCGCGTTCGCGCAGCCGCCACCGTCGACGAGCTTCGCGCTTCAATTGCGGGACCTCTGCCGGCCGTCGGCCTCGAGGATCGACAAGTCGTCGCCGAGCTCGAACGCCTGCTCGAGCCCGGTCTCGTCGCCTCTGCCGGACCGCGCTACTTCGGCTTCGTGACAGGGGGCACGTTACCGGCGGCGCTCGCGGCAGAGTGGCTCACGACTGCGTGGGATCAAAACGCGTTCAGCCACGTCATGTCACCCGCCGCGAGCGTAGTGGAAGAAGTCGCTGCCTCGTGGTTGCTCGGCGTGCTCGGACTTCCCGCGCACGCCAGCGTGGGCTTCGTCACCGGTGGTCAGATGGCGAACTTCACCTGCCTGGCTGCGGCACGGTTCGAAGTGCTGCGCCGCGCCGGCGTCGACGTCGAAGAGACCGGCCTTCACGGAGCGCCCGAGGTTCGCGTATTCGTCGGCGACCAGGGCCACGTCACGATCGCCACTGCGCTGCGCCTCCTGGGTTTCGGCACGCGCCAAGTCGTCCGGGTACCGTGCGACGATCAAGGCCGGATGCTCGCACCCGAGCTCGCGGCGGCACTGCAACGCTGGGATGGCCCCGCGATCGTCTGTACACAAGCCGGCAACGTCAGCACCGGAAGCTTCGATCCGCTGCGTGAGATCATCGACGCGGCACACGCACGGGGCGCTTGGGTCCACATCGACGGTGCGTTCGGCTTGTGGGCTGCGGCGCATCCAGAGCTTCGCAAACTCGCCGCTGGGTTCGAAGCGGCAGACTCCTGGGCCATCGATGGTCACAAGTGGCTCAACGTCTCGTACGACTCGGGCTTCGCGATCGTCGCCGATCCGCGCGCACACAAGTCAGCGCTGCGCGTCGGGGCTGCCGCGTACCTCGTGCAATCCGAACACGCGGCGCGCGACGGCAGCGATTGGGTCCCGGAATCCTCGCGGCGTGCGCGCGGCATCGCCGTGTACGCGGCATTGCGCTCGCTCGGACGCCGCGGTGTTGCCGAGCTGGTGGAACGCTGCTGTACGCTCGCGAGGCGCATGGCGGACGGTCTCGCGAAGACTGCAGGTGCGACGATTCTGAACGACGTCGTTCTGAACCAAGTGCTCGTGCGCTTCGACGCCGAAGAGGCCCCTGACACTCAGAGCGGCGACACTCTCACGCGCGCGATCATCGAACGCGTGCAACGCGACGGCGTGTGTTGGGCCGGCCCCAGCACGTACGGCGGCCGGGCCGTACTGCGTATCTCGATCTCGAATTGGTCGACGACCGAGCGAGACGTCGACCTGTCGGTCGAAGCGATCGCGACCGCAGCCCGAGCCTGCCGATCACGGCAGTGAACGCAGCCGTTGCGAAATTGCGGCTTCGGTCTCGTTCTCCCGCCCTTCGAGATCGACCTGCACCGTCCCTGCGTCGGGCGCCACCGGCTCCGCAGTCACCCGCGGCTCGAGCCCGCGCTGCCACCACGCCTCAGCGTCCGCCTCGGTCCACACGCCCGCGCTGAGCTCGGCGCGCAACCGTGCCGAGAGCTCTGCCGCGGACGCCGGCCGAGCTGCCGGGTCCTTCGCGAGACACGCGTGAATGATCGCCGCCAGCTCCTCCGAGATCGGTTGCTTCGCCCGCGTTGCGAGAGGGACCGGCACTTCATGAAGCTGCCGGCTGCACGCCTCCACGACCGTCTTCGCCTCGAACACGGGCGCACCCGTCAACAAGAAGTAGCCGACCGCCCCGAGTGCGTACAGATCACTACGCGCATCCAACGTTTCAGGAGCCGTGATCGCTTCAGGCGACAAGTAGAGCGGCGTCCCCACGATCGCATTCAGGTTGCTCTGCCCCGGATCTTCACCCGGGTCCATGCGCTTCACCAACCCGAAGTCGAGCACCTTCACGGTGTCCGTGACGCCACCCAACCGGCACAAGATGATGTTCGCCGGCTTGATGTCGCGATGGATCAGCCCGGCATCGTGCGCCTCGCGCAGCGCGGCGCAGGCTTGCAGCAAAATATGCACGACACGTGCAGCCGGCTGCGCGCCATCGCGCTCGACGACCTCTTGCAACGTCAGCCCATCGAGCAACTCCATCACATAATAGAACACACCGTCCGGCGTGCGCCCGAAGTCGTAGATCGAGATCGTGTTCGGGTGCGTGAGCGACGCCGTCAGCTGCACCTCCAACTCGAACCGGCGCACCTGTTCCGGCGAGGTGTCTCCCGGAAGCAGCTTGATCGCAGTCGGTCGGCGCAACAGCGCGTGCCGCGCCTCGTAGACCTCGCCCATCCCACCCTGCCCCAGCTTGCGCCCGAGCGTGTACTGACCGAGCTGACGCGCCTTCGCCACTTCCGCACGCAACCCGTAGATCACGTTCGATGCCAGCGTCGCGAGTGCAGTCAGCGTCGTCGACCACGCGAGCGGCCCGACCAGCGCGTGCCAACGCACCGCCGAGCTCCACGTCTGAGTCGAATCCGGAAAGCCCTGCGCGACCACGACGAGCGGTGCGTACGCGAGCGCCGTGATCACGAACGTGCGGCGAGGTGTGCTCGGAACGATGATCGACCGCGCAGTCGTCACGTGGAACACGGCAAGCGTGCCGGCGAAGAATCCCCAGGGGGGCATCGTGACGAGGCGCACGCCCATCGCGATCACGAAGTAACAAATTGCGAGCGTCCCGACCGCATCGAGCAGGTGAAGCTGCTGCCGCGACAGCCCGACCTGCCGGCGCGCCACGCGCCACAACACGAACGCGCTCAGCGTCCCGAGCAGCTGACTTTCGCGGCCAGGTTGCCAAAAGCCCCCGGGCGATAACGGACCGAACACGACCGCCGTCGCGAGGAACGTCATCGCAAACCAGAACACGGTCTTCGCGAACAGCGCGAGCCGGTCCTGCACGAAACGCTGGTGCAGCGACTCTTCGCTTCGACCCTGCGGCGAGCCGGAGCCGGTCGCTCCAAGTGCGTGCGCGTCGTTCACGCCCGGCAGCATAGCCGAAGCGCGACGACGCGCGTCACCCGGGGGTTAGAACTGGCCGGTCAGCCTTGCGCCCATGGGATTCACGTGCAGGGCCACGTCGGGTGCGACCTCGCGCTCGGTATCACCGGTCGTGAACAGCAACACGGCCGTGACGCCCGCACCGACGATCGTTGCACCCCACAACACGTCCGAGACGAGGGCCTTGGTCTTCGCGTCGTCGCGCAAGCGCACGAGCTCCGACTGCGTCGTGAGGGCCTTCTTCTCTTCGGCGTAGTCGCTCTGCGCGACCATCGTCAGGATCGACATCGTGCCTGCACCCGCAGCGAGCGCGCCGGTCGCAATGCCGGTCCACAGCGCGGGCGAGATCTCTTCGTTTCTCTGCGATCCGACGGCGAGCTTGAGCTGGCTGTAGTCGATCTGCGGCTGCTCTTTGAACTCGAGCTCGACCGTCACTTCTTCACCGGCGGCGACGTCGACCGTGCGTTCGGCATCCTGAAAACCGTGTTTCACCGCGACGAACCTGCGGCGTCCTACGCTGACCTTCACGGCTTCTTTCAGCGGAGCGATGCCGACCCGCGTCTCATCGACGTAGATCTCGGCCCCGGACTGATTCGTCTTCACGGTCACCTTCGCGAGCCGCGCGCGCAACTTGGCGAGGTTCAGCTCGACCTCGCTGCGGCGCTCATCCGCGATCTCGGTCGTGCCTTCCGACAAGTACTTCGAGAAGAAGTTGATCGCGTTGCTGTCTTCTTGCAGCTCGAGCGATGCTTGGCCGAGGTTGTAGAGCAGCTTGTAGTGCGGCGACGCCGCATACGCGCGCTGAAATTCGATCAGCGCGGCGCGGTAGTTCTTCTCGCGATAGAAGTCGACACCGAGCCGAAAGTGCAGGCGTGCACGCTCAGTCGGATCTGAGGGCTCGGTCGTCGGGTCGGACGAGCCGGGAGCCGCTCGAACTACTCCTCCATGGACACTCAGCAACGCCAAAGCAAAGAACGCAATCCGAACGCAACGCATGTGCCTCATCGATACGGGTCCTCGTCGTAAATCTCTCGCGGTTTGTTCTCGATCTTCAGGTCGGCATCGAAGTCGTTCGACTTCGATCTCGGACTAACTTTGGGTGCTGGCGCTTCGATCGGCGCTGCGACAGGCGCAGGAGCCGGCGCGTTGTTGGTCGCGCTGACCGGACGGCGCGTCTGGCGCAGAGTCGTGCGCACGGCGCGCACCGTCAGGTCGAACTGCACGACGCGTTCGCGATCGAGTGTAATCACGCGCTCTTGGGTCTGAAGGCCTGGCCCGGTCGCACGAATCAAGTGCATCTCGCCATCGGCTTTCACACTCGCGGCGTATGGATTCGAGTGCAGCGGCAACCCGTCCATGTACAACACGGCCTCGGGCGGAGTCGCGCTGATCACGAGCGGGACCGTCTGCGCGAGAATCGGTGCAGCTGCCGGCTGCGTCGCGACGTGCATCGGCGCGTTCGCGGGCGGCGGCACTGGGATCTGGCCGTTCGGCGCAGCGACAGCATGATTTGCGGCAGCAGGCGCGGACACTTCCGGCTTCGAATCCGAGTTGCGACCCGAGATGGCCCACGCGCCCAAGAGTAAGATTGCAGCGGCCACACCGATGATCGCGAGCGGGCCTTTCTTGCGCTCGAGCCGAATGCTCGCGCTGTTCGAGGCTTCTGCAACTGCAGCGTCGTCGCGCAAGCGGCTCACCGACGCGAGCTCGGACAAGTCGGCCTTGATCGTGTGTTCGACCGGCTCCGGGTGCAGCGACGCGACCAAGTCTTCGATCGAGCTGGTGAGCGACGCCGGCTGCTTCAAGTGCCGCTCGATCAACGCGTGCACCTTCGTGCGCTCTTTCCCAAACGCGTCGGAGACGAGCTCGCCGAGGCGCACGCGGTCGACGTCTTGATAGTCTTCGGCGAGGCAGCTCAGCAGCGCTTCACGAAACTCCGCAGCCGTCGCAAATCGATCCTTCGGGTCGAGCGCGAGCGCGCGATCGCAGATCTCTGCGAGCGCACGCGGCACGTCGGGCACCACGTCGCGCAAACGCGGCTCCGCGCCGGTCGAGCGCTTGCGACGGATCTCCTTCAGATCTTTCTCGTCGACGAAGCGCTTGCCGGAGAGCGCCTCCCAGAGCATCACACCGACGGCAAAGATATCTGCGCGCCGATCGACCTCTTCACCGCGCGCTTGCTCCGGCGCGATGTAGGCGAGCTTGCCCACGATCATGTCTGCGTCGGGCCGCTCACTTCCGGTCACCGCACGCGCGACGCCGAAATCGACGAGCTTCACTTGCCCGTCGTATGTCACGAACACGTTCTGCGGACTCATGTCGCAGTGCACGACTTGCAGCGCGCTGCCGTCGTAGTCCCGAAGCTCGTGCGCGTAGTGCAGACCTGACAGAACTTCGGCCAACACCTTCACGTGCAAGTCGTGCGGCAGGGTGCCGCGCTCCCAGAGCACGTGCCGGACACGCGACCAAGGCTGGCCGTCGAGATACTCCATCGCGAGGTACAGCCGGCCGTGTTCTTCGTCCGCGCCGTAGGTGTGCACGACGTTCGGGTGTGCCAAGCGCGCCGCAAGCCGCGCTTCGTTCAAGAACATCTCGAGAAAGGCCGCTGATCCGAGCAAGTCGGTGCGAAGCTCTTTCACGACCGCGAGCTTATTGAACCCTGCCGGGCCGTCCATCTTCGTCAGATGCACGGTGCCCATGCCGCCCTCGCCGATCTTCGCGAGTAGCTGGTACGGACCGATCGAGGATCGCCGAGGTTGTAGTTGGTGTTTCTTCGCAGCGTTCATAGGCCTAATAACCTGCACGCATTCGAACGTAGGTGATGTGTCCAACGCGGATTTGCACCGTTAGGCGACTGACTACTTCGCCCGTGTCCGGCAGGGTTGCTTGCACCGTCGTGTAACCCGATTGGAGATCGGAGAATCCGCCGATGGCGCGCGGCTCACGGCCCGCGCCGAGCTGATTGCTGATCGCGGTCGCCATCAAAGTGTGAGAAGGCAGCGCGCCGTCGAAGTAGAACGGCGTGCTCTCGCCGATCGCCTCGAAACGTACGCCGTCGCCGGCCGCGTCGTTGCAGTCGCGGATCTCGATGAACGCCAGGCCGAGGTTCGGATCGGAGTTCATTCCGGCGTTCGACGTGATCACCGACAACACGGCCGGACTCACGATCGCAGGACCACTCGTCGTGATGCTCTCGGTGTAAGGACGATTGTCATATGACAACCCAGGGACATAATCCGGCGCCTCGACCGTGATGAATCCTTGAAAGCCGTACGGGAGCGAAAATTCGAGAAATCCATCGGTACCGGGCTTGATATCGGACGCGACAGGCCGCGCGCACTCGACGTCGCCCGGTGTACACGCGGTCGCGATTAGACCATCCGGCACTTTCATGCTGACGACGTCGACGACGTCCATCCGCAACTTCACCGTCTTGTCGGTATCGGAGATGAAGTCTCGCTTCGGCTCGCGAATGCACGCCCAACGTGCGGGCAACGGCGGCAAGTTGCCGGCATCGCTTCCTGCATCGACGGGATCTTCGTTCGCTCTCACGCAGACTCCTGCGTTACACGTTGCGCCCTCGCCGAGGACACTTCGGCAGACCTTGTCGCTCGCACACTGTGGGGCATTGACGTCCAACCAAAGTTGACAACCACCCAACAGGACCACCATCAAGCAAGTACTAAAAAGCTTCATGACACTCGCTCGGACGAGCGCAGCGCCCACTCGTAAATGGCGCCCGCGCTCTTCGACGAAACTAACGTCTCGATCAAGCCCCGAGAGTTATTACTTTACACTAATCACTTCGGCTGGCCAGCGAACGTCAGCTTATGCAGAACCAATTTTGCACGTTCTACGACAATGCATGCGAGTGCTCGGATCTGCATGCATGTGTTTGCCGCCAACAGCTGCACAGCGGTGTTCGAGCCGCGTGCGTTCGTACGTGTGCGTGTGATCGATCGGCAGCGGATCAGCGCACTCTGCCCACATCGGGCGACAATCCCGCCTAGCCGCCGTGGCGAGCTGCCCGCATGCGCAGCGACTTCGCAAACAGCCGTTTCCTGACCACTTACTTCGTGACCAGCGTGGCGTACTCGGCGACCTGCTCGCGCTGACCGCTGCGCTGGCCCGTGACCTTCCAATGCAGCTTGCCGGCCGTCAGTGCCATGCGCGCGAGCGGCTCCATACACACGGCGTAGATGCTGCCGTCGACCGGATCGCACTGGACTCCGCGGAACGTCATGATCGCCTCGCTCACGCCGGGCGTGTATGCCGCGACCTCCACTTGCTCGTACTCGCGCAGGTCGACTTCCAAGTGAACGACGACACGTTTGGTGTCCGGCTTCCACATCGTGAGCTCGACGTCACCGCTGCTCGTAAGGTCGATGCGATGGATGTTTGTCTCGCGCGCGAGCAACGCTGCGACCTCGGCGCCGGTGTACGACTCGCCGAACTGACCTTCGGCCGCGAGCCAAGTAGCGCGACGCTGTAAGTTGTCCAGAAACTGCGGGTCGTGATCTTCACCGATTGCAGCCGCGGCGAACAAACGCTCTTCGAGCTGCTCGGCATCGGCATCCGGCATGCCGCCGTGCAGATAGTCGTCGAGCTCTTC
Source organism: Polyangiales bacterium (assembly GCA_035687405.1). Classification (GTDB taxonomy): domain Bacteria; phylum Myxococcota_A; class Polyangia; order Polyangiales; family JAFGIB01; genus JADGRF01. The sequence goes on from DASRXR010000596.1 coordinate 15,560, forward strand.
GAAACTGACGTGGGCGCTCACGCGGCCCCCCAGACCATCGGCTTCGACATGCACTGGCGCAACGCACCGAGCGTGCGATGCCGGAGCACGCGCGCATTCGTCTCGCTGATCGCGAGCCGCTCTGCGACTTCGAGGTGACTCAACGCTTCGACGTAGCTGAAGCGAATCACGTCGCGCGCACGCTGCGTGAGCGCCGCCAGACAATCTTCGAGCTTCATCGCGTCGGGAGCCGGCGAATCTTCGGCAGACTCGGGGATGAGCACGTGCCCGTACTCGGCCCAAAGCGCGGCGCGACGCTCGCGAACGCGGGCGCGATCGAGGCTCACGTTGCGACAGATTCCGAGCACGAAACCCGCGACGCGCGCCGGGTCTTCGATCGCGTTGCGACGCAGCGCTTCGATGAATGTCAGGAACACGTCCTGCGTGAACTCGTCGACCGCTTCGCGCGAACGCAATCGCCGGCGTGCGAACGCGTGCACTGCGGCCGTGAAGCGTTGGCACAGCTCGGCTTCCGCAGCCGGATCACCCCCGGGGCGACGGGCGCGCTGAACGAGTGCAGCGACGGGCTCGAGGGGCGGAACTGACGCGTGCATGACCAGATCGAAGTTAACCGGCGCGCGCGCGCCGCAGCAACCCCTCGGGCTCCCTTTTGCACGGCTTTCCCAGCCCGAAAGGGCTCTGAAACTTTCTTTGTAACGAACTGCCGGGTCGGCGCACTTCTCTCGCCAAAAGGCAGAGACCTCCATGACTTTCCGCAGATTTTTTCGCAACGCAGCCATCGGAATCGCCGTTGTCGGCGGCCTATTCGTCGCCTTCGTCCTGGTCCGGCAGCACCGCACGTTCGCGGCGCCCTATCCCGACCTCCACGCGAGCACCGACCCGGCGGTCATTGGCCGCGGTCAGTACCTCGTGCATGGGCTGGCACACTGCGTGGACTGCCACGGAGATCGTGAACAATCGAAGACCGCCGCGCCGGGCAGCCTGATCGACCTCACGGGCGGCCACACTTGGAAGCTGCCGTTCGGAACCGTGTACTCGAAGAACATCACGCCCGATGTCGAGACCGGCATCGGACGCTACACGGATGCAGAGCTCGCGCGCATCTTGCGTTACGCAGTCCACGCCGACGGTCGTGCGGTCTTGCCGTTCATGCCGTACGCCAACCTTGCAGACGATGATCTTGTCGCGATCATGTCGTTCTTGCGAGTGCAGAAGCCGGTGTCCAACGCCGTGCCGGAAAATGAGCTGAATTTTCTCGGCAGTATCGTGCTCGCACTGGCGATCGAACCCAAGGGTCCGACGCAGGCGCCCGCGCGCACGCTCCCGCCAACACCGACGCGCGAGTACGGGGACTACCTCGCGAACTCGGTCGGGAACTGCGTGAAATGCCACACGCGCTTGGACAAGAAGACTGGCGAGCTCACTGCTCCCCCGTTTTCCGGTGGCTCGGTGATGGAATCCGCGAAGACGCCGGGCAAAAACTTCATCACTCCGAATCTCACACCTGATCCGACGAACGGTTGGATCAATGAATGGTCGGAAGACACGTTCGTCGCGCGCCTGCAGGCGGGACCGATTCATCCCGACTCACCGATGCCTTGGCGCGCAATCAGCCGTATCAGTGATGACGACGCACGCGCGCTCTATCGCTACCTTCGCAGCTTGCCCGCCGCACCCGGTGGGCCAAATCCCCGGGATTTGCGAACAATCGCGAGCAACCGTTAGAACGCGATTCGCTACTGGGTAACGCAATCGCTGAGTGTTGCATCTCGCAGCAGAATCGTTCGCGGCACTAACTTTCTCTGAACGTGAGCCGTTTCATCACGCTCAGAGAACGCGCCGTGAGTGTGTACGACGTGGAACAGTTGCAGATTAAAACGCTGTTAATGCCGACCCGTTGGCTTGTTAGGTTCCACTCCCGTAGCTAGGTTCGCGCCATTCAAAGCTACGAGGTTGGGATTATGCAACGTGGGTTTCCGACACCATGGGCTAAGTCGAGCGTCGCGTTCGTCTTGGGATTTGTTTCGTTATACGCGGCCGCATGCGGCTCCGACGAAGGTTCGACAGAACAGGATCGCGGCGTCAGCTCGCCGAGTGCAACCGGCGTAGCGGGCTCTCCCGCGAGCACGACACCGACTGCGTCGAACGCGTCGCCAGTGCAGACCGGCGCAGCGGGTTCGGCGTCGAAGCCAACCACTCCAACGTCGCCGACGACACCCACGACGCCCACGACGCCCACGACGCCCACGACGTCGTCGAACCCAACGCCGGGTGGTGCAAACACCCCGTACTGCAACGTTCGCAAGGTGCTCGATTCGCGCTGTACCGCTTGTCACAACCAAGACAAGGTTGCGGGCGCGCCGATGTCGCTCAAGACGTATGCCGATCTGCAGGCACCTGCGGTCAGCGACGGCACGAAGAAGGTCTATCAAATGGTCGGCGTGCGCGTGCACGACACTGTGAAGCCGATGCCTCCGCAGGAGAAGCTCACGGCCGATCAGCTGAGCTCGATCGACACTTGGGTCACTGCTGGCGCGCCTGAAGGATCCGATCCGACGTGTGGTGGAACGGCCGGCAGTGAGTCGATGCCGACGACCGATCCGGGCGCGACGACGAGTGCCGATTGGCCGGACAAATGCGATGAGGTCTACACGATCAAGTCGCACGGTTCGGGTGGCACGACGAGCCCGTACATGGTTGCGCCTGGGCAAGAGATGCATCCGAAGATCTCGGTTCCCGCCCCATGGGGGACCGAGGCCGTGCAGATGGTCGCGATGCGCGCGCTCACAGACAACAAGAAGGTCGTACATCACTGGATCTTGTACGGACCGCGCAACGAGTTCCTCGTCGGTTGGGCGCCGGGCAAAGACCAGAGCGCACCGCTACCGCCGGATGTCGGGATGAACTTGCCGGGCGGCACGCTCACGCTCGACATGCACTACAACAACTTGCTCGGCACGCAGGCCGAGGCTGACAACAGCGGTCTCGAGTTGTGTACGCTCAAGAAGGCGAACTTCCGGCCGAACACTGCGACGGTGAACCAGACGTTCAGCCAGTTCTTGATCAACATTCCCGCGCACGCGATGAACTTCAACGTCACCGGTCAGTGCACGTTCACCGGCAACACGCCGGTGAAACTGGTGACTGCGAGCCCGCACGCGCACACGCTCGCCCGGCACATGAAGTTCACGGTGGCGAAGAAGAGCGGCGAGATGATCGTGATGCACGACGGGCCGTTCGACTTCAACGAGCAGCAGAGCTTCGCGCTCGATCCGATCGTGTCGCTGGAAAACGGCGACGTCGTGACGACGACATGCACGTACGACAACCCGGGCGATACGGCCGTGACGTTCGGTGAGAACACGGGCAACGAGATGTGCTTCAACTTCGCGGTCTATTACCCAATGGGTTCAATGGCATGCGGATCGGGCACATTCGCCGGCGGCCTCGGCGGTTTCTGATCCGTTAGTTAGGCAACGCCAACACCGTCGCTCCAAGTGAGCGACGGTGTTTTGCGTTTAACGCCTAAAACCGCTTCACCAGCCGACTCAACGTCGCCGCCAGCTGCACTGGATGGTGAAAGCCTGAACCGCTGCGCTCGACCAAGACTGCGACTGCCGAGACGTGAAGCTCACCTGCTTCCACGTGGCTGAGTAATACCGGGCGGAAAAGCGTCCCGTCGGCGATCGCCCACTGCGTCGGCGTGGCCGTGGTCGCCGGAATCGAGCCGACGCCCGTCGCCGTGATCTCGCCTTCACCGGGCTCGAGCTGCAACCGACTTCGAACGCTCTCGAGCAGCTGCGGCGGAAACTCGACTCGGCCGATCGACGCGACCAGCACCGGCGCAGCCCCGTCGCCCGCAAACAAGAACCCAGCGTCGGAGCCCGCTTGTCGCGCGAGCAATGCGAGAGCGAGCCTTGCGCGCTCCGAGCCAGTTCCGCAACGCTCGAGCGCCGAAGCGACGCTGCGCGGCGTCCACAACACGTCGGACTCGCCGCTCTGCGACCCAACGCCGATCGATTCCTCGCGCGCTTCCTGCGCGAGCTTTTGGTACTTCGCAGTGAGAGCCGGGTTCTTGCGCTCGCAAAAGTGTTCACGGCACAAGCGCGCTTGCCGCTCGTAGCTGGTCACGTCGCGCGCAGCGATCGCGATGCGCGCAGCAACTTCGTGCGCGAGCCCGACGAAAAGGCCGCTGACGCCGTGCGCTGCAAAGCGTTCGAGCACGTCCTGGAGCATGTTGCGCGCTTCCTCCGCTCGCCCGAGATGCGCGCGCACGAGCGCGAGGTTCGCGCGCAAGTGCTCCCGCATGTGACCGAGCTCCGCGGCCTCCGCCATCGCCACGTAGCGCTCCGCCGGCGCGAGCGCGTCATTCCAACGCCCTGCATCGCCGAGCGTGCGCACGTGACAGCTCGCGATCAGCGCCCACATCTGATGGTCGCCGGCAGCCACCACTTCGAGTGCAGGAGCGAGCTCACGCAAAGCTTGCGTACAATCGCCGCGAATCCGTTGGTACTCCGCGCGCGCCAGCTGCACGACTGGGATCCAACCCGGCGCTTCATCGGCGAGCCGCGCCAGCTCCGCGATCGCGTGTTGCGTGTGGGTGAGATCGTCGCTCAGAGCGTACGCCGTAATCTCCCACAGCAGGTGAGACCCCTCGAACCAGCGCCGCTCGCTACTCTCGAGCCGGACGCGATCGACGTCGCGCTTACACACCTCGGCCGCGCGAATGTCGCCTTGAAACAAGTTGTGAAGCACGCGCAGCTGTTGCGCGTTCACACGGTACGCCGGTTCTTCATCGAGCAACGCCGCCCGTTCCAAGCACGCGGCGCGGCCCATTCCGGCTTCGATCATTCCGATGCCATTCATCACGCCCAGGCGCATATACGCGCCGTATGATGCGTCGAGTCCCGCGCGACCGGGCTGCTCGAGCCGCGCGATGAGCTTGCCGTAGATCGCGTGTGCGGCGTCCAAGTGTCCGCTCGCGCGTGCGTGCACGCCCTTCACGAGCGTGTCGGCCGCACCGAGCGCAGGCGACAACGCTGCGAGCGGCTCGAGCGACGGCAGCGATCGCAGCAGGGTTAGGTCGAGCGTCGCGCTCGCAACTCCGGAGATCGAGATGACCGCGCGCCCGAGCTGTCGAATCGCCTGCACCGGCTCGAGCCCGCGCTCCTGCTCCGATGCGGCGGAGTTACGGGCTTGCGCGGCACCGAGCGCGAGCTGCAATCGCTCGAGCGGCGCAAGCGTCGGGTCCGTGCGAGCCCAATCCGCCAAGCCACTGTCGAGCTGCAGCTGTTCGAGCAGCGCTTGCAAGTGAACGTGTTCGGTCCAGCCGACGTACGGCAGGATACCGGACATGCGTGTGCGAATCGCGTGCGATTGCCAGCGCGGGCGCTCGAGCTCTACACACAGCGCGAGCGCGCGCTCCATCACGTCGAACCACTCGTGCGGGAGCGACTGGACGTAGCGCAAATACGTGTGCGGACTGAGCACCGTCTGCTGAAGTGACAAGTTGCAGTGCGCGACCAGCTTGTCGATGCCGCCGGCGAGATCGCCCGCTGCCAGCCGGTGCTGCGCGGCGCGAAACGCTTCATCCGGACGCGCGTCGAACACGTCTGCGACCCGGAGGTGGAGCGCGCGCGCATGCGCGTCGACGATCGGACTGCACAGGAGCTCGCGCCACACCCGATCGGCGAGCTGCACTTGGCCTTGCACCTCGCGCGCGACGCCCGCGCGGCGCAGCTCTTCGACTTCGTACAGCGCGGAGACGCCGAGTCGCCGCCCGATCAAGAGCGAGCACTCTTCCCAAGAGAACGCCCGATCGGCGCACAACGCGAGCGCCCCGGCGAGCTCGCGCGCTTCGTCGCTGACAGCAGCGAGGCGTGCCCGTCGATCCTCGTTCATGCTCGCGGGTAAGCCCTCGTCATCGGTGTTCACCGGCAAGGTCCAACCGCCGGCGAGGTAGCTGACGCTGCCGCAGTCCACCAAGTGTTGGGCTAGCCGCATCAGATCGCGAGGATTGCCGCCCGCAACCGTATGCAGTCGATGGCTGAGCACCGTGACGTTCGGCGTGCGGCCGAAGACGGAGTGTAGGAGCGCGTCGGTTTGCTGCTCCGACAGCGGCTCGAGCCTGACGACCGCCGCAGCCCGCCGGAACAGCCGCGTCGCTTCGGAGGGGTCGACCGCGTCTCCAGCGTCGATCGTCGCGATCAAGTAGAGGGCGTGTTGTCTCGCTTCCATCGCGAGCAGTGCAATCAGCGCGGCGGAGGGCTCGTCGACCAAGTGCAAGTCGTCGATCAGCAGCACGAGCGGTTTCTCCGCGAGCGCCAACAACCACTCGCGTAGGCCCCGCTGCAGCTCCGGGCGGAGACGCGTTTCGTCGAGCGCGCGCGGTGCAACGGCGGGTTCGACATCGCCGAGCTCGGGTAACGCATGTGCGAGCAAGTCGCGCTTACCGTGTGCGGCCGCGAGCGCTGCTGCCGGAAGTACGCGAGAGAGCTCTTGGCCGAGTACGCGAATCAACCCGTAGTCACCGGGCTCCGCATCTTCGGCGCTGACTTGAACCACGGTTGCACCTAGCAGCGAGGCTTGTCGTACGCAGGCTTGCAGGAACATCGACTTGCCTGCGCCCGGCGTCCCGCTCGCGAGCAGGACTCCTCCGCGACCTTTCAGCATGCGCTTGAGCTCGTGCCGCGCTTGACCGAGTTGCTTGTCGCGACCGACCAGCACCGGCGAGGACAGATATGCACGCGCGACGAGTAAGCTCTCGTCGAACAACGCCCCGTCGATCGCACACAGCCGATGCATCACCTCGGTCGCGCTTGCGGGTCGGGCGTCAGGCTCGAGGCGAAGCAGATCGAGCACGAGCGAATCGAGCGCTTCGGGAATATCGGCGACGAGCTGCGAAGGCGGCAAGAGCGGCTCGCGCCAGCAGTGGTTGAGCTCCGCGAGGGTGCGCGCCGGATACGCGTGATGGCCCACCAAGCTGAAGTAGAGCGTCGCGCCGAGCGCGTAGAGGTCGGTGCGCGCATCGAGCGTGTGCATCTGCATGATCTCGGGCGCGCAGCACGGCGGCGTGCCGACGACGAGCTTGCTCGGTTTCATGCTCGCGAGCGCGCCGAAGTCGATCAGCTTTGCGAGGCCGTCTAGGGTGCAGCGCACGTTGCGCGGACTCACGTCGCGATGGATCAAGCTGCGCGAGTGTAGGAGCGAGAGCGCGGAGCAGATATCGCGCGCGATCGAGCATGCGCGGCGCCACGGAAGCGGGGCGAGCTCTTGGAGGTCACCTCCGTCGAGGAGCTCCATCGTGAACCATGGGCCATGTGCATCGACGCCGTATTCGCGAACGCGGACGACGCGAGGGTGTTCGAGTTTTGCGAGTGTGAGGTACTCGCGCTCGAACAGTTGGGCGGTGCGGCGCTGGTGTTTCGGATCACCTTTGCGCGAGAGGCGTTTGAGCGCGAGGGTTTCGCCGCTGACGGCGTCGTAGACTTCGTGGACGCTGGCCATGCCTCCATGGCCCAGAAGCCGGCGCTCTTCGAAACGCGGTTCGTTCGCGCCGGCATGCGAGTTAGTGAATTCTGGCACCCGGCTCATCATGCTAGCCCAGACCCAGACGGTTGGCCTGGTGGGCCAAGAGCCGCTGCCGCTGTCGGCGGCAAGCGTATGACGTGATCGCGATGTAGCATCGCGGTTTGGCCGGCTGATCCGGTACGGGCGCGAGCCTAGGTGCACTCGCTACATGTCGCGTCCGGTGGGCATGGGCGGCTTGCGTCCAGAAGGTTCACAGGGCTCGGCGAGCAGCTGCTTCGGTG
>DASRXR010000597.1:0-2358 GCA_035687405.1 Polyangiales bacterium
TCGCGCCGCGGCAGCGTGCCGCGTTGGGCGCGCACTCAAGATCTCGCCGATGGAAGCAGCGTCTACGACAGCGCGAGATCTTGAGTGCGCGCCCAACGCGGCACGCTGCCGCGGCGCGACCGGCCTGGAAAACGATCGAGACGCCGCAAGATCAGAACCGGGCGGTCTTCGGGCGTCGGTGCACCGAGCGCGTCGAGGACCGCCGAAGGCTCCCAAGCCAGTTCGCAGCCTCCAGCGGCACTACTCTCGGCACAAAACGCCGTGAGCGGATTACGCGCGGCTTGCAAGCGCTCGAGGCGCGCCAGCGCTGGAGCGACGTCGCTCATGCAAGCCCCCCTTGCGGCGTGAGCACCAGCGACGTGAGCTTCGGAAACTCGTGAGCTTGCAGCGCGAGTACGCCATTGTTCGAGGCCACGACTTGTCCGGTCGTCGAACGGGCGCCCTGAAAGAGTGTCAGCTGCACGAACGCGACGCCCGCGACGAGCTCGGCGGCTTCGAACAGCTTGCTGCTGTAGAAGGTCTGCCCGAACTCCAGCCGTTCGATCGTGAACAACGCTTGAATCGCATCGTGTACGCGGCGCAATACGTCGGCTTGGTAGAAGTTGGGTTCGATGCCGACGCTGAGCGAACACGAGACGTTCACGAACACGGGCGCGCGCACGTTGAGCAGAGTGGTGACCGACTTGCGGCTACTGAAAAACGTCAACAGGCGCGCCTGTAGATCGACGGACGGCGCGGCGATTCCAGCTGCCACGACGTATAGGTCCACGTAGTTCCAACCGGGCGCGATAGCCACTGCGCGCGCGACCCCTTCGACGCTCTGGGCGAGCACCGCATAGTCGGTCGCGGTGACCGCGCGCTGCAGGCTGCGGAACACGAGCGGCGCCTGGCGGCGTGCATTTTCAAGCGTCTCGCGATCGGCGCCGCCGGAAGCGGCGAGCGGATTCGTACACGTGCCGGTCACGCTGACGCCGGACTTCACCTCTGTGATGGTGCCCGGGCCGACATTCCCAGTGCTGCCCCCACCGATCAGATAGGTCGCGCGAACTTCCGCGTTGGGCGGTGGAACCGCGCCGTACGTGCCGTCGCCGAAGACGATCTCGACCTCGTCCGTGTCGCGCACGCGAGTGATGAAGTGTTTGTCACCACTGAGGCTGTAGAGCAGGGTGGCTCGCTTCGTCCAACGTTCGAGACCCGTACCGGGATCGACTTCGACCTCGAGGACCTCTTGGGACTCCGGATCACGCGGCAAGATGACCGGCGTCTGTTTCAGGACGAGTGTTTGGTTCGCCTCACCGGTTGAACGGCCGACGATCTCAGCGACCACACGCGTGGCTTGCCGCGCGCTGATCTGCGCCGTGACCTGGCCGCCGGCGCCGCTACGCACGATTGTGGTATCCACACCGGCTTGTGGCAAGAACACGAACTCGATCGGAGGCTTGCCGGGTGCTGCTTTTGTCGCGAAGCGCGCTCCGATCTGAATCGTCACCGGCAGGTTCGAGTCGTTTGGAAACGTGAGTTGTAGATCCGCCGCTGCAGCTGCGGGCGTCGCCAGCGTGTAGCCGATCAACGAGAGCAGATCGATGACGCTGCGGCGCTCGCTCGCCGTGTTGGGAAACGATTCGGCCGCCAGGCGATCCAGGTAGTAGAGGATCACATCCGCCGAGTAGGCGGTGGTCTCGAGCAAGAGTCGCCCGAGGTCGTTTGCGGAACGATCGGTCCACTCGGGCACGCGCAGCGTGGCGTGATCGAGCAGCGACGCCAAGATCGAGGCGTAGTCGCGCTGGGTGTAGTCGGCGGTGATGGGAGCGGCTGCCATGGTCGATCAGTCCAACGGGATCACGGTTTGTTGAACGGCTGCGTTGCCCGGCACGATGTAGCGGACGACGAGGAACAGCTGACCTTCGCGCGGCACCACATTGACTTCTTGCGGCAAGATTCGCGGCTCGAAGCGGACCAGAGCGCGCGTGATCTGGTGGCGCGCGACAGCCAACAAGCCGTCGTTGATGTTCTCCTGGTAGAGCGCGCGCACGCCGCCGCCGTATTCACGCAACATCGCGCGCTCGCCGACGCTCGTGAGCAGCAGGTGCTTCAAGTTCTGACGCAACTTCTCCGCGCCTTCGGCGCGCGCGATGCCGCCGGTGCGCGCGTCGATCGCGAAGGGAAACGCAAAGCCTTGGGGTTGGTCGGCCATACGATGTTCAGTCGGCGTTGAGTACGGTTTGTGCGGCGTCTTGAACGGTCCAGGTTCCGGGGGGCGTGCTGCCGGTTTTGCCGGTCGCAGTCTCGAGGACGACTGCGGTGCCGTTGACCTTCAACACGGTCGATTCACCGCCGCTTTGGGCCGTCGAAGCGGCG
>DASRXR010000598.1:0-2880 GCA_035687405.1 Polyangiales bacterium
GTAGCTGCATATCGATCTCCTGTTCGTCGGCGTGGCCGACGTCCGGGATGGACGCCGACGACGACTAGGAGGCCGCACCTCGGACGGTGAGTCGAGGCGGCACCAGCAACGCGCATCCGCCGCGCAGCGGCTTCGTTCAACGCCGAGATCGGCCACTGAACGCCGAGATCGGCCACGTGAACACCGAGATCGCCGCGCGTGAACACGGCGGGAGCGGATCACGCGCGAGACGGTGACGCAGGTCGTTGGTCGATGCATTCCGGGCTTCGAAGAGGAGCCGCGGGATCAATGGAGCGACTGACGATGAGCAAGACGAGAGAGATATTGCGAACGCGCTGGGCGCTTGGCCTGAGTGTGCGCGAGTCGTCGCGCGCGACAGGCGTGAGCACCGGCGTCGTGAGCAAGACGACGAGTCGAGCGGAGAAAGCCGGGCTGACGTGGGCAACGGTGGAGGCGCTGAGCGAGTCGGAGCTGGAGCGACGTTTGTACGGGGACCCTGGGCCGGTGCGAAGCGATCGAGCCGAACCAGACCCCGTGTGGATGCACCGCGAGCTGCGGCGCAAGGGCGTGACGCTGGAGCTTCTGCACCTCGAATACTTGTCGGAGCATCCGAGCGGGTTTCGCTACACGGCGTTCTGCGATCGGTACCGGCAGTGGCTGAGTCGCCAAAGTGTGGTGATGCGGCAGGTGCATCGCGCGGGCGAGAAAGGCTTTGTCGACTACTCGGGCGTACGTCCGCATTTCATTGATCCGACCACGGGCTCGAAAGTGGAGACGGAATTGTTTGTGGCGGTACTCGGTGCTTCGAGCCTGACGTTTGCGATGGCGACGCTGACACAGCGCGTCGAGGACTTCGTGAGAGCGCATGTGCAGGCGTTTTGTTATTTCGGTGGAGTACCGAAAATCACGGTGCCTGATCAGCTACGCAGCGCTGTGAGCGTGCCATGTCGGTACGAGCCGACGATTCATCGCGCATACAGTGAACTTGGTCGCCACTACGACACAGCGATTGTGCCGGCTCGTCCGAGGCACCCGCGCGACAAAGCGAAAGTGGAGGTGGCAGTGCAAGTGGCACAGCGGTGGATCTTGGCTCGCCTGCGCAATGAAGTGTTTTTCTCGCTGGAGGCGCTCAATGCTCGCATCGCAGAGCTGCTGGAAGACCTGAATGCACGGCCGATGAAGCGTTTGCGAGTGAGCCGCCGCGAGCTGTTTGAGCGCTACGAGCGCGACGCGCTCAAGGCGCTTCCGCGAGAGGCATACGTGATCAGCGAATGGTGCGGCACGAGGCTGGACGAGAGCTATCACGTGCGTGTCGAGGAGCATTTCTATTCGGCACCGCACGGGCTCGTCGGTGAAGTCGTGGAGATGCGGCTGACATCGAACACGGTGGAGGTGTTTCATCGCGGAGCGCGCGTGGCGGCGCACGTGCGCAGCTACGAGACCGGAAAGACGACAGCGATTGAGCACATGTCGGAGGGACATCGCGCACATTGCGACGCGGAGGCGGACGTCAAAGCGTGGGCGGTGAGCGTAGGCCCGATGTGCACTGCGCTGGTGGAGCGAATCCTCGACGCCAATCCGATTCGAGAAGCGGCAGTACGCTCGGCGCAGGGTCTTCGGAGCGTGGCGAAGAAATACGGAGAACGTCGAACAGAGCGAGCGTGCGAGACCGCGCTTCGGCTGGGGGCGCGTAGCTACAAGCCGGTCGAGCGAATGCTGAAGCTCGGCCGCGAGACGATGCCGCTGTACGGCGACGAGCCGAAGGACCGGGCACCGATCGCGCACGGCAACGTGCGTGGACCTGAGTATTTCAACTAAGGAGAGACAAATGCTGAACGAGCCGACGATGGAGAAACTGTATGAGATGCGTCTTTCGGCGATGGCGGACGCGTGGATGGCGCAACAGAAGGACGCGACGATCGGCGCACTGAGCTTCGATGAGAGGATGGCGCTCTTGGTCGAAGCCGAACACATGGCGCGTGACAATCGGCGCCTGAGGCGGCTCTTGAAAGATGCGGAGCTGCGCATCCCGAGCGCATGCATGGAGGACGTGAAAGCTTCGCCTGCCCGCGGCATGGAGAAAGCAATGGTGCGGCAGCTCGGGTCATGCACGTGGATAGGCGAGCACCTCAACGTGCTAATCACGGGCGCGACCGGCGTGGGGAAAAGCTACCTCGCATCGGCACTGGGCCAGGCAGCGTGCCGCAAGGGGCTGCGCGTGATGTACCGGCGCGTGCCGCGTCTCTTCGACGAGCTCGCGCTTGCTCGCGTCGACGGCTCGTACGCACGTGTGCTCTCCAAGCTGGCGAAGGCGGAGCTGCTCATCCTCGATGATCTTGGTCTGGGCACACCGACCGAATCTCAGCGCAACGACCTGCTGGAGGTGCTGGAGGACCGCTACGGCCGAGCATCGACGGTGGTGACGAGTCAGCTGGAGCAGAAGAAGTGGCACGAGTGGATCGGCGAGCCGACGATCGCGGACGCAATTTTGGACCGCCTTGTACACAACGCCTACAAGCTCAATCTCGCTGGCGCCTCGGGCCGGAAGGAAAAGGGAACCGACAAGAACTGAAGACCAGACAACGACCTACGCTGCCGATCACATCCCGGCGGTCCCAGTGATCACATCCCGTCGAAACGGGCGAGGTCCCCAGTGATCACATCGCGGCGAAACGGGTGATCACGTCGCGCGAAACCCGCACCAAAGAGGGCGACGGTCTCTTCGCGGAGTTCTCCTGGGCGAGCGATGCGCACATCGTTCGGAATCCAGCCGAACGTTTTTATCGGATGCCTATGGGATACAAGCGGGCCGGTGATGTTCTAGTCGAACGCATGATCGTCGATCGGCATGACCGCTCGAACCTCATCTACGCCGCCCTT
>DASRXR010000599.1:0-10946 GCA_035687405.1 Polyangiales bacterium
AGGACGCGAGAGTCGATAAGGCGGTCGCGACCGCAACGCCAAACAAGAAGGTGCATCGCTGCATAGGTCTCACCATCGCATCTTGGAAAATAAGCTCGGCGCCGGGTCTCACCCGAAGAGCCTTGTCGCCACGGCGCCCCCCTGCTGTGGCGATGTGCTCGCGGCACCCGGGTCGTTCGGGTTTTCTACCCGGAATGCTCGACGGCGGCCCTAAGAAAATGGGTCAAGGCGTGCTTAAACTCGGCCGGGTCCAGGCCCGATCAGCCGACCGTCACAATCCGGGGCGCCGGGATGTTATGCTCCGGTGACTATGAGCAACCCGACCACGATACCGAAGGCGAGCTCGGTCGTGGTCGTAGTTGGGGGGCCTACCGACCTGATCGCAGCGGTACGCCAGGCGGCTGGAGTTGCAGCCGCGGCGCGCGTCGAGACCGCGGAGCTCGCAAACGCAGCCACGATCGTCGCGACACAGCGACCGTTCGCGATAGTCATGAGCGAGGACGTGTACTCGTTCGATGCCGCTGAATTCGAAGCACTCGCACGCGACGTCGGCGCCGCGCTGATCCGAGTCGACACTGCGAACGCGACGCGCACGAAGCTCGAGCGCACGCTGATGCCGAAGCTCGGTCAGGCGCATCGGCGTCGCGGCGGCCCCTAGCGCTACTGCTCCCAATGGTCCTCGGGACACTTTGCCGCCCGGAGCTGCGGTTTCAGGCGCTCCAAAGCAAAAAGCCTCCGCAGTTGCGGAGGCTTTTCGTGTTTACCGGTTGTGTCGTTTACAGCGCGCCGCTGATCGCCGCGCCGTCACCCAAGTGGCCACCGAACAAGAGGCCAGCCTGGTGATATGCCCAGTGCTGCGTGCCGTCGGCCTGCTCGACCACTGCGACTTGCTGCGCATCGGCAGGAGGCGCCTCAGCGTCGATCACGCGCTGGCCGATGCCGTCGCGCACGCCACCGGCGACGCGCAAGGTCGTGCTCTGACCATCCGCACCCTGAACGCTGTACTGCGTGTAGAAGAGGCCGTTCTCGTTCAGCGTCTCCTGACGGACCGCGCGGCCGACGAGGAGCTTCGAGCCCGTGCCCATGAGCGCGGTCAGCTTGGCGCTGCCCGTGACACTGCGCGCTTCGAGGCGCTGTTTCGGCGCACGGGCCGAGAGGACCGTCGAGGCGTACTGAGCGCGACGCGCCACTTCACTGCTGTCGTCGGTGCTCAGCTGAGCGAGCGCCGAGAGGTCGTCACGCGTACCGTCGCGCAGCAACGCTTCCACTGCAGCCAAGCGCTGCGCCGAGGGGCCCTGTGCCGTCTCCGGCTCGCCGAAACCAAACAACATCGCGATCAAGAACAACGTCGCGAAACCAAACACTGCACGCCGCCGACGGCGGCTACGACCCATCACGAACGGGCACACCGCGAGCGCCCAGAGACCGAGCGCGAAGCGGCTGTGCGCGTGGGCACGACCCGCGATCGTGAGTGAGCCACACGCATTCGAAGCCTCGGGCGGCGTCGTCGCGTAGCTCGAGATCACGCCGTCTTCGTCGTCGTCGAAGAGGCTGCGCTTCGAAGTCTCGCCAGGACGCGCGTAGGGCCACATCGTCGCGGCAGGATCCGCTTGCGACTCGCCCAAGCCGAGCACGTGGCCGGTCTCGTGCGCGAGCACGGCGGCGATGTCGTAGTCGTTGCTCGTGCCCGTCATCGGCTCCGGCAACAGCGAAAAGCGTGCGCCACCGTTCACGACGATGTCGGCATCCAGCAGGCGGCCGGTATCCATCTCGTAGGTGACGATCGTGACCGCGAGCTTTTCCTTCTCGTACGGCCAGTCGCGCAGCAGATAGATGCCATTGGTCGGATGGCCGTCGTGGTGACCCAGCGTGGCAGGATGCCCCGGTCGAATCACGAGATCGGGCACGCGTGGCAATCCGCGCCACGCCTCGAATCCCATTTCGATGGCGGCAAACGAGTCCCCCGGGTTCAGCCAGCTCTCGTACTCGGAGTCCATTTGCAGGCTCACGCTGTCGACGGACCAGCGGATCTGCTTACCGAGCTCGGTGGTGTTGATCGTGTAGGCGTGCGCGGTCGAGCCCGCGCCCAAGAAACAGCCCAGCACAGCAGCAAAACAAGCAGCGATTGAAAACTTCATCCACCCTAAAAATAGAACAACCAGGGCGGACGTGTCTAGTGGTAGAGGAAATTTACACGAATATAAAAACTTGGCCGCTAGGGACGGAATGCAAAGTCACTGAATTAACAAGGTAAGTTCATTCTGTACCCCAATCATGGACAAAGGCCTCTGGTACAGGCCGAGCGGAATCAGGCGCACGGTGTTTTGCAGTGCCGGCATAAATGAAGCCCACGATCGCGTCCTGCTCGCGCAGTCCGAACTCGCGTTTGAGCTCCCGGTCATAGGCGAAGTCCCCTGTCCGCCAAAGTCCTGCGAACCCGCGCGCTTGGAGCGTGTACAGCATCGCGTACGCCGCCGACCCCGCCGAGAGCACCTGCTCGATGGCGGGCACCTTGGGGTGCGGTTCCACGACTGCCGCGACGACCAAGATCAGGGGAGCTCTCAATGCTTTACCGCGCACGCGTTCGAGCTCGTCGCTCGTGGCTGCGGGTCGCTTCCGCATTTCACTCGCGGCCATCAACTCTCCAAGCCGTTGCCTTGCCTCTCCACGCACGACGAACACACGTGTGGGTCGAAGTGCTTGGTGGTCGGGTGCGCGCGCAGCCGCTTCGTACGCCAGACGGAGTGTCTCCGAGTCGGGTGCGGGTTCCGTCAGCTTTCCATTCGAGGTGCGACTGATGAGTAGTTGTATTGCGTCCATGGGTGTGTGCTCAGATGAGTGACTGTCAGGATCTGTGATCGCACTTAGCGTATTACTGTTGGGTGAGGCTCCGCAGTTTCTCGGTCCGTGCTAAACTCAATGCACGTAGGCTTTCTGTGCTGATTGAAGTGTGCATTCAGGAGACCTGATGGGAGCTGTGTCGGTTGACCAACGCGCGCCGATCGGTCCTCTTCCTGTCGGCGCGAAGCTCGGACGTTACGAGATCCTGGGTAAGCTAGCTGCGGGGGGCATGGCGATCGTCTATGTCGCTCGCGCGCAAGGCGTCGCCGGGTTCGAGCGGTTGGTTGCGATCAAAGTGCTGCACTCGAACCTCGCCCACGAGGAAGAGTTCATCAAGATGTTCTTGGACGAGGCTCGGCTTGCAGCGAGCATTCGCCACCCGAACGTCGTCCCGACGATCGACATCAGCGACTCCGAGAAGTCCGGTTACTTCATCGTAATGGAGTACATCGAGGGCGATCACCTCGGTCAGCTTCTGTCGAGCGCGAACAAGGTTGCGGAGCGTCTACCGATTCGCGTGACCTTGCGCGTGATCGGCGATGCGCTCGGTGGTTTGGCTGCGGCGCACGATCTTCGCGACGAATCGGGCAACAAGGTGAACCTCGTTCACCGCGACGTCTCACCACACAACATCATGGTCGGTCGCGATGGCGTCGCACGGCTCACGGACTTCGGTGTCGCAAAGGCCGAAGATCGGCTGACGCACACGCGTGACGGTCAGGTCAAAGGCAAGCTCGCCTATATGGCGCCGGAGCAAGCCGCGAGCGGCACTACTGACACGCGCTCGGATTTGTTTTCGATGGGCGTGATTTTGTGGGAGTGCTTGACCGGCCAGCGTTTGATGCGCGCGGAGAGCACCGCAGCCACGTTGCACAAGTTATTGCACGGCGAGATTCCGAAGCCGTCGACCATCGCCCCGGAGCTCGTTCCGCTCGACGCCTTGCTCGCAAAGGCGCTCGCTCGCGATCCGGATGACCGGTATCCGACTGCGGAAGAGTTTGCGCGCGCGCTCGAAGACGTGTCGAGTGTGTTTGCCGGCGCCGCCTCGCTTCGCGAAGTGAGCCGCGTCGTGAAACATCACGCTGCGGGCAAGCTCAAGCGCGACAAGAAATTGATCGACGACGCGCTCAAAGCGTTGCGTCCCGCCGGTGTCGTTCCGGATTCACAATCCGGGATCTTCACCGACGAGACTTCGAGTCCCACCACTCCGTCGGAGATCTCGATCGTCGCAGGTTCGCCGAGCCTGATCTCGAAGGTGAGCAGCCTCAGCGCTGCAATCGCCAGCGAGACGATGCCCGGTACGCGCCGCGCTACGCGTCGAACCCAGGACATTCCGATTCCGGCGCAGTTGCAGGATCGCAAGCTCGATCCGCCACTGCCACTCGGAGCGTCGGACAGTCAAGAAGTGTTGGTGTCGTCGGGCGAGCCGGAGTCCGCTGGCGCGCATGTGATCGAGACGGCGAATGGAGTGGATCCCGGCGCAGAGCCAGTGACCCGCAACATCCTCGGCCCGCGAGAGCAGGTCGGTGCGGACGAGCCGCCCGTGATCGTTTCCTCGATGCTCGAGGACCCCGCGCTGCAGATCGAAATCGCGTCGGCGCGGATGCCGGAGCCGATGGGCGAGGCAATGCTGGCGTTCAGCGATCCGCCGCCGAATCGCAAGCTGCGCATCGCAGTGTTCGCGGTCGGTGCCGCAGCGCTCGGGCTGGTCATACTCTGGGCGAGCAGCACGACCCAAGAAGTCGTTCACGTGCAGGAGATGGGCGCTGTTCCGCTGGACGGCACGGGCCAACCCGCGAAGCCGCTCACGACAACGCCGACGCTCGCGTCTTCCGTCACGCAGCCCGAGCCGGGACGCGCCGTTGAGCCTCGAGCCGCCGTGACCGACACTACGATTCCGGCTGGCGCGCGCCGCGAGGTCGCACCCGAGCGGGTGAAGGCAGCCGCGCAGCAGAGCGTACCTGTGGTGCCGAGTGCAGCATCGAGCGCGCAACCCGCGACGACCGCGACCGGGCGCTCCAGATCGGCCTCGAGCAGCATCCGCAGCTCAGAAGGCGCCATAAAGAGCAGCACGAGCACCACGACCACGACGAAGGTTCCTACGGTGCGACGTCATCGCGAGGCTGCGAAGCCGATCGCACAGCATTTGGATGTGATTCCCAACCCGTACCACGACTGACGGCGGGGACGTTTTGTGGTTGCCAGGATTTTGTGGTTGCCAGGATGAAACTCGAGAAATGTGCGCGCGGTGGGTGCGATGGGTACTGGCCTCGCATGCGTTCGGTCGTGGGATGATCTGTTGAGTGGGGGACGACGCGCATTCGCGCGAGTACCAGGATGTCCCGTAATTGCCGCGGGCGGGTGCTGACTCGTATCATGGACTGAGCGCGATGCAGGAAGACTGGGAGGAAAAGACCGTAGTCGCCGGTGAGGTGGTGGCACCTACGTCTGGCCGCAAGCGCGCGCAGTTGATCGTGCTCGCAGGCCCGAACGTCGGCGAGATGTACGAGATCGATTCGAATCTCGTGATCGGTCGCGGTCGTGAAGCCGACGTGCGCGTGCAGGGCGACGGCATCTCGCGTAAGCACGCGACGATTCGTTTGTCCGGCGAGCAAGTGAACTTCGAAGATCTCGGATCGACGAACGGTAGCTTCATCAACGGTGAACGCGTCGCACACCGCGTGCTCGAAGAGGGCGACAAGATCCAGATCGGTACGAGCGTGATCTTGAAGTTCACGTACCACGACGAGCTCGACGAGGACTTCCAACGCCAGATGTTCGAATCCGCGTCGCGTGATGCGCTGACGCAGGTCTACAACAAGCGTTTCTTCATGGAGCAGCTCACGAGCGAACATGCCTATGCGGCGCGGCACGGCAGTAACCTCGCGCTGTTGATGTTCGATCTCGATCACTTCAAGTCCGTGAACGACACCCATGGTCACCTCGCGGGCGACTACGTGCTCGCGGAGCTGACACGCGTGATGATGCCGGCCGTTCGCACGGAAGACATCGTCGCGCGTTACGGCGGTGAGGAGTTCGTCGTGCTGTCGCGTACGACCGGGAACGCCGGCGCGGAGAACTTGGCCGAGCGGCTGCGCAAAGGTGTCGAGCAGCACCACTTCAGCTTCGGCGGCAAGATCATCCGCGTCACGGTCAGCATCGGGATCTGCTGCATGCCTTCGCCGACGATCGTCGCCGCCGAAGACATGATCGCGCTAGCGGATCGAGCTTTGTACGAAGCGAAAAACGGCGGCCGGAACCGCGTCGTAAACGCTGCCTGAGCAACCTGCGCTCCGGCGCGGGCGAGGAGCCACGAGCGTGATCTGCAAGGAAGGCGCCGTCATCAGCGGGCGTTATCGACTGACCTCGCTCATCGGCGAGGGCGGCATGGCGAGCGTCTGGCGCGCCGAGGACGACACGCTGAAGCGGCCCGTCGCGATCAAGCTGCTCTACGTGCGCTCACATCGCGAGTCACAGAGCGCGATCGACCAGTTTTTGCGCGAGGCGCGGCTCGCCGCGTCGGTCCAGCACCGCAACGTGATCCATACGGTGGACTTCGGTGTGACCGACGAACACATGCCGTTCATGGTGATGGAGCTATTGAGTGGCGAGAGCCTCGCCGACCGCCTGCTCCGCAGCCCTCCGCTGCGGATGGAAGAAGTCGTGCACGTCGCGAGCCTCACGCTGCGCGGATTGTCGGCGGTGCACGACGCGGGGATCGTCCATCGCGATCTCAAACCGCAGAACATCTTTCTGCAGCGCGATGCGGACGCGGTGTTTCCGAAGATCCTCGACTTCGGGATCTCGCGCAGCCTCGGCAGCGGATCCGAGTCTGCGATCGCGACGCAACAAGGGATGATCTTGGGCACACCCGAGTACATGGCGCCCGAACAAGCGCGCGGGCTGTCGGACATCGACAAGCGCGCCGATATCTACGCGATGGGTGCGATCATTTACGAGGGCATCACCGGGCATGTGCCGTTCGAGGCGGAGCAGTTGGCCGAGCTGATCGTGAAGATCGCGACCCAGACTGCGCCGGCAATGCGCGCGCTGCGGGCGGACGTTCCACCGCTCCTTTCCGACTGCATTGCGCAAGCGCTGGCGCCTGATCGCGAGAGCCGGTTCGCGGACGCAGCTGCGTTTCGCAAAGCGCTCACGCGTGCGGCGGAGCGATCGTTCGGGTCGACCAAACAAGCCATCATCTCCGAGTCGCCGGTCGAACATCTGCCGCTCGACGCGCCCGCGAACGAACAGCGTGAAGAGGCGCCGCAGCTGGCAGCTGCAGCAGGTGGCGTCTGGGGCGGGTTCAGCGAGCTCGAAGCGCGCAGCTCGCGCGGGTCTGCCGCCGGACGCGCTCCGAGTCCTGCCGTCGCGTCGGCTGCCGTTGCGAAGGAGCGAGTCTCAGCGGCAGTGGGTCCGGTGGTGTCGAAGGCTCCGGCGGGCGGCGGCCGCCCTTCGACCGCGCAACCTTCGCGCACCTCGAATCCGCATCCAGCCGCTCGCGGATCTGCGAACCAAGTTCCGCAGGGTGACGGGCTGCAGGTCCCGCACGACGACTCGCTCTTCGGCGACAATCCGCTCGATACGTTTGCAGGTTCGGATACGGGCCGGCTCGAGCTCGATATTTCCGGTCCGCAGTTTCAGCGCGTGGCCGGCATTGCGCAGATGCCCTCGACCCGCGTGTCACGCGCGGAGTCGTTGAAGGCACCGGCCGAGTCGCGCGCGCGGCGACCTAGTTCGACGCCGTCAGCGGCGTTTTGGGTGTTTCCGGTCCTGCTTCTCGTCGGTTTCGCGTTGTTGTTCTTGGCCCCGAGCTTGTTCTCGCCGGCTCCGGCCGACGAGAGTGCGTCCGTGAAGCGCGAAGAGGACAACCCCGCGACGAGAAACGGAAAGCCGTATCGCGAGATCGGCCCAAGGCCGCGTGTAGGAGCGGTAGCGCCAGCAGTTCGCGACGTGACCTTCTAGAAGACAGCGACACCCGCGCTCCCGGTGCCGCTGTTTTTCGTGAGGCTCGACCGAGGTAATACTTGGTGTAGAGTCCCCCCGGCTGTTTAGCCCCCTAGGAGCATCATGACCGCTGTACGTTTGCCGGAGTCTCTCGGCCCGAATGATCAGTTCGTCGACCGCCACGTGGGCGGCGGCCCGGCCGAGATCACCGAGATGCTACGCACGCTCGGTCACGACTCGCTCTCCTCGCTCGTTCGCGAGATCGTTCCGGCTGCGATCGCACGCGAGCAGCCGCTCTCGCTCCCAGGGCTACCGCAGGCGCTCACAGAGCGCGAAGCTCTCGCACAATTGCGCAGTTACGCCGAGCAGAACCAGGTGTTCCGCTCGTTTCTGGGCATGGGCTACAGCGACTGCATCACGCCGCCGGTGATCGCGCGCAACATCCTCGAAAACCCGGGCTGGTACACGCAGTACACGCCGTATCAAGCCGAGATCTCGCAGGGTCGGCTCGAAGCGATGTTGAACTATCAAACGATGGTCGCCGAGCTGACTGGGCTGCCGCTCGCGAACTCGTCCCTGCTCGATGAAGCCACGGCCGCGGCCGAAGCCATGCACATGTGTCACGCGGTCGCGCCCGACGGCAAGACCGGCTTCTTCGTCGCGGCGGACTGTCACCCGCAGACGATCGCGGTGTTGCGTGGTCGCGCTGCGCCGCTCGGGATTCAACTGCACATCGGTGAGCTCGAAGCGATCGCGCCGGAAGCGCAGAAGTTGTTTGGCGCGCTCGTGCAGTACCCGACGACCGACGGTCGCGTGCTCGACTACGCTCCGATCGCGAAGCAGCTCCACGCGCACGACGCGCTGCTCGTAGCCGCAGCCGATCTGCTGTCGCTCACCTTGCTCGTGCCGCCGGGCGAGTTCGGGGCGGACATCGCAGTCGGCTCGACGCAGCGCTTCGGCGTTCCGCTCGGTTTCGGCGGCCCGCACGCGGCCTACTTCTCGACGCGCGAGGAATACAAACGTCACATCCCGGGCCGCATCGTCGGTGTTTCGCGCGACGCGCGCGGTAAGCGCGCATATCGGTTGGCGTTGCAGACGCGCGAACAACACATCCGGCGCGACAAAGCGACCAGCAACATCTGTACGGCGCAGGTGCTGCTCGCGGTGATGGCTTCGATGTATGCGGTCTATCACGGGCCCGCGGGCTTGGTCCGAATCGCGAAGCGTGTCCGTGGCCTCACGAGCGTGCTGCGCGCAGGCTTGACCAAGCTCGGATTCGAGAGCGGGGCAGGGCCGCGCTTCGACACGTTACGGATCGCGCTCAGTCCTTCGAAGAGCGACGCGATTTACGCGCGCGCTCAGGCAGCGAAGACCAACTTGCGCCGGTATGCGGATGGTGCACTCGGCATCGCGCTCGACGAGACCGCGACGCTGGCTGAGGTCGAGAGCTTGCTGCAGGTGTTCGCCGGCCACGGCTCACTCGGCTTCAAGCTCACCGAGGTCCTGCCGGAAGCGGACGCGGAATACCCGTCCGGCATCGCGCGCACGAGCGCATTTCTCACGCACGAGGTCTGGCAGCAGTACCACGTCGAGCACGAGCTGCTTCGCTACATCCATCGCTTGCAGGCGAAGGACCTGTCGCTCACGACCTCGATGATCCCACTCGGCTCGTGCACGATGAAACTCAACGCGACGGCCGAGATGTATCCGGTCTCGTGGCCGGAGTTCGCGCGCATCCATCCGTTCGCGCCGGCCGATCAAGTGAGCGGCTACGCGAAGATGTTCGCCGAGCTCGAGGCCTGGCTGTGCGAGATCACCGGCTTTGCCGCGGTCTCGCTGCAACCGAACGCGGGCTCGCAAGGCGAGTACGCGGGCCTGCTCGTGATTCGCGCGCATCATCACGCGCGCGGCCAAGCCGAACGCGAGGTGTGCTTGATTCCGCGCTCGGCGCACGGCACCAATCCTGCGAGTGCAGTCGTCGCCGGCTTTCGCGTCGTGGTGGTCGAGTGCGACGCAGAGGGCAACGTCGATCTCAAGGACCTCGAAGCGAAAGCGCGCGAGCACGCCAAGCGGCTCGGTGCGCTGATGCTCACGTATCCGTCGACACACGGCGTGTTCGAAGAGCAGGTGCGCGAGATTTGCGAGATCGTGCACGCGCACGGCGGCCAGGTGTACATGGACGGCGCAAACATGAACGCACAGGTCGGCGTGTGCCGGCCGGGCGAGTTCGGCGCCGACGTGTGCCACTTGAATCTGCACAAGACGTTTTGCATTCCGCACGGCGGCGGCGGTCCGGGGATGGGCCCGATCGGCGTCGCGAAGCATCTCGCAGCGTATTTGCCCGGGCATCCGGTGACGGGTGGTGGTGGTGCGCAAGCGATCGAGCCTGTGTCGGCGGCCGCCTACGGCAGCGCCGGCATCTTGCCGATTCCGTGGATGTACATCGCGATGATGGGCGGGGCCGGCCTCACGCGCGCGACCGCGGTCGCGATGCTCAACGCGAACTACATGGCCAAGCGTCTCGCGTCTCACTACAAGGTCTTGTTTCGCGGAAAGCGCGGGCAAGTCGCGCACGAGTTCATCCTGGATGGGCGGCCGTTCAAGGTGAGTGCGGGCATCGAGGTCGAGGACATCGCGAAGCGCTTGATGGACTACGGCTTCCACGCGCCGACGATGTCGTTTCCGGTCGCGGGCACGCTGATGATCGAGCCGACCGAGAGCGAGTCGAAAGCGGAGCTCGATCGCTTGTGCGATGCTCTGATCGCGATCCGAGAAGAGATCCGCGCGATCGAGCTCGGTAAGATCGATCGCACCGACAATCCGCTCAAACAGGCGCCGCATCCAGCCGAAGCGTTGCTCACGAGCGAATGGACTCACCCGTACACGCGCGAGCAGGCGGCGTATCCAGCTCCGTGGACGCGCGCGCACAAGTTCTGGCCTCCGGTTGCGCGCGTCGACAACACCTACGGCGATCGCAACTTGATCTGCTTGTGCCCACCGATCGAATCGTACGGGAGCTGAGCGCGCGTGCTCTTGCCGATCGAGCGCGACTGGGTGGGTCGGCCCGTGCCGGACACCGACCGCGCGCTCGTGATGCTGTCGGTCGCCGGCGGTGAGCTGCTCGTGACGTTCGATGCGCCGTACTTTGGCGACGCGCC
>DASRXR010000600.1:0-6697 GCA_035687405.1 Polyangiales bacterium
GAGGGCGGCGCGGGTGCAGGTTCCGGTGGTTCGTCCGGTGAAGGCGGTGCTGGCAGCGGCGCGGGCGAGAGTGGAAACGGCGCGACGTCCGGTTCGGGTGCCGCCGGTGGTTCTGCCCCGAGCTTGACGTGTACGGACGACTTGTGGTGCCGCTCGCGAACGCCGGAACGGCCTGCCTGCGACGTCGGGAATCGCGCATGCGTGCCGTGTTTGGAAGACAAACACTGCAGCGGCACGCTTGCGCACTGCAACACGATGATTCAGCGCTGCGCGAACTGCATCGGGGATTCGGATTGTCCCGGCCGCCGGTGCGACATGCAGAACATGGTTTGCGTCGACTGCGAGCAGGACGCGGACTGCACTGCCGATCCCGTGAATAACAACTGCGACACGCACGCGCACTCGTGCGTCGACTGCGTGACTAACTCTGGTTGCGCCGATCAGCCGGTCAACAAGACTTGCGATCCTACGATGCTGAGATGCGTCGACTGTTTAGATGACATAGATTGCAATGAAGCGGGCAAGCCGGCGTGTGACAAGGCCAACCGAGTTTGCGTCGGCTGCACGTCGAACTCGAACTGCACGACCGGTCCCAATCAGACTTGCGACGTCCCGAACCGAACGTGCGTCGATTGTCTCGACGACTCGGGCTGCAGTGGGGCCACGTCGCGTTGCGCTGTAGAAGAGCAGAAGTGCGTCGCGTGCCTCACCGGTGCACACTGCGCGAGCGATCACTGCGTCGCCCAAACATGTGTCGAGTGTGAAGAGGACGGCGATTGCGGTGATCCCGACGCGTCGCACTGCGATCCGAGCTCACACATGTGCGTCGGCTGCACGGCCAACTCGCAGTGCGGACATTTGAGCGCGACCCGCGCGTGCGACACGACGAATCGCCGTTGCGTGGAGTGCAACGACGACACGACGTGCGCCGGCAAGGCGTGTCTTCGCGCAATGCATAGGTGCTCGACCGTCAACGTGAATTCGCTCAGCGAGTGCGGAGCGTGCCAGGCTGACTCGATGTGCGAGGCGAACATGAAGTGCATCGCGATGAGCTTCGGTGGCTCCAGCTACGGCACGTTCTGCGCGTTCACGCAGGCGTCGCGCTCGCAGGGCAGGTGCGCGAATGCGCGGCCGTACACGCAAGCCGCGACAGTCCGCTCGGTCGACGGCAGCAACCAAACTTATTGTGTGCCGCCGGTCAACACGTCGTGCCCCGGCGTCTTGGATCTGCTGAATCCTCGCGGGGGCAAGCTCTGCTCGGGCGCCGCACAATGCGGGTTGGGCATGAACGACGGACAATGTAATGCCGACATGCGGTGCACCTACGGATGCGTCGGCGATGTCGATTGTCCTTCGGACCTGACTTGCGTGCCCGGACTCCAATGCGGTTAGCGTTGAGCTTGCGGCTTAAGCCGGAGCGGCGCTGCGCGTAGTACGCGAGCGCCGCCCGTTCTCACTAACTTGCGAGTGCCGCTAGTCGATCAGTTCGTGCTGTCGCCATCCGCGGAAGGCAACTCCACGCCAACCTCGAGCTTCGTCCACTCGTCTCCGCGCCAACGAAGCAAGGTTCCTTCGCCGCCCGCGGCCCAGACGTCATCGCTTGCCGCACCCCACACCGACCACAACGTGTCGATCACGCCGGAGTCCGACGGCTCCCACGTATCGCCGTCGTAGTGGAGAATCGTTCCTACGAGACCGACTGCCCAGACGTCGTCCGCGCCCGCGCCCCACATGCCGAGCATCGGCGTCTCGGACGACGCGTCGCTCAACGTGAAACTCGATCCATCCCAGTGCTGAATCGGCGAGTTGTACGGCAACAGCCAGACGTCGTCGGGGTCGACGCCCCAAACACCGCGGAGCGGGGTGCCATCGAACTCCATCAGCGAGACCTCGTTCCCGCTCGCGTGAAGCACGAGCCCCGCGAGGTCGAGGTTCGTTCCGACGACCCACACGTCGTCCGGCCCGCTGCTCCAGATCTCCCACAAGCTCGCTGCGGGAGCGACGAGCAACTCGTCCCACGCCCCGCCGGTCCAATGCCGGAGCACACCGACGCGATCCTGTGGAAAGAAACCGATCGCCCACACGTCTTCCGGCCCGTTCGACCAGACACCGAGCAGCGTTTCATCGGGAATGAGCGAGACCGGGGTGATCGCGTCGCCGTCCCAATGGAGCGTGGTCCCCATCTCGCCCACGAACCACACGTCGTCGGGGCCGCTGCCGTGCACCGCGAGTAGTCGCACCTTCGTGCCGCTCTCGATGAGCGAAATCTGTTTGCCGTCGTAGTGCGCGATCACGCCGTCGCTTCCGCACGCCCACACGTCCGTCGCGCTGCTTCCCCAAATCGCGCTGAACGATGCCGCAGTCGGAACGACCGGATCGGGAACGAGCTCGGGCTTAGCGGGCTTGTCGTGGTCGCCTTTTTCGTGCGGTTTCGATTCGGGTTCGTCGTCTTCCGCGCAAGCGACGGGGAACACGCTCATGGCCAGCAACACCACTGCCCAAACGCGTGCGTGTGCGTGCCTACTCGTCATCGAACTCTCGAACTTCATCGCGATCCCGATCTCCACGTGTGCGCGGCGTGCGCCACCGGAGCCTACGCGCATACAAGGCGAGGTGCGACTACCCGAGCAGGGGACGCAAAGGATTCCGCTGTGGTCAATTCCGCCTCACGGCGATCAACGCAGCGGTGTTAGCTCGGCTTCGATCAGACGCTGGCGAAACTCGCCGTTTGCATCGAGTTCTTGGCGCAACTTGCCTGTCGCGGAGCCGCTCTGCCACAGCGCGCGAAGGAGCTCACGCTTGGCCTGTTGGGCGATTCTCAGTGCGGGCACGGGCTCACGCGAGGCGAGTTCTTCTGCTTCGCGTCGCGCTGCGCTCGCGAGGTCGACTGCGGCGTCTTGGTATTCGTCGATCGCAGTTTCAGACAGCTCTGCAGCTCGCGCGCGCAGCTCCAAGGCCACGCGCGGATCGCTCGTGTTCGCGCGGGCTTGCGCGAGCCATCGCCCTGCTGTCTCGCGCGCAGCCGGGTCCGCCAAGCAGTCGACTGTGCCAAGGGAGAGCGCAGCGTTTCCGACCACGGCCTGCAGCTCGTAGCGGCCGGGCGCGTGCGGCGTCTCGAGTGTGACGAGATCCTCGAGCAGCATCTCGTCGCCGATGGCTTCGGCTGCGGCGAGATGACGCAGAATCGACTCCGAAGCCTGCGCGGATCGATCACCGGATTCCGAACGCCAGCGTAGCTTTCGATTCGCAAGCGCATCGCGCGCCGGCGCCGCGCGCTGCCAGTACAGCGCGACCTGCAGCCTGCGCTTCGGGCGCACCGCCGCCGGCAGATCGTGACCTGCGAGAACCGCGCCGCCACCACTCACTGGCGCTCGCGCTTGCAACTCGGCGGGTAACACTGCCGGCAGCACGAGCGCCCGCGCGAGCAAGTATTTGCCACCGTCGAGCGCGAGGTACGGTTGCTCTGCGACGACGCTCCGGCTCACGAACGCATCACGCTTGCGGTTGTTGTGCAGCCGCACGAGCTCCGGCAATGCGAGCTTCGCGTAGGTCACGCAGCGCGGCAGCAGACGATCGCGACAGCCCGTCGTTTCGCGGACGGTGAGGCCGACACAATCCAAGACTTCGAAGCCACCCGCCGCGTAACCTTGCCCGCCGATGTCGAAGCTCGCGAGTGTGATCCCGGGGCGCGCGAGCGTCGCAAACCACTGCCCCTGCGCGAGCTTGTTTTCGGCGTTCACCGGCCGCTCCACTGCGATGCGTTCGGACTCGCGCAATTGGATCGGCAGACAGACTGCGAGCGCGACTGCACCGAGCAGATTGAATGCCAGCCGCTCGTAGCGGCGAGCGAGCTTCGCGACGACCGCGACGGCGTCGACGAGCAATGCAAACCACAACGGCAAGAGCGGAACGCCGAATCGAAACGCGGGCGCCCAGTCGTCGCCGGCGCGAACCACGAACACGAGCTGAGCCGCCAGCGCGAGTAGGAGTGCTGCGTTACGGCGGCGCGAATCCGCCTCGAGGAGTGCGAGCGGTGTCAGGCATAAGCCGAGCCAGCCAAAGCCCGCATCGTTCAAACCTCGCGACACATACGATTCCGGCACGAGTTGCGCGCGAGCTCCTGCCCACAGCGTCCGAACCGCATCGAACACGCCTGCCGTTTCGCGCGCCTTTGCGTAATACGTCTGCGGAAACGCCGCTCCGTAATAAGCGAGCGAGGCCGCGAGCTCGCCCGCGTACGCGAGCGGAGGCAGCAGATAAAACACCAAATCCTGAAGTCGAAAGCGCCGCGAGCTCGCCCGCCAGGCGAGGTCGTGCAGCGCGCTCGCCGCGAAGATCAAGACGCCTTCGGGCCGACTCCAGATCACGAGGCAGAACAAAAGCGCGGACCACGGGCGGGCAGTCGAGGTCTGCTCCTGGACGCGCCGCAGCACGGCCGCAAACACGAACAACGTGTACGAAGCGGTTTCGAGTCCGCCGCTGAAGTGCACTGCGAGCGCGGTACTCGCCGCCAAGAGCGCCAGCAGCCAATGGCTGCGATCGCGCCGCGCGCTACTCGCGTGGAGGGGCGCGTGGGTCACATGCGAGCGGTAGGCGAGGAAGCCCAAACCCAGAAACGACGCGACACCGATCACGCGCGAGAACCCGATCGGATCGCGGCCGAACCACTCGGGCAGCGCCATCAACAAGGTGAAAAGCGTGTTCGAGTAGCCTTTGACGTAGTCGCCGGGGTTGTAGACCAGGCCGGCACCGCGCACGAAGTTGCGGGCGTAGCGAAACGTGATGTACGCGTCATCGAGCGTGTAGCCCGCGTGGTAGCGCAGATGTGCGAGGCCGAGCGCCACCAGCGCCAGTGCCGCAAGCGCTCGAACCGAGGGGCGCGCCACCGCAGCAGACGTCCGTGCCATGGGCCGGCGAGACTACACGCCCGACGGCCGTCGCGCGGTGATTTCAAGCAGCCGAATGAGTTGCGCGAGTGGGCCAGGGCGGGCGAGAGTCGCCGCCGTTCGCAGAGAGGCGCTGGCTTTTGCTTCGTGACCTGCCCAGCAGATTGGCCGAGCTATTCGATGCTGCGTGGGGGATCTCCGCGTTCTTCGAAGCGCTGCTGCACGCGCACGGTTATTGGCAGTTCGGCACGGCGTTTCGCACGCTCGCGGCCGCCTGGCTGATCTTCTGCACGTCGCTCGCCTCGTTGCGGGCGGCCCGATTGCTCCTGCCCTGCAGCGGGTTGGCGCTTCGCTGGAGCGGCGCCTGGTGTTGCGGAATGTGGCTGGCCACGGTCGGCTTTCACATCCTCCGCAGCCTGCATGGGTTTGCGATCGGTTGGGCGCTTCTCGGGTGTACCGCGCTGCTCGCCGCGACTGTCATGGTCCGGCGCGATCGCTGGCCACTCTCGATTTGTTTGTGGCGCGAGGGGCACGCCGTGCGCGAGCTCACCCGCCTGATCCGCCACAGTCGCTACCGCGTGTTCTGGACGATCTTTGCGGCGGCGGGCGCGCTGCTCGCACTTCGCTCGCTGATCATCCCGCCGCTCGGCTGGGACACGATGACGTATCACGGCCCGCGCGCCGCGCAGTGGGTGCAGACGGGGAAGTTCACGTTCGATCCGGGCACGGGCAGTTACGACTTCTACCGGCACTTTTTCGCCGGTGCGGAAGTGCTCATGGCCTGGGCCATGCTTCCGTTTCAGTCCGACCTGTTCGTGAATCTGGCGTCGACCGTGCAGTGGATCGGCCTCGGGCTTTCGGCATGGGCGCTTGCGCGCGCGATCGGCGTGCGTGAGCCTTTTGCGTCCACGAGCGCGGTCGTGCTCCTGTTCACGCCCGTGCTCCAACTCGAGGTGAGCTCGGGCTACGTCGAGCTCGCCCTGAACGCGGCGCTCTTGCACGGTATCGCCGTCGCCCTCGTCTGCTTACGCCGGCCGACGCCGGGTGCGCTCGTGATGTGCGCGCTCGCGCTCGGCGTGGCGATCGGCATCAAGCTGCCCGGCGCACCGCCGGCCGCGATCGTCGCCGCGGTACTGCTGATCCGTGTGCTCGCGACGCGGATGCTTTCGGTGCGCACGAAGCTCACGGCGCTCGGCGCTAGCGCTGTCGTCGCGCTGCTACCGGCGGCCCCGTGGCTCGCGCGCGCGTATCGCGACACCGGTTATCCGCTCAGCCCGCTGCCGGCGCAGCTCTTCGGGATCACGCTCGGGGCTGCGAGCTCGATGCTTCGCTGGTACGCCCATCGACCGCAGCTGACGCCGTACGAGTGGGGCTCCGAAAAGGATGCGTTACTCGCGATCTTCTCGCCGTTTTGGCGCTTGAACGAAACGCTGGGTGCGTGGGCGCTTCTGCCGCTGCTGGTCTTTCCGATCGGCTTGATTGCCTTCGCGCGGCGGCGGCCGGTCGCTGCACTGGCGCTCACGGCTGCGGCGCTGATGCCCGTGCTCGCCCACTACAGCGAAGGGATGATCCCCGTCCGGTTGCTTCGCGCGCCGTCTTCTGCGCGTTTTCTCGTCCCGACGTTTGCATTGCTCGTGCCGGTGAGCCTCGCGTGGTGTCGGCGCGGGCGGCCGCTCGCAGCGGCGTACCGTTGGCTGCTATTGGCGTACGCGCTGTCGGCGGTCGTCTTGTGCCTACGGCGAGGTTGGGGTGATTGGGAGCACCGCGAGCTCGTGATCACCGGCCTGGCGATCGCGTTCTTCGTCGGTGGC
>DASRXR010000601.1:0-6202 GCA_035687405.1 Polyangiales bacterium
GCGGTGGTGCCGGTGCATCAGTTGCTGCGAACCTCGTGACCTGCGGCATTTGTGAGACCACCGGTGGTTCGTGCCGCATTCCAGCGAACTCGAACAACGTTGCGAGCCTCGTGACCACGAAGGGCGTGATCTCGTCCGATCAGGGCTGGACCGCGCAATACACGAATCATCGCCCCGGTGTGTTGTGCCGCTCGCTCGGTGATGCAGCGCGCGTGCTCGACGCGATGAAGGACCCGGAGCGTGGGTACTTCGATCCGGATGACATCTTCACGGCGTTGCCAAAGCCGATCGTGCCCGACGAGCCTTACACGAGCTTCGTCGTGGACGGCGATAGTGCTAAAGCGACGTCGCTCGCAGGGCTGCGGATCGGTGTCGTTCGCGAGTTCATGATCAAGCCGAACCCGAACGACGTGGCGATCAACGAGCTGAACAACAGCGAGATCAAGGCGATCCTCGGCGGCAAGCTCGGGGCGACGCTGATCGAGTCGGTGGACGCGACCTACGGTGACGATCCCGAAGTCGACGACATGCCGTACACGTTCCAAGACGCGATCGCCGAAGTGTTGCCGATCACCGCACCGGAGATCTTCTATTCGATGACGAATGGTCAGCTCGACTATGCGGTCGAAGGCTACGACGTCACGACGAAAGACTATCTCGTCAAACTGTCCCTGCGTCAGGTGCCGCTCTCGGGCAACTTGAATCTGCGGCGGCTGACTTCGGTCGGGCTCGACAACGTTCCGCGCACGCCCTTTTTGATGGACCAGTACCTGCTCGATCGCGGCGACGAGTTGGTGGCGGATTGGCCGAGTTTCGTCGCGAATTCGAAGTGGTTTGCGGAGCCGCTACGCAGTGGATCCGAAAACGTGGCGATGGTGAATCAGCAGGACATCCGATCGACCGGGGGTAGCGACCGGCTGAAGATGGTCACTGCGGCGCGTATGATCGTGAGCAAGGTCATGCTGCAGAATAAACTCGACGTGCTCGTCACGACGAACATCCCGGCGCCGGTCGAGCGTAACGAGTTTGCGCGCGATCCGGTGACGAAGGACGTTCGACCGAACGGGCCTTCGATCACGGACCTGCTCGGAGTGCCGGAGATCATCGTGCCATCCGGCTACAACCAAGTGGTCTACGAGGCGAAGTACAAGCTGAGTGACGATACGAAGAGCTACGTCTCAGTGGCCGGTACGGAGCAGAGCATGATGCGCAATGCGCTGCCGACCAGCTTGATGTTCTTCGGCGGCCCCGGCGATGAGCCGCGGCTACTGAAGGTCGCATCGGCATACGAAGCGGCGACGCACCATCGCGTCGCGCCGGAGGACTTCGGTCCGCTCGGTGAAGAGACGGTTGGCGATTCGGGAGGTGCTGTCGCGAGCAAGTAACGAGCGGTCAGCCGTCGCTCCGGCGCGTCCAGGCGAGGAATCGGTGTTCGATCACCCCCGCCTCGAGGGCGCGCTGGAGCGCGTTGCCACCGAGCAAGCTGCGCCAGCAATGCTACGCTGTGCGGCGCAAATGCTGAGAACGGAGGCAAAATGACGGCACGACTCGCAGGAAAAATTGCTCTCGTCGCGGGTGCGACGCGCGGTGCCGGACGCGGGATCGCCGTGCAACTCGGAGCCGCCGGCGCGACTGTCTACGTGACCGGGCGTTCGACGCGCAAACAAAAGTCCGAAATGGATCGGTCCGAGACGATCGAGGAAACGGCCGAGCTCGTGACCAAGGCGGGCGGGCGCGGGATCGCCGTGCAGGTCGACCACTTGGTGCCGGAGCAAGTGCGCGCGCTCATCGCTCGGATCGAAGCGGAGCAGGGTGAGCTCCACATTCTCGTGAACGACATCTTCGGCCTCACGAAGATGGAGTGGAACAAGACTGTCTGGGAGTCGACTCTCGAAGATGGGTTGCACCTGTTGCACCTCGGGATCGACTCACACGCGATCACGAGCCACTTCGCGCTTCCGGTGCTGATCAAGAAGCCAGGCGGGCTCGTGATCGAGATCAACGACGGAACACACGCGTACAACGAGAAGAACTATCGCGTTTCGTTCTTTTACGATCTCGTGAAGACGGCGGTGAATCGCATGGCGTGGTCGCTCGCGCACGAGCTCAAGGACCATAAGGCGACTGCACTTTCACTCACGCCGGGTTGGCTTCGCTCGGAAGTGATGCTCGACGCGTACAAGGTGAGCGAAGCAAACTGGCGCGATGCGACCAAAGTGGAACCACACTTTGCGATCTCGGAGACGCCGGCGTTCGTCGGTCGCGCCGTGGCGGCGCTCGCGAGTGATCCGGACGTGGCGCGCTGGAGCGGGAAGTCGGTGTCGAGCGGCGAGCTCGCGAAGATTTACGGCTTCACGGATATCGACGGCAGTAAGCCGGATGCATGGCGATACGTGGTTGAAGTGCAGGATGCGGGCAAGCCCGCGGATGTCATTGGCTACCGCTGATAGTCGATAGTGTGGAGGCCGCGACACGGTGTCAGTGCCGCGGCCCCATCCGCCGTTAGTGGACGAGAAATCCACCGATCGGTTTCAGCGGCGTCGTCAGCCGCACTAGGAGCGTGCGATCCAAGTACTGCTGGAGCAGCCCTTTGCGGTGCGGAAGAAACGCATTGTTCAGCGCGTCCGACAGCTTGTAGCGCACGCCGACGTCCGCAGCTTCAGTCTCGCGCTCGGTTACGTGCGTGAAGCCGAGCGATGCTGGCCAGGTGAGGCCGCCACCCAGATCCATGTTGTTGCTCAAGCGGTGGCAACCTGCACATGACTGGGCTTGCATGCGCGCAACGATGTTGTCCACGCTCAGCGGCGATCCCGCGGTTGCGAGTGCCGTCGCGAGGGCATCTCGGAACGCGTTGGACCCGGTTCCGAAGTTCATGGGGTAGTTGGTCTCGGTCGTGCCCGAGGCTTCGCTGAGTCCGGAGTTGTACGTATCCGGGATGACTGCGCTGATCTCGGGCAGTGTCGCGCCGATCAAACTCGGCACCTGCCCCGGCAACAGCGCTTGGAAACCGGCTCGCTTCGGATGCGTCGATGCGACGTCGAAGAGTGGCCCGTACGGGTTGGTTTTGTTCGTCACCGGTACCAAGCGCATCCATGAGCAGCTCAGCAGCCCACAGCTGCGCTTGATCTTGAACTCGCGCAGCGACCAGCGGCGCGGATCGGGATTCACGAATTGGTTAGTCCGGATTTGGCCGCGGCCGCTCGAGCCAGCCCCGAAGTGATTGACGTTGATGACGGCCGGGATCGGCGGCACCGCGATGAGTAGGCCCTGGAAATACAGCTGTTCCAGGCGGTCTGCGCGTTGGTTGGGGTCGGCGATGGCCGACAGGTTCGCCCAAGCTTCGATGATCGGCCGGCAGCCTTCGATCCCGAGCAGCGGCAACGGATTGGGGAGCGCGGCTTCGAAGATCAGCAGGTTGCGGTCGTCCGTGTTCGCGATGCCACTCGCCTTGCCGTACACGACACGATACTCGCCGCAGTACTCGCCGTTGTTGGGCATCAGATCGAAACGGTTGAAGAGCCCGATTGGAATGTATGCGCACGGGCTATTCGCCGCGAACGGATTGCAAGCGGACTGCGAGCCTTCCGAGGGTGCAGGCCGGCACAAGTACGGAAAGCCGTTGAGCACGCTTCCGAGTTGGGGGTCGGTTTGATCGTTGCAGTGCGGGCCTTGGCCGAGGCCGGGCCCGGGGTTCATCACGTCCCACCATTGCTGAAACAGCTTCAACGACGTGAGGCCGCTGACGCCGCTCTGTGAGACGAGTTGATCGAGGACGCGTTTTAAGGAGAAGCGCGAGAGGATGACTTGGTCGGTGACTGCGAGTGAGCGCCGCGCGTCGAGCGGGCCTGACAAGGCACTCTCGGCGCCGGTTGCGCTCACGGGTTCGGTCGCAACGTCCATTACACAACCACTCCAAGCAAGCACGAGTGTTGCCGCTGCGAGCGGCGTGAGAATCCGTACTCGTGTCCGTTCCATCGGGGACCTCCGCTTGAAGGCGCTACCAGTGCGCATCCTGCCCACGGGTTCTGCGCAACGAGCGAGCTACGTTACGCGCGGCGATTTCGCGGCACAACTGACACGCGAGCCGAAACGGCAGGCAAGTTTGTTAGTTCACATCTCGTGTGAACACACGAATGTGTTTTGTTAGTTGGGCAAATTGGCCACGTCGTCGACGTCGCGGACGTGATTGCCCCAGTATTCACTGGCCGCACAACCCATTCAGGTGAGTGCGATCGGCCCATTCGGGTGGGTGCAGCTACGAGCTGCAGGAATAAGAATCGTGCCAGCGCGCGGGCGGGTGGGAGATCCCGCCGCTGGTGGCTGCAGTGCCTACTTCAGCGGGCGGTCGCGAAGTGAGCGCGAAGTTCGCTATTGACAGCGGACGGATGCTGGAGCGGGAGCGCGTGTGAAGCGTCTTCCCAGACGCGGTGTTCCGCGCCGAGGCCGATTGCGCGCGTGAGCAGCACCGGATCAAGTCGCGAGCTGGACCCAACTTCGCGGCGCGTACAGGCCGATGATGCAGAACGGCGCGTGTTCCGGAATGCGTGCATCGCTATCGGCACGAAAGCCGTCGGCAGCTTCGAGCTGCTCGAAGAGGTGGTGCCGATTCAAGTGCGGTGCCCAGCGTTGCACCAGCGAGGCGTCACCGGTCGCGCAGTTCATCAGCGAGCTCATCCCCGTCTCGTCGCAGATGTCGTAGCCGAGCAGTTCCCAGTGTTGCGACGAAGGCAGCGGCTCGTAGACCTGGCTGCCGAGCCAGCGCTGTGCCGCCACGTCGGAGTTCGAAGTTCCGATTGCAGTGCCGATCAGCTCGGCCTCGTTGAGCGTGGTACACGACACACTCGCTAGCGACACTCGACATGGGTCTCGACCATCTTCAGAACGCATTCACCGAGTGCCGCGCCAGATACGGCGCCGTGACGCTGTTTTTTGCGCTCGCGACCTGCGCCGGCGGACCCGCCGCGACTATCCGACCACCCTTATCACCGCCTCCTGGCCCTAAGTCGATCACCCAATCGCTGTCCGCTACCACCCGCATCTGGTGCTCGACCACGACCACCGAGTTGCCCGCCGCTACCAGCTGCTGGAGCTGACGCAACAACAACTCGATGTCGGCCGGATGCAGGCTCGTCGTGGGCTCGTCCAACAAGTACAACGCTCGACCTCGCTGCGCTCGCTGCAGCTCCGTTGCCAGCTTGATTCGTTGCGCTTCGCCCCCGGAGAGCTCGGGCGCAGGCTGACCCAGCCGCAAGTACCCCAAGCCGACGTCCCGCAACGCTCGCAAGCTTCGGAAGGCCGCGGGCAAGTCCTCAAAAAACTGTGCCGCCTCGTCGACGGTCATCCCGAGCACTTGCGCGATGTTCTTCCCCCGATACTGCACCTCGAGCGTCTTCGGGTTGTAACGCGCACCGTGACACGTCGGGCAGGGCGAGTAGGTGCCCGGCAAGAACAACAGCTCGACCGCTACGAAACCCTCGCCCTGACAGGTTTCACAGCGACCCTCCGGCACGTTGAACGAGAAGCGCCCGGCACTCCAACCGCGCTTCCGCGCTTGCGGAGTACTCGCGAACGCCGCACGCACAGCATCGAACAAGCCGGTGTACGTCGCGAGGTTCGAACGCGGCGTTCGACCGATCGGCTTCTGATCGACTTGCACGAGGCGCTCGATCGCGTCGAACCCGTCGACGACCACTTCCTTCGCCATGGCTTCGAGCTCCTGGCGATCGCGCGCATCAGCGCTCTCTGTTTCTGCAACCGCGGAGTGTGCGCGTGTTCGTCCGCGCTGCAGATGTCGCTCGACCAGAGTCGCGAGCACCTGTGTCACCAACGTCGACTTCCCCGAGCCCGACACACCCGTCACGGAGGTGAGCACGCCGAGCGGAATCTCGACCGACAGATTTTTCAAGTTGTGTCGCGTCACGCGCTTCAAGCGCAGCCAATCGCGAGGCTGCCGCGGCTCGCGCGCTTCTCGTTCGGTAGACTCAGCAGTCTCGTGCGCAAACAAGTACCGTCGGGTCACCGAGCTCGCGACGTTCTTCAGACCGGCGATCGGCCCGCTGTACAACACCTGACCACCGTGCTCGCCCGCGCCCGGCCCGACGTCGACGATCCAGTCCGCAGTCCGCACGAAGCTCATGTCGTGCTCGACTACGAACAGTGAGTTGCCTGCCGCCTTCAGCTGCCCGAGCACATCGCGGAGCGG
>DASRXR010000602.1:0-3406 GCA_035687405.1 Polyangiales bacterium
GCAAAGGCCATCACACGCCGCAGCCACGAGCTGCGCTGCACGAACACGATGTGCGCGAATACGTAGCCACCGATCGCGATCGTCGACTCACCGGAAAACATCGCGAACAAGTACAGCGCCCACGCGACCAACTTGCGACCCACGGTCGGCTCTTCGTACGCACGCAGATACTCCGCGAGCGCCCACACCCCGAGAACGGCCGTGATCAGCGCATGCCGATTGCAGATGTAACCGACGACGAAACCGTGAGTGTGATCGACCGCAAACAACGTCGCCGCGATCCCGCCGATCAACGCGCCATGCGCGACGCGATACATCCGCGTCGTCACCCAAACCAAAAGCGCGAGCCAGAACAAGCTGTGCAAATGCTGCAACGCAGCCGAATGCGGCCACAGCGCGGCGTCGAGGTGATGCGAGAGCTCACCGAGTGGACGAAACAACCGGAGCAACAACCGGTCGTACATCCACCACGGCGCCCAACCTTGTTCAATCTGCCAAAGGTTGTCCGCAGGGTTACCGGTCGCAACGCCGTAACCACCCGCGAGCTGATGAAAGAGCTGCTTCGCGCCGGGCAGGCTCGAGTAGACGTAACGCCCAATGAAGTCGTCGAGGTAGAAACCCGTGAACAAACAACTCGACGACAACAGCATCGCGATGAACGCGAGCTTCACGCCGAGCTTCGGCTGCTCGAACCAACGCAGCACGCGGGTCACCACGTGCTGGGGGACTATCTGAGTGATCTCCATGACTACGACAGCGTCAGTGCGCTGGCACGCCGGCGGACACGCCAATGCCGGCCGGGCGAATCGCCGCGAGCAAACCAGAGCTCTCGCCGTTCAGCCAGACCCATGCACAGATGACCAGCCACGATACACCATACACCAGCTTCACGCGGGTCCAGTACCGCTCGATGTTGTCCTCCGTGAACGGGATGAACAACGCAGCGGCGCTGACGGCTGCAGCGGCCGGATGCATGAACAACGCGGCGTAGGCCGTGCACACGATCATGAGGCCCCGCGCGAGGACCAAGGTTCGCTTCTTGCCGAGCACGACGCCGGTCGTCCTGACGCCTTCTTCCGCGTCTTCGTCCGCGTCACGCATCACCTGAATGCTCTCGAACACACCCGAGAACAAACCGAGCATCAACGTCATCATCAGACCGAGCACGTTCGTGATCGGCGTGCCGCACAACGGCATCGTGATGCCCCAGATGATCATCGCGGCGATGTCCATCGCCGGCATGTGCTTGAGCTTCGCCGAATACCACCAACAGATGCCGCCGCCACCGATCAGCGGCACGAGCAGGCCCCAATCGAAAACTGCCGCGATGACCACGAGCAACGCGACCAGCACGAACTGCGCACCGAGTGCAGCGCGCTTGTTGGCTGCGAGAAAGCGCGCGTTCGTGTTGTCTTTGTCGGCCGACTTGAGATCGATCTCGACGTCGAGATAGTCGTTGTTCAAGTACACGAGCGCGTTCAAAACGAACACGTAACCCGTACGGACGATCACCTCGAGCGGCGAGAGCTTGAGTGCCAGGGCGATCGAGAGCGCCCCAGCCATGTTGGCCATTTCGAGGTTTTTGAGGCGGTAGACGAGGACGGCGAGAACGATCCTGAACCCAGCGAGCATGCGGCTTCCTGTTACTTCGGGTCCCGTTTACCAGGGACCCGAGGGCTTTCGCGTTCACCCGTGGCCCGAGTGTTACAAGGGAATCTGCCAAAACGCGAAGCGTGTTTGGCCGGACACCCGAAATGATTCTCACACGACCGCGCGCCCTAATCACAAAACGTGCGACGGCGTGCGCAGGTGAGCAGCGCACGGGCCAAAAAGAGGCCCACACGCGCTCCCAACTAACAGTCTTCGCGCGCTGACTTATGCCGCCGTGTGCTGCCGGTCGGCGCCTGCGGCCTGACTGCGCAGCTCGTCGAGCGAGCGAGCGATGTTCGCGAGATCGCGCTCTGAACGCGGTGCCACGAGGTTCTCGAGCAGCGACAGGACGCGTGCGAGATCTTCGTACGGAATCGACGCGTTCTCGGCGCGAATCAAGAAACGCTCGAGCGCCTTACGCCACAAGCGTTCCGCTTCCGCACGCTTCTCCTCGGTGTCGAACAAACCTTGTCCGGCGAGGTTGTGTAAGATCGCGAGCTCATAGCCGACTTCATACCAGGCGCCGATCCGGCGACCCTCGTTCGGCAAATTCTGTAATAGGTTTTCGGTAGCACCGAGCCAGACGTCGACGTCTTGCAGCTGGCTCAGCTCGGACCACGAACCACCCATCGCGTCGACGAAACGACCGAAGGGCTCCTCGAGCTCCTTCTGAAAGTCGAGCGCCTCTTCACGGTTGAACACGCAATCCGACAGCGCACGGCCCGCTTCGAGCGCCATGCGAGAGCTCGGCAAGTGCGGCCTCACGTCGGACCCGGGCTCGAACGCATCGGCAGGCAAACCCGCCGATTCGTCGCCCGCTGCACCCGGAACCATGACCGGCGCAACGATCGACACGGGACTCTTGGTTCGACCTTCGTACGGGTCGTCCAGAGCAGCCTCCGCCGCAGCATACGCCGCAGCCTCTGCATCGGACGCAGCATCGGCCGCATGCAGCGCTGCGATCTCTGCGTCCGCCGCAGCTTCCGCAGCGGCATCGGCAGCCGCATCCGCTTCGAGCGCCGAAATCGCCGCAACGTAAGCGGGGCTCGACGACTCGAGCGCAGCCTCTGCCTCCTCAGTCGCCTTGTTCAGCTCGTAGGCAGCTTGCAGTGCTTCCACCGCTTCGAGCTGCGCCTGGAACGGCGAGGCGAGCTCGGGCGGGAACTCGGGCTCCGGGAGCTCGCGCTCTGCCGCTCGTGGCTGCCGCGCTGCCTCG
The DNA here is from genome assembly GCA_035687405.1 of Polyangiales bacterium. Classification (GTDB taxonomy): domain Bacteria; phylum Myxococcota_A; class Polyangia; order Polyangiales; family JAFGIB01; genus JADGRF01. Next base: position 2,867 of record DASRXR010000602.1, read on the forward strand.
GGCTCGAAAAACGATGCAGCGGACGGCGGCGAGACGTCGAGAGGCTGCGCCAAGTCCGCACGATCGCGCACCGAGACTTGCAAGCGGCTCGAGAGCTGATGCACCAGGTCGTTCCAAGCGCTCGGGTCTTGCGCCCGAATGCTCGGCCGATCGCGGAGCGGCCACGGAACGTCATCACCGCTGGTCGGTCCGAGCAGCAACGGAAGAACATCGATTCCGAGCGCCCACGCGGCTCCCAACTCGAACACGAACTCGGGATCGTACGTGCTGCGTTCCGTAAACAACGCGAGCATCAACGCAGCGCCAGTCAGCGTCGCGTGTAAGTCGCCTTCACCTCGAATATCCGCTGCATAACCAGGGAGCGAACTCGCGATTAATGTTCCGGTCTTCAGCTCGAGCGCGCCTTCCAGCGCATCCACGATTTCGCTCGTAGCCTCGATGTCCGACTTGGCATGGCAAACAAACATGCGCTGCGCCATTTTCACAAACCTCCGCGACAGGGACGCCGTCGTGCGCACGCATTTTCCGAAAGAACTGCGA
>DASRXR010000603.1:0-15408 GCA_035687405.1 Polyangiales bacterium
GTCGAAGGCAACCCCCCAACAGCCCGCGTCCTCGCCCAACGCTTACGCCAGCACCCGCACGCAAACCCCGCGCGAAAGCACATCCAACTCAAAGATCCGCGCCGCGGCAGCGTAAGCGATCGGCCCCCGGCTCTGTCCAAGCGCAGCGGCAGTGCTCGCAGCCATCCGCTGCACAGCCTCGAAGTCTCTCGACCCGGCGAGTGCTTCGAGCAAAGGCACGGCCGGAGCCGCGGCTGGCGTCGCAACAGCCACGCCAGCCCCAGCGGCCACGACCTCCACCCGCACTGAAACCCGGTGGTCGGTAGTAGAGTGGCCGCGAGGACTTGCGACCTCAGCGATCGCTTCGAGTGGAGCGACCCGCGTCGCGTACGCAACTGGGCGCACTGACAACGATTTCGAGCGAATCCGGCGATCGCTGCTGTCGTCTGTGCCCACGCTTAGGCATACGAGGTCTAGCCCAATCTAGCCAGGTGAAATGTAGGCAGCTGACTGACCGGCCCTACACGCCCTGCGTTCCAGGTTTTCCGGGCTCGCTACTGAGCTCGCGGCGCGTCCGGCCACCTAACTCAGTTGTATGACGTCGAGAATACGAAGCTCAGCGCGGTGGCTTGCCACGGATCGTCGCTTCGCTCGCCTGGTAACGCTTGCACCGTGCCCGAGCGCAAATACGAGAAGCGGACGCCGAGCCCGACAGTCCAGCGATCGCGATAGCTGCCCGCCCACCAGTTCTTGCCCGTCTCGAGCTCGAAGCCGAAGCCGGGGCCGGCGTCCTGAGCTTTACCGAGATCGTCCGTGATGCCGATGCCGGTCAACGCGAGCGCACCGCTGACATACCAATCGATCGGCATGAAGTGGTAGCGCGCGCCGGCACCGAGCATGCCGAAAAACGCGCTGCCGGCGTTGGCCGAATCGCTTCTGCGCGCGTGGTCGAACCCGCTTCCACCGATGCGGCCAAACACGATCAAGTTCTCGATCGGTGCGCCACCGATGTCGAGGTTCATGATCCCGTTGATGCCGCTGATCTGCGACTCGCCGCGCCGAATATCGCGCTGCGTGAGCCCGAACCCGATGCCGACGGTCACGCGCAGCGAAAAGCCGAGATGCCGGCGCAGATCGAACGGCGGAACGAAGATCGCGTGCGGTGAACCGAACCACTGCCGAGCGGGTTCAGCGTGGCCCGACCCTGACACGCGCTGGCCCGGCTCGGAGATGTCCGCTGCACGATCGCGTGCGGGTTCGGTGCCGGTGGTCGGAGCGGGGGCTGCTTGCGGCGCAGACTCGGGCGCGGGCGCCGCTGGAGGTGCAGGCGCCGCAGCCGCTGGAGCAGCGGGCGGCGGCGCGGGTTGGGCGGCAGGCGCGGGCGCCAGCGGAGGAGGCGGTGCTTGCTCCGGTTGCGGAGTTTGCGCCTGCGCTTGGACGAGCGCGCTCGAACACGCCGCCAAGGCCACCACGAACCATCCCCATCCCCATCGCTTCATCGAATCCCGCATCTAATCTGAAGTCGCCTGCCGAGTCGGCAAAATCCGTGCGCAAGCGTGTTCGCGGTCGTCCGGCGGTCCCGTCCCGAACTGAGGGTCTCGCGTTCGAGCCGGCCCGGTTTCGATCGCACGTAGGTCGCGATCCGGCAAGCCGTCGCAGCGAGCTCAGCGGCGCTTGGTGCCCAGCGCGTCGACTGCAGCGCTCAGCTGCAGCGACATGCACTTCGAGTCGGCCGGTGCGGTGTACGTCATGAAGCGCTCGCGCTTGAACGGCTTCGCTTTGAATCCGGCGCCCGGCGCGGGGCTCTGATCCGTGATCAAGTACACGTCGAACTTCGTCAGGCAATCTGCCGGGTGGCCCGTGCGTTCGGGATAGGCCAGTAGCCACTCGAGAAACGCAGTGCGATACGGCGCGTATCCCGGATCCGCGATGCGGTCGGAGTACATCGTGAACCACTGACTCTGGTCCATGCGCTCCGGCACCACGTCGCCTTCGGGGAAGCCTTGGCGACTCGCGATCTTGTTGTATGGATCGACGTGTGTGCCGCCCGCGGTCGTCGCATCGACGTGGATCATCGTGTCGAAGCGCGGCGGCTCGGGCGCGAACATCCGCCAGCCTTGCAACAAGCGGGGATACTCGATCACGGCCTTGGCCCACTCCGGCTGCTTCATCCGCATCGCGGGAGGCACGTCGGGGTTGTCGATCAGGATCTGACTCGCGATCGCGGCGAGCAACACGGCCACCGCGCCGCTCGTGACCCAACGCACTGCAAGCGCCGCTTTGGTCGACGACGCGAATCGGGACAAGCGCTCGCGCGGGGGCGCGGCGGCGGTTTGCAGCGACCACTCGGCAGCCGAGCGCAAGAGCCGGAGCCAATAGCTGCGAAGGCTCTGGATACGCAGCGGCGCCGCGAGCGCGAAACCCCACGGCAGCGCACCGAGCAATGCGCGCGCGTCGTCACGCTGTCCACTGCTCGCTTCGCTGATTCGCCAGCCTCGCGTAGTGACCGGACTCCAAGTGATCGAGCGATAGCGATCGAGCTCGCGCACGACGCGCGCCATTTGGAACACCCGACTATCGGTGCAATCGAACTCGACCGTGACCGGACGCGAGCGACGCTCGAGAAACCGGCCGATCGCTTCCCAATGTTTGGAGGTGAGAAGCAGCGGGTAGAACGACATCATCGCGGGGCTGAAGGTGCCGAGGTTCAATCCGAGCGCGAAGCACAGATGAAGGAGCGGCAGCATGAGCACGGCGACCGTGCGCGTGTACTTCACGAAAAACGGCGTGATGATCAGCGTGAAGCCGAACCACTCCGTGCCGAGCACGGACCAGGTCAGAACGCGCAATGCCTGTACCGGCACGTTCTCGCGCATCCACACGCCGATCCAGGTCACGTACTTGTCGAGGTGAAGCGCGTAGTGGACGGCGTACCCGCTGGTCCAGGCTTCACCCTGCTTGCTCAGCGCATTGAAGAAGTAGATCACTGCAAACTGCAGGATCAGGCCGAGCATGGCAGGTGACACAACCTGCTCGCGCTCGAGCGGGGAGTGGGGGGCCGTGTTGAGATCGTCGATCGAGGTGACGCGGCCGTCGCGCAGCGAGCCGATCCAAGCGTCGAGTGAGAAGCGCCGGCCGAGCGGCATCACCAGGCTGAAGATGCACAGCAGGTTGACGACCATGTCGCCGCCGTTCTCGAGCATTGCGAGCCGGCTGTTGAGGCTGACGCGGCAGACGAGCGCGAGGATTTGCATCGTTCGCGTGCGGTAGCCGGCGGTGAACAGTGTGTAGACGACGGCGCAGGCGGCGAAACCGAGCAGCGCTTCGGTGCGTGTCGAGGCGATGAAGAACAGCGAGAACACGTGGCCCGAGGGCGGGCGCCACAGCAGCGTGTGGTTCGGCAGCAGGCCGCTGTTCGTGTACCACAGCTCGTATTGCGTGTAGCGGTGCCAGAGATCCCAGAACAGCACGGAACCGAGCGCGATCCGGAAAAGTCCGAGACTGCGCGGGTCGACCGTGAGGTAGGTGGCTCTAAGCGAGCGCAACAGGACTCGCATCTCGATCGCCTATACGAGCAAGGAGTGGGCCAGCGTGCGAAGCGCGATTACGAGTGTGATGTGTGCGGCGTAAAACCGTTGGTTTACGCGGGTAAACGGTGACTAACAGGTAGTGTCAGCAGGTAGGAGGTGTCAGCTAGACGGCAAGCGAAAGACGGTTTGCGCGTTTACCCGCACGGCGCGTACGCGCCTGCAGCCATCCGCGGCACAACCTGGCACGTGGGACGACGTCGGTTCGTCGCGCTGCGGAAGCTCTTCGAGGCGGATTTAGGTACTTCGTGGCGCGGGTTCAGGCAGCGCCAGACACGACGTGATCGTGCAACTCGCGCGCGGCGCCACTCACGGCCGCCCGCTTGCGAACGACTAAGCTGATCGGAATCGAGGTCGCGATGCGAGGCGCCGCAGTCGGCCGGAGCCGAGCTCTTCCTCGATCGCGCTTTGGGGCGCGAGCTCAAAAACTCTTGGAGCTGCCGCACAGCTTCGAGTCGACGAGCGTTCCGACCACAGCGACTAAGAACTCGCCCGCGCTTCCAGTCAATTGAGCGCGCACTGCCGCTCGCAGCGCATCGCGATGCGCTGCGAGCGTTGCCTGGCCACGCGGCAAGATCGAGATCGTTGCAAAGCCCGCAGTCGCGTATGGGTTCATGAGCTTCTTCGTGCGCGGGCCGGACGAGGTATTGATCGAGTGGTGCAGGCGGCGCCCGCTCCCGCATTGTCTCCGAGCAGCGCAGCCGCGCCGTAGGGTTGGCGCACGGATGATCCTGCGGGCCGAGACTGTCGAGCCCGGGACCGTCCAAGTTTGCTCACCCGCTATCCGTGCGCCGATCGCGACACCGCTCGTGACGGGCTCGCCGCCATCGATTGCGGCGCCAACGATTCCGAATTCATTTTGCGCGCCGCGCGTGTCTCACGTTCCTGAAGAGATGCGCGATCTGAACTTGTCAGGAGAGCTCGGCGGTGCAATCGATTCAACGGATGGGGGCGGACAGCGATTTCGACGCGTTGTATCGCCGCCATGCGCCGAACGCGTTTCGCCGCGCCTGGCGGTTGCTCGGCAACCCGTCAGACGCGACCGAAGTCGTGCACGACGTGTTCCTCTCACTCTACGAGCGGCCGGAGCAGTACGCCGGCCGAAGCAGCGTCACGACGTTCTTGTACAGCGCGGTCACGCACGCGTGCTTGAATCGCTTGCGCGATCACGACAATCGCCAGCGCTTGCTGAGCGAGCACACGTCCGGCTCCGCGCCCGGCTACGCCAGCGCGAGTCAAGAACAAGCGGTCGAGGTCCGAGCACTGCTCGAGCGCATGCCGGAGCCTCTGGCGCAAGTTGCCGTCTACTACTACCTCGACGAGCTGTCCCACGCGGACATCGCGCGAATCTTGAGTTGCTCGAGTCGTCACGTCGGTGACTTGCTGGCCCGGGTGAGCCGCTGGGCGGCACGACAGGAGGCTGCGCTATGCAACGCATGATGCACGAGCCGGCTTGCATCTCGGATCTGCAACTGGATGAGTGGGGCGCCGGCGAGCTCGATGCCGATGAGGCTACACTCGTCGAAGCGCACGTCGCCGAGTGCGCACACTGCAACGCTCGACACGTTGCGTTCGAATCGGTGCGAGTCGACTTCTTGAAGGCCGCGCCGAGTCTAAACGCGCTCACCAACCGATACGATTCCAAGCGTACTGCGAAGCCGAAGCTACTCGATTCCGGTGCGCCGGCTGTCCGCCGCCGTCCGCTGCGAGCCGCAGCCGGTGGATTCGGGATCGTTGCACTCGCCGCGATCGCTGCGGCCGTGCTGATGACACGCACTCCCGACATCAGCACCCTCCCCGGCGTTCGACCCAAAGGCACAGCGCACCTCGACTTCTTCGTGAAGCGCGGCAAACGGGTCGAGCCGGGCGTACGGGGTAGCTCACTCCGCCCCGGTGATGCGCTGCGCTTCACCTACACCAGCTTGGAAGAGACGCACCTCGCAATCTTCGATTTGGACGCGCGCGGCGCGAGCGTCTATTTCTCGAGCGGGCCGCGCTCGGCAGTCATGCCTGCGGGCAAGGAAGTTGCGCTCGACTTCAGCGTCGAGCTCGATGCCGAGCCTGGCGACGAGTGGATCCATGCGTTGTTTTGCAAAGCGCCGTTCGACGTCGAGCCCTTGCGTGCTGCGCTCGCGGCGGAGCGCGGACTCACGATTCCAAAAGGCTGTCAGCTGGACGTGCTGCCGTTTTCGAAGGTAACGGCGAAGTGAAGCAACCAACACAGTGTCGGAGTGGATCCACGCGCTGTTTTGCAAAGCGCCATTCGACGCCGAGCCAATGCGTGTGGTGCTCCGCGCCGCGCGCGGCGCAGCGATTCTAAAAGGCTGTCAGCTAGACGTGATTCGTTTTCGAAAGTTCCCACAAGTAGCGCAACACAGTGTCGCATGGTGTCGCGAGACATTGTTACGCGAACGCCGTCGTCCCGCTGTTGCGACTGGCCGCGCGGAGCCTGCGCGTGGGCAGTAAGCACGCACTGCAATGTCCGCTGGCGGATCGCGCGACGTATCGAGCACCAAGCGTCGCAGTTTTAGCGGCGATCACGGCCGCACTGGTGTTGTCGCCCGCAGCATCGGCGTCGGCGCACGTGCAGCGGTTTGCGATCATCGCCGGCAACGATCATGGGCTCGGTGAAGACGGAGCGCTTTCCTACGCGAACACGGACGCGACTCGCGTCTACGAGGTATTGCGCGATCTCGGCGGGTTCGATCCAGTCGACATGGTTCTGCTCCACGATGAAAACGCAGACACGTTTCGCCGCACGCTGATCACTGTCAACGAACGCGTGCGCACGGCGACCTCGCAACCCGACACGCAGGCGGTGCTGTTCGTGTATTACTCCGGCCACGCCGATGCGCAGGACCTGCACCTCGGACCGACGCGGTTCGCGATGGGAGAGCTCGCACAGCTCGTGCGCGGCTCCGCCGCGAGCTTTCGGTTGCTCGTGCTCGATGCGTGCCGCGCCGGCGCTGTGACGCGCCTCAAAGGCGGGCGGATCCGCCCTGCGTTCCCGCTACCGGACGAGACTCTGCCGAGCGACGGTGTCGCGTTTCTCACCGCCAGTGCACCGAGCGAAGACGCACAAGAGTCCGACGAGTTGCGCGGCTCATTTTTCACGCATGCGTTCGTCTCCGGCATGCTCGGAGCGGCGGATGACGATCGAGACGGCCGAATCGTGCTCGACGAAGCGTACCGCTACACCTATCAAAACACGTTGCGAGCTACGAGTAAGACTTTCAGCGGCGCGCAGCATCCCGCGTTTCGATATGATCTTCGTGGCCAGGGGGATCTGGTGCTGACGCGCACCGATGCGTATGCAGCCGAGCGCGGCGCACTCGTCTTTCCTCCCGGCGTTGCGTTTCTGGTCATGCGCGATCACGCCAATGGCGCGGTGGTCGCCGAGGTTGGTGAGCGCAGCGCCGTTCGAACGCTCAGTGTGCGCCCGGGTCAATACTTCGTCCGCGGGCGTGGTACCGACGTGCTGTACGAGGGACGGATCGCTGCCGCTGCGGGCGGCATGAGCTCGGTGCGGCTCGCCGATCTCGAGCGAATCGACTACGCGCGACTCGTTCGCAAAGGACACGCCGAGGTGCGGCTCGCGCAGGCACTCGAAGCCGGCGGGCGTGTGCGAACGGCACTCCCGAACTCCGATCGTGCGTGCTTTGGCGGTTACGTGGGGTACGGCATCGACTCGGCGCAAATCGGCGCCAAGGCGAGGCTCAGTGCATGTGCGAGCGGCTTCGACAATGGTGGGCTTCACGCGCAGACGCGAGCGTACGACTTGGACGTGCGAGTCCATCACGCGTGGGATGTCGAGCGGCTGTCGATCGAGCTCGGATTGGGCGGTGGTGCGACTTTGTTCACGCAAGACTTCGACTCGCGCGGAAACGCACCGACGCGTTACTCGGTGGTCCCGTTTCTCTTGCTCGGCGCGACTGCAAACGTCGATGTCTCGCGTGGCTATTACTTGAGTGCCGATCTCGCGGCAGAGACGCACTTCATGCCGGTGCTGCGAGACGACGTCGAGCGTTCGGTAAGCTTTGCGGTGCGGTTGAGCATCGGTATCGGAACGAGGTTTTGAGAAACCCTGCGCGTTTAGGCCGCCCCACGTTCCGAATCTTAAACTGGAGGATGAGAGTGATGAAAGAGATTCGGGGATTCGGGGGTGTTATCTTGGGATTAGCGTACGCATGTGTGACGGGGTTTGGATGCGATGCGCAGGCGTCGACTGGTTACGATGGGGAAGCGTTGTTGACGTTGAGTGGCAGTGTCGAGCTCACGCAATCGCATCCGGAGGGGCCGCTCGTTCCAGCGCTGCTCTTTCCGAAAGGTGGATCGTACTTCGACTTGGTCGAGGTGGATGTGAAGGGAGAATTCCCGTCGGGCTTTCAGATCAACGTGTACGAACCACCGCCGACCATTCCGGAAGTAGATCCTGAGATTGGCGATCCACCGGCGGTCATCGGCTACATCAGCGCTGTTCAGAAGAAGCACCCCGACATCATTCGCTACGCGACGCAAGGCTCCGTCGGTTACGAAGCCTGCAATGCTCCCGACTGCGAGAGTGACTGCAAGGCGATCAAGCCGTGCTTGCGCGAGGGGAGTTGGTGTTCGAGCGACAACGAGTGTTACACCGAGAATTGGACTTGCGCTGAGTACGACACTCCGATCGAAGAGTGCACGATCGACTCGATGAGCGGTGATCCCACCCTCAAGGATCCATTCACGACGTTTGCTGGGTTCTCGACGAACTTCGTCGTGCTCTATCTGACCGCACACGTGTCGGAGCGTTCGGTCACCGCGCGCACGTTCAACGCGCCGCACGGACTCGACGCGGGTTATCACTTGATTGGAATTCGAGCCGAGACCGACGAAGAGAGGGCCCAGCGCCGCGACTGCAATCAAAGGGCGACGCAGCGTGCCATCGATGCTGAAAATCGGCGGCGTGGGACGAGTTACGAGTACGACGACGTGATCGACTACGCGTGTCAGGACCAGATAGATGCGTGCATGCAAGAGGGATCGATTTGCGAGCCGATGCCCACGGTCGTGAGCAAGTTGTGCGGTTTGCCGGAGAAGCAGATCGACGCGATTCAAGAGGCGGTCGAGGCCGCAACAATGCCAGCGAAGCTCGAGCTCGGGTGTCGGCTCAGAAAAGATGTCGCGACGTACATCGAGGACCCGGCGAAAGAGCGAGTCACGGTAGAGCTAACGACTGAGAGCAGTCCGTTCGGGCCGATAGTGCAGAACCAGGTGGGGTTCTGATGAGCGAAGCTGAGCATGCCGGAGCAAGCATCCCGCTTGTGAGTTGATGGGTGAGGCGCTGAAGAGCGACTCAGCTCGGCAGGAAGCGGGCGCACCGCTCATTGCGGTGTGGTCCCGGTTCCGCCTCCGGTCGGGAGAATGCTAAGTGCCTGTAATTGCGCCCGGTTTTACAGAACTAGTGCTGCAAGCCTAGACGATGACGGCTGGTCGGGGGATACTCGATGAATATCAAGGACACGCACGCGTGAGCGACAACCGCAAACAACCTCCGCAGAAGAGCACGCCCGAGCGTACCTCCGTTACGCCCACCGACAAGCGGGCCGAAGCGGATCGACGTGCGGAAGCGGCGCGGCGGCGGATTCGCGAAAGCGATCAGATGCGTCGTGTGCTGTCGGGTCTCGCCGAGCGCTGAGTCGTCGTGTACTTCGACGACGTCATCTGGCTCGAAGTCGAGCACGTTCACGACGCACACGACGACGCGATGACGTACGGCTTGCCGGGTGAAGACCGCGGGATCCGCGACCTTGGGTTGATCGTGTCCGCCGTGATGGCCCCGCGTAACGCGTACCCCGACACGCTCGGCGAGATCGCGGCGTCGTACGTGTTTGGGCTCGTGAAGAACCACGGCTACCAGAACAGCAACAAACGCACTGGCGCCATCGCGCTGGTCATGTTCCTGGAGATGAACGGTTTCACCGTCGATTTGCGCGCGAAACGCCGCCATGGATTGTGCGAGTCCAGGGTCAGTCTGGATCGCGAAGTTTCCGAGTCGGAACGACGCGGACGATATCGGTGCTTGGGAACAGGTGGTGCACGAACTCGCAGAGCGAGCCGGTGTCGTCGTTCCCAAAGCTCAGCTGCATCGCTTCGGCTCGCACAAATCCGGTGGTCACGGTCACCACACGTTCCTGAGTCGCCGTTTTGATCGCTCCGGCCGCGGACGACTACGCTTCGCATCGGCGATGACGATGACGATTACGATGCTGGAGCGCATCGACGGTCAAGATTCGAACGATGCCGTCAGCTACTTGGAACTCGCAGAATTGAAACGCCTTGGCGCCAATCCAGCATCAGACCTCACGCAGCTATGGCGTCGTATCGTGTTCTCCATCTCGGTCTCGAACACCGATGACCACCTTCGAAATCATGGATTCATGTTTGAGGACGCAGGATGGGCGCTTGCGCCGCCGTATGACATGAACCCCGACCCCGACGGCGCAGGCCTCAAGCTAAACATCTCCGAGACGGCCAACGCGCAGGACATCGACCTTGCCTTGTCGGTTGCACCCCAGTTTCGTGTGAAGCAGAAGCGTGCGAAAGAGATCGTCGCGCGGTCACCACAGCAGTGAACGCATGGCGTGCAGTTGCGGCGAGCCACGGTCTTTCACGCGTCGCCCAGGATCGCGTCGGCCGCGCGTTCCGAGTCGCTGAGCTCTAGCCTACGCGCTGACTCGTGATCGCATGCACGGAGCTTACGAGTGCCCTCGACGTTGACCTGACGCGATGCTACGCGACTCGCTCTGCGGGCTACCCGGGAGGCTTGGTCGTCATGTTTCTCATCGAGGATCGTCTTTCGGATTCACCGTTCGTGGAGCGCGTTTGGACAGCGCAGAGCGAGCGGGCCGGACGTTTCTGTCGCATCCGAGCATTCGGAGATCGTCCTCACGCGGCTTCGCGTTCAGGCACACCGCAATCTCGGTTCAGCTCGTCACGGGCGCTGCGCATACCCTGAATCCCGCTTTTCCGCGCAACGCGCGAAAGCGGCCAGAGGATAGCTCTTCGATCGATGGAAATCTCGCAGCTGCTGTGCTCGCGCCACCTGACGTTCGCGACGAAGGAGGGAGCTGAGCACGAACTGGACGTGGCTGCTGTCGTTCGCGTGACTGTGACTGCTTCAGTAACCCTGTCACTTGTCGATCTCAAAACGGTCGCCGGCGGAGCAATGAATCTTCTTGCCGGACCGAGGCTGACGGTCATTCAGCCTGAGCGCTGCTGGCGCGGACAACGCTCCGCAATCGCGCCGTCGCCGTGCACGCGCACAGCTGCGCAGGCTTGAATTGTTGTGTTGTGAGAGCGCAGGTACTAGCTGTCCCACCGTTCCCTGTTCGCTATACCGCTTTTCTTCGCGATTGTGGGGAAAGCACGGCTTCGCGGTGAGTTCGCTTTATCACGCAATGCTCGACAGCGCGCTTGATGCGATCGTACTGGCCGCCGTCGAACACGACCAAGAGCGTTTCCGATTCAAACTTGTCCGCGTACGCCGTCAGAGCAAACGAGTGATTCTTGACGGACGTGCTTGAACGTCCATCCTCGCTCAGTACGTGCACGACTTCGTCATCCGCGTCCTCTCCGTACACCTTGCTTTTCTTGGCTCGCAGACCGTAGTCGCGCTCGCTCAAGCCAGCGTCTCTGAGGATTGCTTCAAGCTCGTTCGACTTACCTGGTTGGACGTAGAAGTAGTCCGGAACATTGCGCTCGAGCAGTCGCGCGGCGAGTTTCTGGGGGCGCCCCTTCCAGTGCCGAGCAACGTGCGAAAATGCAGTCCAAACATGGTCCTCGGTCAGATCGAGATACGCGGGCAAATTTTCCTCGGCGAATGTGTCGGCCGCATCAGCTGCTTTCGCTCGTGCGAGCGCGTGGAGGCTTCGAGGCATTCCAGACTCAATGCGCTTCGTCGTGAGTTTGTGCACGATATCAGTAAGACATTGCTCCATTAGGAGCTCAAGAACTGCCAAAACTTGAGCGCGCGCTGGCGACGGCCCGATGAATGTATTCAGCCATCGGACAATCGTTCCGGCGCCAGCAATCGTGTATGCAGGCGGCAGGCCGCAGGCCGCCTGTCACCGAGTGCTGCACCGCCCGCGCGGGTAGTGTCCGCGTCCGGTTCTCGTGGGCAGCGTGTGTACTGCGAGGCTCGACGCTTGCGGCTACGGAGCGGCCGTACGCTCATGCACGAGTCTCGCGAGTTTGATCGCATCGGCCAGAGCGTACGGTCGATCATCGTGAACACGCTACCGCGAGCTTGATCTCCGGTTCAGTGAGCACCGCCGACGCGAGCGCGATGATGTCACTCTCGCGAATGCCCTCGCCACGCGCCACCGACTCAAGCAGCTTCGCCGCCAAACCTCCCACGAACCTCCTACTACGCTCGCTAGTATCGGCGATTTCATTCTTGTGCTCGGCCTCCGGAGCCAAAGGTCGAGGTTTCGAATCCCCCATCGCGTGCTGAATGAACCGGGAGGTTTGACGGCGAGACTGAGCGTCGCAAGGGGCCCGACCACCTCGGCGGCCAGGTGATGGAGATCGGATCCAGTGCCGCATGTAGTCTTCGAGCTCGTCGCCGTACTCTCTCCACTGCGAGAGCTCTCGGAATGCCCGCGACCTCTTTTTGAATCCTCCTATCCTGATGGATACGAATCTATAAATCCTGCTCGCCGCAGATCCGGGATCGCGTTCTCAACCCCGCCCCCGGTATTCTCCCACCTGGCATGCGAATCGCATTGCTCTCTCACGAACGAGAAAACCTGAGCCGCTTGCAGCGCGTGATCGCACTCATGCAACCAACGAGGAACGAGCCGTGACCCGTAACCCCACACAGCCAGTATCGAACGGTTCTCGCTGGGAATGCCCGACGAGTACATCGAATCAGTCCAGCGCGGCCAAGCGCGGATGCGTAGCCGCGGGCTCGCGTCTGCATTTCGGCTCGGACTGCGATCGACACGAGGGTTTTGCATAGGGCGGTAGGACGCGTCGTCACGCGATCACACCGCCCCAGGCACCAGCCTCGGGCGGTTTTTTTGCGCCTAATCGTCGGCTGCGCCTTCGCGTAGCTACACGGATCCTGCGTCTTCAGCATGCGCTGAAGGCGAACGGCGAGCTGCGCTCTGAAGCACGAGCTTCACGTGCGCACTCCGCACGATCGGGTCGATTCCTTCTTCCCGATCCCACGTCGCACCAGCGGCGATGTGGTGCTCTTTGACAATCGAGAAGGCTTTCGTGCGGGCGCCCGCTGTGGCGACCGGGCCCCGCACATTTCTATTTTTTTGCACCGACCAGCCTCGGCTTTCGTTGTTTTTCCAGAGTAGCCAAGCGGAAAGGCAGTCGCCTGTTAAGCGACCCACCGCAGGTTCGATCCCTGCCTCTGGCAGCTGATGCCACGTTGCGCATCTGGGATGCGAGCCGGTTGTCGACCGGTCGAGACGAGTTCGATTCTCGTACGTGGCGCCGCATTCGAGTCCAACCGACGACCACGTCATCCCGCGCGCGCGAGGTGGCAAGCCTGAAGAGGACTCGGCTGAATCGCGTAGCTGAGCTCTCCGTTCCCGGTGGAAGACAGACCCGTGCTGCGGGCGCCGCGATCACAGGACGCATCCACGTCGCTGTCTTCCACCGGCCTATTTAAGTTTCGACCCTGCGATTGAAGTGTTGTGGTTGCACGCTGCCCCGCCAAGGCGGAAGTGCGAGTTCGATTCTCGCCGATCGCACCAAGTTTCCCTTTGTCTCGATCGTCTAACGGAAGGACGCTGGGCCCTCAACCCGGCAACGGGGGTTCGATTCTCCCTCGAGACGCCGTTTCTCGTTTCACGTCAGCGCGACGCCGCGCTGCGCGTTCTCGTCTGGCAAACGAGTCTTCGCGTATGCGTCCGGTGATCGGTTCAACACTGCGTGTCACGCGAGACGACACACCTGGTGTCGGGAGTTCGATTCTCCCCGTGGATTAGAAACCCACGTAGCTCAATTGGTAGAGCACAGGAACGAGCCTCATAAGCTCGCTCAGACCCTGAACAGGTCTCAACACGGTCAACGGAGATCGAGATTCCACCTTCGCCTGCGCGCTTCGGCCCGCAGACGAGCCCAGCGCACGCCCGGATGATTCGCGATCATGCGCACCGCCGACGGTCATCGTCGCGGCGACCGCCGTCGTGCACGGCGCATCGATCTCGCAAACCTCTGCGCGCCGCTGGGTCCCACGTCATGCGCCATGCATCTCCACGGCGACGTCCCGTGTGACGTCGTCGCTGCGATGCGTGCTCGCATGACGGGAGCCTCGGTCTCCCGAGACCACCTCTTCGCGACGTGCAATTCCGCGCGTCGCACTTAGCAACCTAACAACGACTTACAGAAGTGAGGTTTCCATGAAACTCTATCGAGTGATTCGCTTGAAACTGAATGAACGCGCCGTGGTGTTCAAGGACGGCCTTCCGCTCCGGGCTCTTGGTCCGGGTCGGCATGTCGCGTGGGGCGGGAAGTTGACGGAGCAGCGCTGGCAAACCGATGCGCTGGTTTTCGCCGCGCTGCCGGAGGTCCGCGCGCTCATGCCCGAAGAGTGGTTCGCGGAGGTGACGATCGCCGACAACGAGCGTGGCGTGCTGTATCGCGATGGCGCGCCGCGCCTGTTTCTGCGACCGGGCGTGCATCGTTACTGGAGGGCCGACCCGTCGGTCGAGCTGCGTATCTTCCTGATCGACCGGCCGATGCCGAAGCTCACGAACGAGCTCGTCTCGGTGATTCCGTCGGGCGAGTACGTACGCTCGATCGTGCGCGAGCACGAACGTGGCTTGCACTATGTGCAGGGCCGACTCGCGCAAGTGCTCGCGCCGGGTCGCTACGCACTCTGGACGCACCCGGAGGCGGAAGTGACGGTGAGTGTGCTCGACATGCGACTGCAGCAGGTCGCGCTCGCCGGTCAGGAGTTGATGACCCGTGACAAGGTCACGCTGCGCCTGACGCTCACTGTCGAATACGCAGTGGAAGACCCGGCGATGGTTGCACACGCGGTGCAAGACGCGCGCGACGCGATCTACCTGCTCGTGCAGTTGGCGGCGCGCGAGTACGTGGCAAGCGTCACGCTCGACGAACTGCTCGAGGGTCGCGACGCAATGACGCACTTCCTCGAGGAGCACTCGGTCGCCAAGGCGGCTCGCTTCGGCGTGCGCATCGAGCGTTTGGGCGTGAAGGACATCGTTCTTCCCGGCGAGATGAAGACGCTGCTCAATCGCGTGATCGAGGTAGAGAAGCAAGCGGTGGCCAACGTGATCCTGCGTCGCGAGGAAACGGCGGCCGTGCGCTCGCTCGCCAACAACGCGCGCGTCATGGCCGACCACCCGATCATGCTGCGATTGAAGGAACTCGAGGCCATGAAGGAGATGGCTGCGTGCATCGACGAAGTGCGCGTGGTCGTGGGCTCGGACGGTCTCGACAAGCTCTTGCCGGCACAGGTGTTCGGATCGAGTGCCATCAAGTCATGACCGGGCCGCCCGTACGAAAGCCTTCTGGATTGTCAAAGCAACGGTAACGAACATGTCAGCCCTTCAGATCATCCCAAGAGATCCCGAACCGCGCGAGGTACTTACGCACGCGGTCCGCGTCGTTTTGCGAGCTGCGGCGCTTGCGGGACTCGGCGAACAGCTCGCGACCGGAGTGCGACAGCGACCGCGAACTGGAGCAGACCGTGAGTACATCGGCGAGTTGTACGCGATCGAAGCGATCGAGCGCGGCGAGAGCATCCGCACCGAGGTAGCGACTGAGCAGCTCGTCGCTGCTCGTGAGCTTTGCGGCACTCGGACGCTGCCAGGACGCT
>DASRXR010000604.1:0-2520 GCA_035687405.1 Polyangiales bacterium
ACCACGGGTACGGTTGCGCTCGTCGCGCGCGCCTGGGGCGCAAACGACCGTGACGAAGCCTCGCGTGTCGTCAGTAGCTCGCTTGTGATCGGATGTTCGATCGCGCTCATGACGACGTTGATCGCTTGCGTGATGGCCGCACCGTTTGCAACGATGTTCGGACTTGAGGGTGGCGCGCGCGAGCTCGCTGCCACCTACATCCGATGGGTCAGCTGCTTCACCGTCGTATTCGCGGTCAGCTTCGTGCTGAGTGGGGGGCTACGCGGCGCCGGCGATACGCGAACGCCGCTATTGATCGGGTTGGTCACTAACTCGGCAAACGTCTTCTTCCTCTATTTGCTGGTGTACGGTGCACTCCGGTTTCCGAAGTTGGGCATCAAGGGCGCTGCCCTCGCATGGGGCCTGGCATTTACGGTCGGCGCCCTGCTGGTCGTCTATTTGTGGCGCAGTGGCCGACTCTTGCTGCGCCCTCTACGTGGTTTCGCCGGCGGCCGGGAACGCTTCCGCAAACTCGTGTTGATCGGCTATCCAGCGGCACTCGAGCAGTTGGTTTGGCAGTCGGGCTTCATCGTCTTCACTGTAATCATTTCACGCTTCTCCGGAACTGCTGCACTCGCAGCGTACGGAATCGGCGTGCAGATTCATTTGCTCTCGAACGTGGTCGGCTTCGGATTTGCGATCGCAGCGGCGACGCTCGTCGGCCAGCACCTCGGAGCTGGCGAGCCGGAACAAGCTGCGCAGAGCGCTCGACGTGCAGTTGCACTTGCAGTCGGATCGATGTCCGTTGTGGCGGTTTTGATCTTTACGCTCGCTCGACCGATCGCGACACTCATGATCTCGGATCCCGAGGTCGCGCGTTTATTGGTCGGGTTCCTTCACGTGATCGCCATCGCGCAACCGTTGATCGCAGTCGAGCACGCACTGGGTGGCTCATTACGCGGGGCTGGCGACACACGCTTCCTGCTGCTGACCGCGTCTACCGGTTGGCTCGGCCGACTACTGTTCGCGAGCGTGTTCGCTTGGCTCGGCTACTCGGTCGAATGGCTTTTCGCTGCGCTGCTCGCCGACTACATCTTGAAAGCGATCCTACTAATCACCCGCTTCCGTTCGAACAAGTGGCAACAGGCGCTTGCGCGGTTGCGGGCTCGCAAAATCGGCTCCGCTGCTGACTAATGCTCTGACTCGAGTACTCGAGTCAGAGCACGCTCGCTTAGATTCGAGCCATCGCCGCGAGGCGATGCAGGGTGGGCCGATGTCCGGCCGAATGACGGCCGGAATTACGACAGCTCGCGTCAGGTCCAGTTCGGGGCATTTGCAGCCTCGAACTGTTCCAGCGTGCTGTTGTCATCCCAGACTTGGATGCGTGCCTCTGCAAAGCGCTTGCGCGTGCGCTCGGTGACGGCGCCCACGCGTACGAGCGCCGGCAGCGTGAGGTGCCGCATCGCGTGCACGCGATCGAGCGGCGTCTCGAACTTCTCCCCGCTCGCAACGAGCTCCTGCACGCTCTTAGCGAAGTCGTCTCGATCGATGCTGCAGTTATCGAGCAACTGCAGGAACGCGGCGTTTGGCGGCGTGGAGACCTCGTGGCGGACGATCATCTCGACTGCAGAGAAGGCGAAGTCGGCGATATCCTCGCGCTCGTCCGGGTGCATGTCGGCGATGGTCCGGGCGACGTAGAGCGCGCCGAAGGCGACGTGCCGCGATTCGTCGCGTAGCACACTCTGCATGAGTTTGCGGAGCAGCGGACACGGGGTGACCTGCAGGACATTATGAAACGTAGCGAGCGCCATGCTCTCCACGATCATGTTCATGCCGATAGCGACCTTCACCCAATGGTTGGCGGTCAGAATGATATCAATCAGCGTTTTCAAGGGGCCCATCGGGTAGACGATCGCTAGCTTGCGGATATAGCGTTCGAACACCTCGACGTGGCGCGCCTCGTCCATGGTTTGCGTGGCTCCGAAGAGTTTCCCTTCGTAGTCGGGGACGGCGTGCGTTAGTGTCGCGGCCGTCATCAACGCGCCCTGCTCACCATGTAGAATCTGCGAGAGCTGGTGGGCGGTCAGATGCGCCCTTAGCGTGTCCTGCTGCGATGCATTGAGCTTCTGCACCAGCGGTACGCGGAACACGAACACGCCAACGGCATCGCCCATCAAAGGCCGTGACGGATCGACAGTTTGAGTCCAGTCAAGGTGGCTGTCGGCTTCCCACTGGTACTTCTTGGCTTTGCTGTAGAGCGACTTGAGCTTCTCGCTGCCGATCGCGTAGTCGAACTGCCAGCATACCTCCATCGGGGCTTTCAAAATGTCCGCGGTCTCCCAGTTCGTGCTCATGTGGCGGCTCCTTTAGGCCTTCAGCCCGGATATCTTCGGAACAGTAAGCGTGTCGTTCAGCGGTTAACACGATCTCGGTACGGTCGCAACGCTGAGGCGAGTGCACTCGCTGAGTCGCGTCGGCCGGCACGGACGTTGCTAACAGACGCACCTGTTAGTAGGTTTGCGAAATGCTCCACGAGTACGC
>DASRXR010000605.1:0-2243 GCA_035687405.1 Polyangiales bacterium
CCCAGCCTGCAGCTAACGGCTGCAAGCAGCACTCGGAGCGTCAGGTCCGAAGGTTGGGAGCAGCAACGCTCTGCTTGCCGAGTGTGCAAATATGGGCGACACCAAGAGCGTGGCTTTGATCTTTCGTTTCGACGATTTCGAGCTCGATGCGGAGCAGCTCGAGCTTCGCCGCGCGGGCGAGCTCATCCGAGCCGACGCGTTGGTGTTGCGTCTCTTGCGTTGTCTCGCGCGCAATGCCGGCCGACTCGTATCGAAGGACGAACTCGTCGCGCAGGTCTGGAACGCGCACGTCGTCGCGGACAACGCGATCACGGTTGCAGTCGCACGACTACGCAAGACTCTGGGTTCCGGTAAGAACGATCGGCACTACGTCACGACGATGTACGGGCGCGGCTATCGACTCGAGTGTGAAGTCACCGCGATCGAAATACACGATCGCCCGCCGTCGTTGCTCGTGCGTGCGCACGAATCGGCGCCGCCTTTCGTCGGCCGCGACCGCGTTCTCGCGAGCTTGACGCAAGCGCTCATGCAAGCCTGCGATCGGCGCGGCACTGCGTGCGTCGTGCTCGGCGAACCCGGCATCGGAAAGAGCCGCGTCCTCGAAGAGCTCGCGCGTGAAGCGACGGGCAGCGAAGTTCGAGTGGCGTGGGGTTACTGCCGCGAGACGGGCGACACTCCGCCGCTCGATCCCTGGCTGCGAATCTTGCGCGAAGTATTGGTTCAGACGCCAACTGCCTCACTCGAAGCGAACTCGCTCGCACCGGCAGCGACGCAACTGAGCGAGCTCCTCAACGAGCACGATGCGTCGCTTCAAAACCCCGCGACGGTGGATCGGCGCTTCTTCGAAGGTGGGACGCGACATCGCACCTTGGACATTCTCGCACGTTCGTTTGCGGCTGCAGCCGACGCCACGCCATGGCTCTTCGTTCTCGAAGACATCCACCGTGCCGACGCCGGCTCGCTGGAATTCTTGGCGTACCTGCTCGATGAGCTGCGACGCACGCGTATTCTCGTCGTGGCCACTGCGCGCCCGGCACCGGTTCGGCGCACTGGCGGAGCGTCGACGATGTTGATGCGCGTGCTCGGGCACTCGAACTGCCAGCGCATCACGCTCGATCGGCTATCGCGCGAGCACGTGAACACGTACGTGGCGGCGGTGCTCCAGGACGAAGATGGACACCTCGCCAATGCCGTCTACGACAAGTGCGAAGGCAATCCGTTCTTCATGGCCGAGTTGTCGCGGCGATTGAAAGCGACGGACCGCCCGCAACCGGAAGCTCTGAGCGTGCCGTCGGCTGCGCTCGATATGCTGTGGCAACCGATCGCTCGCCTCGATGCAAAGATGCGTCGCGTGTTGTCGGCCGCCGCGACGCTCGGTCGCAACTTCGAGCTCTCGCGTCTGCAAGCCGTGGTGGATGGCGAGCCGAGTGAGCTGATCAGCGCTCTCGACGAGGCGCTCGCAACCGACTTGGTGATCGCTGCACCGGGTTCGATGACCGCATTCGCCTTCGGCCACGAGCTCTTGCGAAGTGTGCTCTACGATGCGCTCGAGCCGGCGGAGCGCCGCGGCTGGCACTTGCGGATCTGTCATGTGTTAGAGCGCTGCCGCACCGCGGGTGAACCCATCCCTCCGAGTGATCTCGCGCATCACTCGTATTCCGCGCTGCCGGACAGCGACCCGCGCAAGACGATCGAGCACTGCCGTGCCGCGGCCGCTGCTGCAGCTGCGCGCTTCGCGAACGTCGACGTCGTTCGTTACATGAAGCAGTCGCTCGAGGCGCTCGACTTGATCGACGGCGCGAGCATTCGGCTGCGGATGAACTTGTTGTTCACGATTGCGCTGTACGCCCGCGGCTGTGATCCCGAGGAGAGCATCCGGGCGTTGAACGAGGTGTTGCGGCTGGCGAACGAGCGATCGGATGCGCCCGAGCTGGTGCGTGCGGGTTGCATGCTCAACGTCCACGTCGGCTACAAACCGCTCGGTGATCCGACTGCCCCGCTCCTGCGTGCACTCGAGTTGCTTCGCGAGGACAACGCGGCGCTGCGCTCGATCGCCCTGGTAGGTTTGGCCTGTTCGGCTCCGCAGTGTTACTCCGCGACGCGCCAGCGAGCATTGTTCGCGGAAGGAGTTCCACTTGCGCGCGCTGCCGATGCACCGACGTCGCTGTACGCGGCGCTCACCTATCAGCTGTGGGCGACGGGCGGTCCGGCCGAACCCACCGAGACCGCCGAGCTGTTGCGAG
>DASRXR010000606.1:0-25822 GCA_035687405.1 Polyangiales bacterium
GACCGTCGTGGCGTTCCACACGGGTTCGAGCGCGACGTCGGTACAAGGAGGCGTCGCACACGCGGGAATCGTAGCGGGCAGCTTGTACAGCGTGGCGCCTGCCGCGATCTCGAGCCCGGGCGTACCTGGAATGACGTCGGCGACGCAGGCCATCGTTGCGATTTGATTGGTGCCCATCGCTGCGCCACCCACGAGAATGCGTGTCACCCGGATGCCGCCGCCGGGAGCTTCACCCAGCATGTAGACGTTGCGGCCGAGGATGATTTCGGCGTAGCCGGTGAAGTCGAGGTTTGCGATCGACGGCGTATCGCCTTCTCCGTCGAGCGAGTACGCGTTCGTGAGCGTGTAGAGGAGGGCACCCGTGTGATCGAGGATGCGGAACAGATTGTTCTCGGTCGTGTAAACGATCTCAGGCAAACCGTCGTTGTTCAGATCGCCGACTGCCATCGCTGCACCCGAGTCGCCGTCAGGGTCCCCATCCGCACACGCTGCCGGAGCCGGCATGCCTTCAGTCCAGAGCTTCGCGCCGCCGCAGCGAGCAAAGAAGTCGGCGCCTTTGCGCGGGCCACCACCGTGGATCGCGCGGATCACGCCGTTGGCCCACGGGTTATTGCCTTTGTGCGTGATGAACAAGATCTCGGGGAAGTCGAGCTCGTTCACCAAGCCATCGCCGTTGTCGTCGTCGAGGTTCGCGACGATCGGTGTGTCGAGGACCTGACTGAAGTCGGGCCATGGCGCCGGCGTCTGCGCGGCGGTGCCGTCGTGCGCCGCAGGGTTGTCTCGGTTCGGACCGCCCCAGAACAACTCTACGGTCGGCGGTGTGTCCGAGAACGGAATCGCGGGCAAGCTGCAGCTGGGAGCGGCGCCGGTGCCTTCGCACAAGCCGTTGTCACACACCGTGAACGCGGGGCAATCCCAGTCGTCCTGACAGGTGCACGTCGCTTCGCTGCCCGTCGCCGAGCACATGCTGGAGAAGTAGCTCTGGGTCTGACACATGAAGCGCATCGCATCCGCGCCGCCGTTGTCACCACACTCGAAAACCTTTTGACCATCGCAATGGCGCGCACCGGCCGTGCACACGTCGGCTTTACACAGGCCGGCGTTACAGAACGAGTTGCTCGCGCAGCTGACGTCACCTTGACAGGTGTTGTCCGCGCAGACGTGCCCGCCCTGCGGATGCGCGTCGCAGCGCTCGGTCCCGCCGCACTTCAGCTGCTCGCAACTCATGTCCACGCAGTGCACGGAACCTGATTCAGCGACGCAGCCCTGGCCGGGATTGCAGCTGAGGACTTCGCACGGATCGAGCGGCATCGACGAATCGTCGCCAGCCGAGCCATCTGAGATCGACCCATCACCTCCGACGTCGGCGTCCGACTCCGGGCCTCCGTCTCGATTTTCGGTCGAGCCGTCTTTCTCCCCACCGTTGCCGCCACCCTTACCATCGTCGCCGCCACCGCTGCTGCAACCCAACAACAAGACCAGCGCGAATATCGACGTTTCGGAAAAGCTCAAAACATTCCGCACGATGTCTACTCCAGGAGAGCTGGTGGTCCGGACCGGCGGCCGCGTCATGCGACCCGCCGCTGTGAGCCGCAGGGACAAATTCGCTCGCGCGCGGCAATGCCTAATTGTCTGTCGCCGTTCGAGGATCGAAGATCCAGATTCAGCAAACAAGCGATGCGTCACTCGTTTCGCCGGCAACGCGCAGACGGCTCGCGCCTAACAACACACACGCTCAGCTCGGCCTACACCGGAAGTGTGACGTAACTTCTTACACGTCAGCTCCATCCCCAGGAATCGTGGCTCGGACAGCTCACTTATACACGACGTCGAACGCCAGTGTTTCGGGTTCGAGCCGGCGCACTGTCACGATCGGCGTTCGATCGAAGGTCATCACGATGCCTTCGAGTTGTCCGAGCATGTATTCGGCGATGCCACGGTGCCGGCGGAACACCAGTCGGATCGTGCGCGCGTCGAGGTCTTCGGTCCACACGTTCGGGCCGGGCGCGACGCGCGAATACGCATCTGGTAGATACGCGAGCGCAGTGTGAGGGTCGCCGACCAGAGTCATCAGAACCCGGCCGAAAACCGATGTTCCGAAGGTTTGAAAGTCGTCACGTGCGACACGGCGCACGGCCTCAGTGAGTGGTAGTTTCGGAAACACCTTGGCTGCGGCGGTCGCAACGATCCGCGTGTAATCAGCCTGGGGGTAATCCTTGAATGCGACGTAGTTGGCGCCGCGCGCAGGCGCGATCAGCATCGGAGCGAGCGCCGCGTAGTCGCCGCCGAGTAGCGCCGCGTAGCGTGCGCAGAACATGCCTTTCACGGTGTAGGTAGGCGGAAAGGCCGCGATGATCGCCTCGAGATCGAGCGATCCCGTCAGCGCGGCTTCCGGCCGAAGCGACACGTCATACATGGTTCGGGTGAGGCCTAGCGTCCGCTTCGAGTCGGCCTGCGGTCAACCTTTCACCTGGCTAACTCTGAGCTCGCGATCCGACGCTGAGAGATACACACACGCACCCGCTCGGCGCACACGCTCACAGCGCTAGCTAAGCATGCGTTTGTGTTGCGAGACTCGTCCACGGAGGGTTCCAATGACTTTCGCTCGCTCCGTGTTGCCGCGCATGGCGGCAGCTGTGCTGTTGTGCCTCGCCGCCTGTGGCGATGACGACACGACCGAGAAACCCGAACGCGATGCCGGCGACGTTCGAGATGCGAGCGATAGCGCAGGCAAGGGTGACCCGAGCGCGGGTGCCGGTAGTAGTGGCAAATCCGGCACGGGTGGGAGCTCCGGCAGCAGCGGCTCGGGCGACATGGACGCGAGCATGGATGCGAGCATGGATGCGAGCGAGTGCGGAAACGGAATTGCGGAAGCCCTCGAAGACTGCGACGACGGCAATCACGCGAACGGCGACGGATGTACCGCGGAATGCATTTACGAGACAGGCTGGTCCTGCAGCACCGATCAACCGACGACTTGCCAACCCGGCTGCGGCGATGGCAAGCGCGTCGGCGCCGAGACTGCCGCCGACCGCTGCGACGATCACGGGATTGCAACCGGCGACGGCTGCGACGCGCAGTGTCACGTCGAAGCGTCGTGGAGCTGCAGCGGCGAACCATCCGTGTGCTCGAAGCTGTGTGGGAACGGTGCGCTCGACAACGGCGAAGCTTGTGACGACGGGAACTCGGTTGCTGCGGACGGCTGCAGTGCCTGTGGGGTCGATTCGCGCTGGCAATGCACTGGTTCACCGTCGGTCTGCACCGCGGAACTCGATGCAAACCTGCTCCGCACCGGCTCGCAGCTAGCGGCGTTCAGCACGCTCGACCCGGCGAAAGTGCAAACACCGGTGCAGGTGACCGGACTGGTCGTCGGCGATCAGCTCGTCGCGATCGATCGCCGCCCGAACAATGGCATGTTGTACGGTTTGGGCTACAACGCGAGCGCGGGCACGGCGCAGCTGTACATGATCAGCTCCGAAACCGGTCTGAGCTTTGCGCTCGGTGCGGCGACGAAGTTCACGGGCAGCGACGGGAGCTCGCCGGTGAGCGTTTCCGGCACGCAGTTCGGGATGGACTTCAACCCGGTCGCCGATCGCGTTCGCATCGTGAACAATCAGGGACAAAACTTCCGCATCAACCCAAACACCGGTGGATTCATCGATGGGGATTCGACCCCCACGGGCATCCAACCCGACATGGCGATCAACGGTGCGACCTCGAGTCTCGACGAGTGTGCGTACACGAACAACGCGTTCGACGCCGCCGTAACGACGCTGTACACGGTCGACCACGTGACGGGTAAGCTATACATCCAGAAACCGACGAACAACGGCGCGCAAACGACCGCGCAGACGGTTCTCCCCGCGACGATCTATGTCGCGGGTTTCGACATCCCTGCCGGCATCGACGCGCAGACGAGTGACACTGCGGTGAGTGGCACGGGGTTCGTCGCGCTGCGCCTGATGGGTGCAAGTCAGGATTCGTTCGCGAAGATCAACTTGGCGACTGGCGCGGTTTCGGGTGCAATCGACATCGGTACAAACAGCGTGGGCATGGCGCTTCAGAACACGCAGTCGCTACCGGTCTACGCGCTGACGACCGATGGGCTACACGTCTGGCGTTTCAAGAGTACAAATCCAAACGCAGCGACGATGATCACGGTGGGTGCGATCACGGCTGGCGAAGTGTTGGTGGACATCGAGTTTCGTCCCGCCAGCGGTGAGCTCATCGCGCTCGGCATCAACGCGACTGCAAACACGGGCAGCCTCTATCTGTTGGATCCGCTGTCCGGCACTGCGACCGTGATCGGTAGTGCGAGTCAAATCGCGCTGGTCGATGCGGGTGCTGCGCCGGTCGATCTGCCGGCGGCGAGCGAAGGCTGGGCGATCGATTTCAATCCCGCGCCCGATCGCATTCGCGTAGTTACGGCGACGGGTTTGAACTTTCGAATTAATCCGGCCACGGGTGGGGTCTCCGACGGAGATCCCGGCGTCACCGGTGTGAATCCAGATACGGCGATCTCGGGATTGGCTGCAGGTTCGACCGGCCTATCCGGCGCGGCGTACACGAACTCGTACGGCGGGGCGACCGTCACGACGTTGTATCTGCTCGATGCGAGCGCGAACAGCTTATGCGTGTCGACGAACCCGAATGGCGGAAGCGTGGCGAATTGCGTCCCGATCACCAGCGGAGCTCAGCCGCTCGACGTGACTGCGGCGAGTGAGATCGACATCCCAGCGGACGTGCGCGTCGGTACGGCCAACGCGGTTGCGACGGGCCTCGCGTACGCCGTGGTGACCGTCGCGGGCAAAGGCCACCTGTTCACGATCGATCTCGCGACTGGCATCGCAACTGATCTCGGTCAGATCGGCAGCGGTCCACAGTTTTCAGGCCTGACGGTCGGACATGCGAACGTGAAGTAGCGTCTCGCACTGAATGAGACTCCCGCTACTGCGGCCCGACTGGAAGCGTCATCGGCTTTTCGGGCGGTGGCGGTGCGTCGCCCAGCCGGAACTGCACGTGATCGATGATCGCGAGCGAATCGAGTGCGCTGTCGGCCGAATCCCAGATCGTGAAGCGCAACGTGATCACTTCACCCGGCATCACTTTGAACTCGGTGTTCAGCCAACCGGTCGACGCGCCGTACTTGTCGTCGCGATTGAACGGCGGGGAACTCGTCGCTACAGTTGCGCGTATAGCCGGCCTGTCCCGGCGCGCGCGCGACGCCCGAGCTCAGTGCGAGAACGCGTGTGCCTCCATCGATCGCGTTTCCGGGCACATCGTATGCTCCGGGATTCGTGAACGGCGCGAAGTCGTCGCAATCGCCTTCCGCGACCGTGAAGCCGTCGTCATCCGGGACGCGCGTGTCTGGCTCTTTGCAGCCACCGTCCGCGCAGGAATCTCGAATCGGAATCATGCCGCCGTCGAGCTGAGAATCCCTGAACGACGGCGCCATCGCACCAGCGGCGGCCCCACTCGCGCCAGTCATCGGCGGGGGCGCCAGCTGCCCGGCGACGCCAGTACTGGCAGGCATGATCGGCTGCTGCCGTTCGCTCGGAGTGTCTGTACTGCAGGCTCCACTGACAACTAACAGCGTTAGGATCAGGCCGATGATCCGCGACATTCGTTCGACGCTCTCAGTTAGGGATGTACTTGATGTCGATCGGACCCGTTTCCGTGATCCCCCACGCGACGCTGAATGCCTTGCCGGTCCCGAGATCGGCGACGACCACGATGTGATCGGTGCCGACTGCCGCGAGCACGAGGCCGTCCGCACTCGACGACAAGCCGTACGCGAGCGTCGATGCCGCTCCCGCATCCAGGATCTGGACTTCCTTCGCCTTGCCGGCCTCGAGCCCCATCTCGATCAAGCTCAGCTTGCCTTCCTTCGTCGATGGATAGACGACGGATTTTCGATTCGCCACCGACGTAACCGGATAGGCGATGCGTGTATCACCAGTCACGCGTTGATTGTCAGTCATCTTGGGTGATGCCGGATCCGTCATATCGACTACGTTGTAGCCACCGGTGTTGCCGGTGAGTTGAGTCGGCGCTTGAACTACGAAGGCGAACAACGTTCCGGGAAAGAAAGCGATTCCGCCAGCGTCGCCCGTCAGACCTACCGTGATTCCGTTCGTGCCCGGCATCGCGACTGAAAACGACAACGCGTTGCCGGCGATCCCCGTGGTGAGCGCTCCAACCATGCCCGTGTCGTCGATCGCGAGCTCTTCGTTCCACGAGTTGCCGGTCGAGATGCGCTCGAACGTCTTCTTCTCGAGATCGATGTACGCCATATACGTGTCACTCATCTGGCCGACGAACGCGTGCTTGCCATCTTTGGTGATCGCGACTCCCATCGGGCTCGGGCCCGTGAAGAGCTCGCCGGTGACCATCTGCGTCTCGAGATCGACGAATACGACCGTCCCATCGCCGGCTGGAATGTTGGAACCCACGAGGCCGAGCCAACCACCGGAGATCGACACCACCGCAGTCTTACCATCGGGAGTGACCGCGACAGCAAGTGGGCCCGGCGTATATTTGCCGAGATCCACGGTAGCGATCAGCGCGTCCTCTCGCTTGCCACCTTCCTTCAGTTTGTCGACATCCACGATCGATAACGTCTTGTGAAGGAAGTCTGCGCTCACCGCGCGGCGCGGCTTCCCCGAAGGCGTCGGCGCGTCGGCGCCGGCCGCTGCTGCGCCAGCATTGCTGCCTGCGGCTGCAGACGATTCACCGGCTGCGCCTGTTGCAGCGCCAGCACCGCTCGCCGCTGACGGCGGCGGACCTGAGTTCGTGCCCGCTGCGCCGCTCCGGGCCCCCGCTGCGCCTGCATTTGGTCCGGCGGTCCCAGTCGATGTTGCTCCGGCCGCCGCTGTCCCCGCGGCTGGTGTTCCGGGAGCGTTCATTCCAGCTTCACCGACCGCTTGCGTGCCTGCTGCTGTGGGCGGCGGCACCGAACCGTTGTCGCTGCCGCAGGCTGCTGCGAGAAACATTGCGAGTTGCAGAGTTGACGCACAACGTTTGTTCATCGGCGCACCGTATTCGACCTGTGGTTCTGATAGTTACGAACGCGTCACGAAGTAGTTCACAACGCTTAACCACTTCGGTTGCGTACACTGCATCAATTTTCGCGGCACACAAACTCGAAATGCACGCTGGCGCGCGAAGACCCACGCGCGCGACTTGCATGAGTCGGTGTGTTCACCCGACGCGTCATCACGCGGAAGTTTTGCTACGCTCCGCGCATGCCTCGCTCCGGACTGTGTCTATCGCTGTGCTGCTTGATCGGCTGCACGTCGGATTCCGTTCCGCGAAGTGATGCGAGTGTTCATGACGACGCATCGACCTCCATGGAATCACCCGAACCCAATCCGCTTCGCATCTTCGTCTACTCACGCACAGTGGGCTTTCGTCACGACACGATCGAGCCTGGTCAGAAAGTGATCGCCGAGATCGCGGCGCGACACAAAGCGACCGTCGCCAGCACCGACGACCCAGCGCAGCTGGTAGCGGCACTCGCCCAAGCCGATGTCGTCGTGTTCTTGATGACGACGGGCGACGTGCTCGACGACGCACAACAGACGCAACTCGAGTCGTTCATCCGGAACGGTGGAGGTTTCGTCGGCGTTCACTCTGCTGCGGACACCGAATACGACTGGCCATTCTACGAGACGCTCAACGGTGCATGGTTCGCAGATCATCCCGCAATTCAACCGGCCACGCTGGTGCGCGAGTCTGCCGACCATCCCGCAGTGAGCTTCCTGCCTGCGACGTGGCAGCGAACGGACGAGTGGTACAACTTCCGCACGAACCCACGCGCCAAGGTGCAAGTGCTACTGAGGCTCGACGAGGCGAGTTACCAAGGCGGTACGATGGGCGACGATCATCCGATCGTCTGGGCGCACACGATCGACCGCGGCCGCGCGTTCTACACCGGACTCGGACACACGCAGGAGAGCTGGCAAGAGCCGCTTTTCCTGCAGCATATCGAAGCGGCGCTGCTGTGGGCTGGTGGTGTACATTCGCAGCCATGAGCGGCGGCTGTGATGATTGAGCCTTGGTTTGCCGCGCGAACACACGTTTGATTCAGCGCGATCAGATGCAGTTGCGACTGGCCAAACTCCGCTAGCCAGTTAAACTGGCTGTGCACGTTGTGTCAGTTCATATGAAGTTGATCCTCCTGACTGTAGTCGCATTCTTACTGGTGGGGTGTCAGGTTTGGCTCGATGTCGATGCTCCGCAGTGCACGCGCAATGCGGACTGCGTAGGCATCCTCGGCCGTGGCTACACCTGCGAGAAGCCAGGTGTGTGCGTCGCACCGCCTGAGCCGGACGCCGGCAAAGACGCTGGCGAAGTATCACAACTGCCTGCACGGTGGGCGTGTGTAACCGAGGCGCCGAAGAACTTCATCCCCGACCCCGACCGTCAGGTCACGGTCCGGATGGACGCGGTGGACCTCAACACTTTGAAGGTTCCGCCTGGTCTGAAAGCGAACGCGTGTGCGCCCGGTGATGTCGAGTGCTCGTCACCGGTCCTGTCGGACGTCGGGCCGGGCTCAGACGGCTTCTTCGAGTTCACCGTGTCGCACGGTTTCGAAGGCTTCATGGAGTTCCGCTCACCGAGCACGGTGCCCGCGCTGTTGTTTACGGACCGGGCGTACCTCGACAACCTCACGACGAGCGGCCCCGCGCTTTCGACGCCGATGTCCCTCGATGACCTCTCGGAGCACGCTGGCCGGCCGAACGATCCGACCCGTGGCGTCGTGATCCTCGAAGTGCGCGACTGTAAAGATGGAGCCGGTGACGGTGTGTCATTCGATCCAATCGGCGACGAAACGCCGTTCTACTTCGACGGTGCGCTGCCCGCGCGCGGTCTGTCGGCGACGACGATCAGCAACTTGCTCGGCGCCGGTCGTGAACCGCGCGCAGTCGGTGGATTCTCCAACATAAAGCCGGGTTACGTCACGTTCGAAGGGCGCCTCGAGGCGACCGGCGATTCGATCGGCCGCGTGACAGTTCAGGTCCGCGCCGGCTGGTTTACGTACATGCGGATCTACGCCGGGCCCTGACGGTTGAACGACCGCGGATGCGGCTGCGATTCGCGCGGTGAGGAGTTGCGAGCGTGGTTCGAACGAGACGAGTCGAGGACCGACTGACAACAAACAATGTAGTGCGGGGAGCGCGATGTTCGCGCTCCGCGCGAAGGGGTAGTTCATGAGATTGAAGAGCGTTGGGAACGTCGTAAGCACCGCGTTGGCGTGCCTCGTCGTAATCGGCTGTACCGATGACGACGGCGCGAAATGCGGTGCTGGAACCGAATTGATCGCAGGTGAATGTCTTCCAGTCAGCGACGCCGGTGCGACTGAGGATGCTTCGGCACCTGTCGACATCGATGCAGCGATCGCCTCGTGTGGTGAGCACACGGTCGTGATCGACGGTGTCTGTCGCGGGTTGCAGCCAGTCGGCGGCTCCTGTTCCAGGGGCAACGAGTGCGAGACTGGCACCTGCCTTCCGAACGACGACGGCTTCCCCGGCGGCTACTGCAGCATCCCGAGCTGCAATGACCTGCGTCCGTGCCCGACTGGCGCCTACTGCCAGTTCTCCGTGGCAAAAGAGGTCAGCGTCTGTCTCGCGTTCTGTAGTGGCAAGAGCGAGTGCCGCGACGACTACGTGTGCCAACCGATTTACGGCAGCGCACTCGGTGTCTGCTCACCGAAGTGTCAAGGTGCGGACAACAACTGTCCCGACCAGACGTACTGCGACGAAGACAGCGGCAAGTGCATCCTTCGCGAGTGCGATCCAAAAGCGGCCGAGAGCAACTGTGGTGAGAACCGCGTTTGTTATCCCGACCCGCGTAAGTTGACGACCCAAGGCGGGTTGTGTCTGTCGACGTGTAACCCGGGCGACTCCAAGTGTCAGGCGGGCGACGTCTGCCAGCCGCTTCCGGCAGATCCCGCAAACACGGGCATCTGTGCGCCGCCGGTCTGCAAGGAAACTTCGGACTGCAGCGTCGGTGCGATCTGCAAAGACACCGTGTGCCAACCTCCGGCGCGCTGTGATGACCAAGGCGCGTGCGCGGACGAAAACACCGCGTGTGTCGGCGGCGCGGGCGGCCAATGCATGCCGAAATGTCCTACGGACAAGAGCTGCTCGGATATCCACAGCGGGCTCGTCTGTGCGAACAGCGTCGCAGCTGCACCCGTGTGTTTGCCGGTGGGTTCGTTCCCCGGTAGCGCATGCCGTGCGGACAAAAATAGCGCGTGCGACAGCATCAAGGTCGGAACCAATAGCGCGCCGATGACCTGCGTGAATGACACCTGCGTCGTCGAGTGCGGCACTGGTGGCAACGCGTTGTGTCAGGGTGTCAGCAGCACGCTCAGCTGTGCGACTGGCGTGTTCGAAGACGCGGTGTGCTTGCCGAAGGGCTCGTACCCAGGCTCGTCGTGCACGACCACGTGCGCCGACGTGAACATCAAAGAAGGCGTGAGCGCGAAGATGTTGTGTAAGAGCAACACCTGCGTGTTCGATTGCAGCAGCGCCGCGATCGGCACTGCGAACGCCGAACAGTACTGCGCGGGGATCGAGACCTCGCTCAGCTGCACCAACGCCATCTATCCGGGCAGCTCGGTGTGTTTGCCGGCAGGCTCGTATCCAGGCGGTCCGTGCTCACACGGCATGTGCGGCAAGCTCGGCAACACGCAGATGGCCTGTGAAGACAACAAGTGCCTTCTGACTTGTACGCCGAACGATCCGACGACTGCAGACACGAACGAGGACGCGTGCGGTTTGACTGATCCGAGCCTCGTGTGCGCGCACGGCATCTACTCCGCGGACGTGTGCCTTCCCAAGGGCGCGTTCCCAGGGTCGCCGTGTGGCGGCGCGAATCACGATCAGTGCGCGCAGGATCTGAATGGTGTGGCCGAGCTCGACATGCAGTGTGTGAACGGTGCATGCGTGATCGGTTGCAGCGAGTCGGGTAAGTACGCGGGCTACGGTGAAGCGCTCTGTGGCTTTGCTGATCCGTCGCTCACCTGCGCACAAGCAGCGGGTTCGATCTGCGTGAAGGGTTGCGTGAGCGGTGCATGTGACACGGGTTATTCGTGTCTCATCCCGGGCACGGCACCCGCGCAGGAGAACGCGTGCTTGCCGAACGGCACCTTCCTCGGGTCGAAGTGCGCGACGGGCAACATGTGTTACCCGACGCAGACACAACCGCTCGTGTGTGTGCCGAGTGGAACTCCCGCTTGCGGTTGGAGCTGCGCTAGCCAGTTCCAAGGGGGCGGTCAGGGTCCTGCCAACACCTATTGCACGGGCGTCGGTACTCAGCTCGGCACGGGTTTCGACACGTGTCAGGACGTGGGCGGCGGCTTGCGGATCTGCATCAACGCTCCGTGATCTGACGTCACCTCGGTGACTCCGCACGGCGGTGCCTCGTTTCGGGGCGCCGCCGTGTGCTTTTAATCAGAAGCTCGTCGGAACGTTGCGCACGTGGTAATTCATCGATCCATGGCCGAGCTCGCGCTTGCTGAGCTGTTCGACAGAGTTGCTCACGCTCTGCCCGAGCGCGAAGCCTTTCGGTCTGATTCACGCGGGCTGACCTATCGCGCGCTTCAAGGGCGCGTGCACGCGCTCGCCGGCTATCTACGCGCGCAAGGCCTCGGACAGGTTCGCGCTCGCAGCGAGCTTCAGAACTGGGAGTCCGGGCAGGATCACGTCGCGCTTTATCTGTACAACGGCCCAGAGTACGTCGAGTCGATGCTCGCGTGTTTTGCGGCACGCGTCGTGCCTTGCAACGTCAACTATCGCTACTCCGAGGGCGAGCTAGTGTCGTTGCTGCGCGACATGCGCGCGCGGGCGATCGTGTTCGACGCAGAGTTTGCGCCGATGGTGAGCGCCGTGCGCGCCGCGCTACCCGATCTGCAGGTCCTGATTCAAGTCGGTCCCGAACCGCGTCAGGCAGGCGTGGCTGCATACGAGGCCGCAGCTGGGAGCGGCATCGACGTGCAGCTACCCGCGTCGTCTCCGGACGACTTGTACATCCTGTACACCGGCGGCACGACGGGCGCCCCCAAGGGAGTGTTGTGGCGCCAGGCCGACGCCTTCATGGCGGCGTTCGGCGGCCGCGATCCCCGCGGGAACGAGGTCGAAAGCCTCGATGCCGTGCAAGCTCGCGCCGCTGCCGGCGGCGCTCGACTGATGCCACTGTCCCCATTCATGCACGGTGCGGCGCATTGGCTCGCGCTTCGTGGGCTGTACTCGGGCGACACCATCGTCCTGCCCGACCGGGCGCGGAAGTTCGATCCAGATGTCGCGCTCGCGAGTGCGGATCGCGAGCAGGTCGAGATCCTGCTGATCATCGGCGACGCGTTCGGCCGCCCAATTGTCGACGCGCTCGATCGCGGCAGCTACGAGCTGCGCGCCTTGCGTGTGATCGTCAACGCGGGCGCGCCTCTGAACGTCGAGACCAAGCGCGCGCTGCTGGCGCGTTTGCCGGGCCGCATCATCGTCGATGCGATCGGCGCGTCCGAGTCCGGCCAACAGGGCCTGCACCTGAGCACGAGCGAGACGGCGGCGACAGGACAATTTGCTCGCACGTCTCACACCTGTGTGCTCGATGCCGAGCGGCAGCGCGTGCTCGCGGTGGGTGATCCCGAGCTCGGTTGGCTCGCGCAGCGCGGTCGCGTACCGCTCGGGTATCTCGGCGACCCCGACAAAACTCAGCGGACCTTTCCGGTCGTGGCGGGCGTGCGCTACGCAATCCCTGGCGATCGCGCGCGGATCCTTCCTGGTGAGCTCATCGACGTGTTCGGGCGCGACTCGACTACGATCAACTCGGGTGGCGAGAAGATCTTCGCCGAAGAAGTAGAAGCGGTGCTGAAGCAACACCCGGCCGTGTACGACGTGCTCGTCTGCGGAAAGCCGAGCGAGCGCTGGGGACAAGAAGTGTGCGCCGTGGTGCAGCTCGCGCCGGGGCAGCTGGCGGCGGCGGACGAGCTCGCAACCCACGTGGCGGCACAACTCGCCCGCTACAAGGTCCCGCGTGCATTCGTCTTTTGCGAGCGCCTCGAGCGCAATCCGAACGGCAAGCCAGACTACGCGTGGGCGCGTTCGCGCTTTAACCCGTAAGCAATCCGGCGCGTTGTCACCGTCGCGTGAGCGAGGGCTCGAAACGTTTGTCCGTCGCCGCCGATGGCTGCAGTGGTGAAAAAACGCCTCCGTGGCCACGGTTGTCCCGTCCGCGCTGCGTAGTTCTTTGCGCGAGCGCGCATCTGCGATGGATCTTCGCCTGGATCGTGTTCGCACGTGGATCTAGCTACGGTACAAGACCTCATGCGCGCCGCAGTACTCGGTCTGCTTCTCCTCGGATGCGGTCCCGTGATGCTCGGGGAAGAACTGCGCGTGCCGGACGCAGGAACGAAGCTGGGCGCAGTGGGCGCGACGAGTGACGAGCAGTCCAGCGATGCTTCCGTGGTCGAGGACGATGCGGAGACGCAACCGCGTGATGCGAGCACGCGACCCACGGTCTCCGTGCGCGTGCAACCGGTCGACTGCGGCAAATGTTTCGACTTGCAGGCGGAAGGTGCGGGTGGTGTGCCTCCCTATCAATTCGAATGGGAAGACGGCTCACGAGGCCCGACGCGGCGCGTGTGCGTGCAGAACGCGATCGTTTCTCTGTCGGTCTTCGCGCGCGACGCGGCGCAGGCACGCTCACTGACCCAAGAGTTTCGCTTGCAAGGCCTCGCCGACGCCGCGTGCCCGCAAGACCTGCCGCCGATAGCTGCAGTGCCCCCGGCGCTCTTGTGCCTCGAAAATCCTTCCTTCGAGGGGACGCCCGTTCCGAACCTCGGCCAGGGCGATGCATTCGATGCTGCACCGTGGAGCCTGTGCTCGAATCCGGCGATGCCAACCGCGAGCCCCAACATGCCTGCGATCGCCAACGAGACGCTTTCACAGCTCGTGTCAGTGCCCAAAGCGATGGATGGGACGACGTACCTCGCGCTCGGGGAAGGTCAACAGGTCTCGCAGCCGTTCTGCAGCGCGATCGACGAGGACGCGTCGCTCAGCCTCGAGCTGGATCTGTCCCGTGTCGATCTGGCGCAGGTCGTCGGGACGAACACCGAGCAGGTGTTTCTCGAGATCTGGGGCGGCCTTGCGGTGGATTGCTCGCAGCACGAATTGCTGTGGGCATCGCCGGCATTGGCAGTCGGTTGGAAGCGATATTGCGTTACGCTTCACCCGCACTCGTTCTTGAATCAGATCACTCTTCGCGCCAACGCGGACATGACGTCGGCGTCTCCGGCGTACTTACTCGTCGACAATTTGAAGCCCATGGACCGTTGCCCATGAGCGCCATCCATTTTACGAAGGTGCGCTTTGAAGGCGTTTCTCTCGTTGCTGGTCGCAGCATCCGTGTCGTCGTTCGGGATGTCGCTCGCAGCTGCACAGGACCCGCGCGTTCACCTGGTCTGGGAACGCCCAGTCGGAAGTTTGTGCCCTTCGCGGGCTGCGCTCGAGGCCGACGTCGAAGAAGTGATGGGGCGGCGCATCTTCACCGAGCGAGAAGACGCGCCGGTGATCGTGCACGGTGTGATCGAAGATGGCTCGACTGAGGCGCACGTTCGAATCGACGCGAGGAGCAAGGGTGGAGTCCTGCTCGGCACGCGTGAGCTCACTGCACCGGCGGGTCGCTGCTCTTCGTTGCGTGGCGCGATCGCGTTGGTGCTCACGTTGTTCGTAGACCGCGACGAAGGGGACGCGTCCGCGGAGGAGAGCCTGGACACGCGAATCGGGTTCGGGATCAGCGGCGAGGTTGTGTCTACTCCGCTGCCGCGAACGACGTTTGCGGCAGGTCCGACGGTGTCTCTCGAGGTAGGGCCCTACCTGCGCTTTCAGGCCGACGGTGCGTACTGGGTTCCGGTCTCGATCCAGACGCAGCGCGGTGTCGGTGCGAGACTGGGGGCGTTCAGTTTCAGGTTGCGCATATGCGCCAAGCTCTGGGGTGACGGTACCTTTGGCTTGAGGGCCTGTGCGGGCGCCGAAGCGGGAGCCCTGGTCGCGAGTCCGCTCGAGCTAGCTGGCCCGCCGCGGCAAACCCGCCTGCTTGCCCACGGAATGTTGGATTTGGGCTGGGAGACGCGGCTCGGAAGGTTCGCGCTCATCGACCTCGCGGCTGGCCCGCTCCTGTCGTTCAGCCGGCCTAGGTTTTCCTATGTCCGCGAAAACGGGGAGCCGATGGCGGTCTATCGTCCTAAGCTTGGAGGGATCATTTTTCAGCTCACCTTCATAATCCTGGGTTCCTGAAGTCATAGCGTCAGGGAGTTGCGAAAGTGACTGAAACGCGAGGGCCGCAGGAGTCGGCGACCCATCTGCCGCCGCAGCTTCGAGAGGTTTTCGAGGCGCATAGCCCCTTCGTCTGTCGAAGCTTGCGCTACCTGGGCGTCCGCGAGGCTGATCTCGACGACGCGCTGCAGGAGGTGTTTTTAGTCGTGTATCAGCGCCTGAACGATTATCAGGAAAAAGGGCGTGCGCGCGCCTGGCTCTACTCGATTTGCACACGCGTGGCTCATGCGCAGCGTCGCAAGGTCGACCGCCGCCGTGAGACGTCGTCGCCGGGGTTTTTCGAGGACGCAGCAGCGCCGACGCAGCTCGAGCACGTGGAGGACCGCGAAGCCCTTGCGCTAGGACATCGATTGTTGAGTCAGCTTCCGCTTCCGCAGCGGGAGGTATTCTTACTGTACGAAGTGGAAGACATGCCGATGGCGGAGATTGCGCAGGCGCTAGATTGTCCGCTTCAAACTGCGTATTCGCGGCTCCACAAGGCCCGCGCGCGAGTGTTGGCTTTGGTCGAGCGCATGGCAGCCGAGGGTGAACATGACTGATGATGATCCTGTTCCCTTGAAGGCGGGCGGCGAGGCGACGCCGGAGCTGGTGCGCGCACTGTATGCGCTCGGTAAGGGCGGTCCGGATGCGGCGCGACTTGCACGCGTCGCCGAAAAGCTCGGGGCTGCGCTCGCAGATGCTCCTCCGCCGGGAACTTCGAACGGCTGGCGTAAGCTGTTTGGAACGAAGACGTTGATCACGGGCATCGTGATCGGAATCGCAGCGCTGAGCTGGTTGGGATATCACTTGGCAGGCGAATATCAGGCGCCCGCGAAGTCGGCGCGGCCGGCTGCAGTCGAGACTTCGCGGCTCGAACCCGGGCCGGTTCCGGCGCGCGAGCCCGAAGGCGAGAGACCTGCCGCTGTCATTCCCGCGGCAGCGCCGCCATCAGCGGCAACGCGTTCGAGCGGCTCGGCGTCGCGGAGATCTCGCGGGGGTTCCGGGCCGAGTGCCACGGCTCAGGCGGGGCCGGCGCAATCCGCCGCAAGCACCACGCCTACACCGGCAGTCGCCGTCACGAGCGCAGCCGAGGCTACGGACCCAGTGCCCGAGCCGGAAAAAGCGAAGCCGAAGCCGGCAGTCCAACCGGTACCCGTCCCCGCAGCGACTGTGGCTCAACGCTCGGAAGTCGAGTTGCTCTTCGACGCGCGCAAGGCCATGTCGGCGAAGCCCGAAGCGGCGTTGCGAATCCTCGCTGAACACGCAGCGCGCTTTCCGAGTGGGCTGCTTGGGCCCGAGCGCGAAGTGCTGAGGATCGAAGTGTTGCGGAAGCTCGGTCGAACGACCGAGGCGACGCAGCGTTTGCATCAGTTCGAGTCGAAATATCCGGAGTCGATCCACCTGCGTCGTTTGCAGGGTGATGCTTCGAGCTCGCTGTGACGCGGCGGAATGCCGTGGCTAGGGCGAAGTGCTTGCGGCGCCGCGCAGGCTCGCCCTACAAGCGGAGGTCATCTCACCTAGGGAGGTCCTTCTCATGTCGACTCCGCGTCCGCCACTTCCTCCGTTCACCCGCGAAACTGCGCTTCAGAAGGTCCGCATGGCCGAAGATGCATGGAACGGCCGCGACCCGCAGCGCGTATCGCTCGCTTACACGCCTGACAGCAGCTGGCGCAATCGCGCCGAGTTTCCGCGCGGGCGTGCGGAGATCGAAGCGTTTCTGACTCGAAAGTGGGCGCGCGAGCTCGAGTATCGTTTGATCAAAGAGCTCTGGGCTTTCGAAGGCAATCGCATCGCGGTGCGCTTCGCGTACGAGTGGCACGACGAAGCGGGCAACTGGTTT
Source organism: Polyangiales bacterium (assembly GCA_035687405.1). Lineage (GTDB taxonomy): Bacteria > Myxococcota_A > Polyangia > Polyangiales > JAFGIB01 > JADGRF01. The sequence continues at coordinate 17,158 of DASRXR010000606.1, forward strand.
CGTTCGTACGGAAACGAGAACTGGGAGTTCGACGCAGACGGCTACATGCAGGTTCGGTTTGCGAGCATCAACGACCTGCCGATCGGGCAGGCCGATCGAAAGTTCGAGTGGCCTCAAGGTCGAAGACCTGACGACCACCCGGGTTTGAGCGATCTCGGCTTGTAAGCGGCAGGATTTCTACCAGCGCTTGTACGGCAGGAACTTGCCGTTCATCGTCACGATCACCCGATCGCCCTTCGGGTCCGGCTGCTTCTGCACGTCCATCGTGAAGTCGATCGCGCTCATGATGCCTTCGCCGAATTTCTCTTGAATCAGATCCTTCAGCGGCAATCCGTAGACGAGGAGGATCTCGTAGAACCGATAGAGCAGTGGGTCGGTCGGGACCGGTTTGTCGCCGATGCTGTTTCCGCGTAGCGGATATTCGGTGAGCGCTTTGGCAACGGGCTCCGTGAGGTCGAGCGCCTTCGCGATCTTCTGCGCGACCTCTTCGGGCGCGGCGCTCTCGCCGTAACAGACGGACGCCAACCACACTTCCGACGCGCCGACGCTCTTACTGAGGTCGGCCCACGTCATGCCTTTGCGCTTCTTCGCTTCGAGCAAAGTCTTCGAGAGTTCGACGCGATCCATGGTGTTGTCCTCCTCGTGTTCGCTGCTCGAGAATCTCCAAAATCTGTGTCGAGCGCGTTTCCCCGAAGACTGGCACTCGAAAAAGTAGGCGCGACCACGCTGCCTGGCGGATCACGACGCCCTCGAGTGTTTATGTTCGCTCGAGCGTCGCGCTCTACGTCTTTCAGTGAAAGCTCAAGCTTCGAGCGCCGATACACCCATCGTCTGTACGTAGCTGCCCATGCCGAGCTCGGGCAGCTGGACACCGACTGCTCGCAAGATCGTGAGGAGCACGCGGTTCGTGTGCTCCCCGTTCGAGGCGTAGTGGACGCCGGGATGGACTAACGCTCCACCGGCTTTACCTGCGACGATGATCGGATAATCGTTGACGGTGTGTGCGGCGCCGTCGGACGCATCCGAGGTTCCGAGGAGCGCCATCGAGTCGAGTAGGTTGCCTGCGCCGTCGGGTGTGTTGCGGAACTTCGTCAGCAGCCCTGCGAGCTGCTTCATCGTGAAGATCGTGCAGGCTTCGATGACGGCCTGACTGGACTGGCCATCGTGGGATATGTCGTGATGACCGCGATCGGCGCCGACTTGCCAGAACACTGGACCGGCCGCACTGCCGATGAACTGGATCGAGAACACACGACTGACGTCGCAGCTCATCGCGAGCGCCAGTAGATCGCCCATCGCTTGCATGCGTTCCTCGATCGGCTCCTTGCTGTTCGAGGCTGTCGGGTCTGCCGCGGGCTGCACGGGGTTGCACGACGCGGTCGCAACTTCGGGTTCGGTATCGAGGCGGCGTTCGATCGCGCGAATGCTCTCCGTGTGTTGATCGAGCCGCGCGCGATCGGCCGTGCCGACGCGCTGGCCGAGCGTGCTCAAGTCTTCGAGCACGGTGTCGAGGATGCTCTTGCGCATCGCGCGCACGGGGTCGGGCATGGCGGGCACGCCAGGTGCGGCCATCGCCGGCGCGTTTCCGGCGAACAGTCGACTGAACAGGTTGCGTGGGCTCAGCTCCGGCGGGTTGCCGCTGTCCGGACCGTTGTGTGAGATGTACTGGATCGTCGTGCCTTCGCCGTTGATCACACGCTTCGAGACCCCGATTTCGAGGGATTTGAATGCGGTCGTAGTGCCGAGCACTCCCGCTGCGACTTGATCGATGCTCGGCTTCGCAAATGTGCTGCGATACGGCGCGTTGTTCGCGGGCTGCGTGATGAAGTCGTAGCCGGAGAGGATCGCGGCGGAACCTTTGTGATGACCTTGCGGGCTCTTGTCGAGCTTCGCGTTCATGCCGGTCACGACTGACACGTAGTCTTTTAGCTCGGCCAGCGGTGCGAGCTCGACGCTGGGAGTCCAACTCGCCCCGGTGCCGGTCGGACGCCATTTCGCCGGTTCGACGCCGCGTCCGTTGCCGAAAAAGAACACGCCGAAGCGCTTCGGGAGTGCTTGCCCGTACGCGAGCTTCTCGCCGTGCGTATTCAGCATCGCCTCCAAGAGCGGCAGGCCGATCGCGATCGACGCGCCGCCCACGAGACTGCCGCGGAGAAGACGGCGGCGCGGCATCGGTTTCAACTTCGTCATTGCAGGGCTCCTACCTGTCGAAACGAGGGGTCGCTCGCCACGAGGGACAACAGCTCTTGCAGCTTGAAGCCGCGACTCTGGAACTCGCCGCCCACGGCTGCGAGCAGCGAGGTCTCAGTGTCGTTTTCGAGCGCGCCGCGGGCGTAGCGCAGAACGGTTCGGACGAAGCAGTCGGCTGTGTTCGGGTGCATCGCGAGGACCTCCGCGAGGCTGCGCGCGTCGCTGAACTGCTGGCCGTCGAGCTCGCCGCTCGCGTCGATCGGTTGGCCGTTTTCGGTTTGTCGGAACGCTCCGATGCCGTCGAACTGTTCGAGCGCGAGGCCGAGTGGATCCATCAGGCTGTGGCAGCCGGAGCAGCTCGGGTCTTCGCGGTGCTTCGTCAGCCGCTGGCGCGCGGTCATCGCGTCTTTGGGAATCGCGGGCAACGACGTGTTGACGTTGTCAGGCGGTGCCGGGATCGCCTGACATAAAAGGTTCTCGCGCAGAAACTTGCCGCGCAGCGTCGGGGAGCTGCGACCTGGGTGCGAGTGCAACGCGAGGAATCCTGCTTGCGTGAGAAGGCCGGCGCGGGGGCCGCTTGCGGGGAGCTGAACTTCGCTGAAGCCATCGGCTGCGGATGTTTTGACCCCGTAGAGCTTTGCCAGCTCGGGGTTCACGAACGTGCGCGTCGTCGTGAAGACGTCGCGAAAGTCGCCCCCCTCATTCCACAAGAGCGCGCGCAGTGATTCGAGCGTCTCTTGCTTCATCGCGGCCGGCAGGGTCGCGGTTGCGGCCGGGTACGCCTCAGGGAGCTTGACCAGTGCGTCGAGCCCGTCGAGTCGCAAGTAATCGTCGAACAGGTCGTCGACCGCTTCGGTCGCGCGCGCATCGCCGAGCAACCGCACGACTTGAGTTCCGAAGCCGGCCGGCTTCGTGAGCATGCCGCTGTCGGCGGCGCCGAGAAGCGCAGAGTCGGGCGTCGTGTTCCATAAGAAGAACGAGAGCCGTGCGGCGATCTCGTAGCTCGAGAGGGACCGTCGCGGGGTCGCGACCGGATCGAGCTCACCGAGCTCGGCGCGGTACAAGAAGTTCGGGGATTGAAACAGCGCTTGGCTGACGACGCGAAGTGCGACCCAGCCGTCGCCGCTCATTTGCGTCGCGGAGCGCAAGAGAGTGAGGTAGCGCGTGCGCTCGGCGTCGGTGAGGGGACGGCGAAAGACGCGTTGCCCGAAGCTGACGACGAAGCTTTCGGCGCAGCTGCTCTGCGTCGCGTCGCAGCCCGTCAACTTTTGGCGAATCGTCGCGTCGCCGAAAGCTTGTGCGCTCGCGGTGCTTGCGAGCGTCTCCAGGATTTCGACGTCGCGCTGCGGAAGCGCGACGTTGGAGGCGCCGATCGCGCGCATGCCGTTCAGTGGGGGAATCGCGGTGAGCATCGACGTGTCGACGCCCACACCGAGCAGATCGCGAATACTGTTTTGATACTGGGACAGCGTGAGTCGTCGAAGTCGCGGGGCGGGAAGCTCGCCGCTCCCAGCGGCACCGGGAACATTCGAGCCGGAGGTCGGGGTGGTTGGGGAGGCGGGGCCGCCGATCGATCCGGGTGCGGCGTTGGGGATTTGGCCCGTCTGACCAGTGCCGGGGAGGGGAGTGCCAACCCGAGGTGGATCGCCGATTTCGCCGCTGCAAGCGGCGAGCGCGACAGCCAGCGTCCAATGCATGTGCCTGAGATGGATGCTCATTCGGGGCCGTCCGGTGTTCGGTCTCAGCCCAGGTAGTGGCGTGAATCAGAGCGTTTCGTTGCGGAAACGACGGTTGCTCGGCGCCGGGCGCTCGTGGCAGCTTCGCTGGATGGCGCTACTGGCGCGGGTGGCGCTCTGCATGCTTGCGGCGGCTTGCGCGGACAACCCGTACGTCATTGGGCACGCTCGCGAGGTTCGCGACGCTGCGGCGGATGCAAGCGTGCCGAATGACGGCTTGGACGCGTCAGTCGCGGATTGCAGTGGCGCGCTGGTGTGTTCGGCGTTCGAGGGCGAGTTGCGCGCGGAGTGGCCGGAGACGGTGATCGAGGGTTCGGGAGAGATCGAGCGTTCGACCGCGCGAGCGCATTCTGGCGTTGGATCGCTGCACGTCTCGAGCCGTTCGATGGAGAGTGTTGCGGATGTCGTGAAGCGATTTTCTGCGCTTCGTTCGGGGTCGCTGTATCTGCGGGCGTATCTCTACGTGCCCGCCGGGCCGACGGACATCATCAACTTGTTCTTCGTGGGTTCGAGGCCGGATCCGTTCAACGGTGATCCGTTTGTGGGGGTCGATCTGAACGTCGTGGACGGCGCCCTGCAGCTTTTCTCACCGCAGGCGAAGCCGACGCGGCAGACCGGAACGCTCGAGATTCCGCGCGACCGTTGGTTTTGTTTGCGTGCCGAGCTCGCGATCAGCGGTGATGCGACGGCCGCTGTGTTCATCGAAGATGCGCAGGCGTTACGAGCAACGGGAATCGATAGTCTGGCGGACGACGGCGTGAGCATGCTGCGCGCCGGGATCGATTGGTCGTCGAGTCAAGCAACGTTGTTCGAGTTGTTCATGGACGATCTGGTACTCGACACGAAGCCGGTGGCGTGTTTGCCGGATTGAATGTGTGCAGCGGCGGGCTCGGCGAGGTGCCGGTTTGCGATGTTCGTTTGCGAACGACTCGCGCGCTTCGAATGCGTGCGCCGCAAATCGAATGAGGCGGCCGGCGGGTTGCCTGCCGGTGTCACGGCGTGACGACTAAGCCCGCAGCTATTCGCGGCGACCAGCGCGGCGCTACGAACGCCGACGCAAGATTTTCGATCTCGAACCTCGGCCTATTCAGCGCTATCGCCAAGTTTGCCTCGAAGCGTAGGCGGAACGTCGTTGCCCTCGGCCAATCTACGGCGACGCCCGCGCCGACCGCGTAACGAGGCGCGATCGCCGCGTCGGCGCGAATGTTTGCTGCCTCGTCGGTCGTGCCGCGGATGGCTGCAATTTCGAACGCCGTGCACGCCGCAAACGTCACCGCGTCGAACGGAAATAGTGCACAACCTCGCAACTCGGCGCCGAAGGCCGCAAAGCGCGCGGCCACGGTTGCGTTACTCGCAGTGGTCGGATCCGCTTCGCTCGGTTCGGCCGCACCGCCCGAATCGCTCGGAGTCGCGGGCAGATCTTTGGTCACTCCCGGCATGAGGAGCACCCGCACTCCGAGTGAAAATCGCAGCGTTTCGAGCTCTACGCCCAGCCCTGCTGCGAGTGCCGCGGACGGCAGCACCCCGAATTGTGCGCCGGCAACGAGCGACAGATTCAGCTTGGGGCCGCGTCGCGATTCGCTCTCATTTGCATCCGCGGCATCAGCGGCATCGCCCGTTTCGGCGCCCAGTTGTGAGCGCTCGTCCTGATCTTCGTCGGTTGTTGCGGCGTTCTCGAATGCGGGTGGCGCACTCGTCGCTGTGGACTGGGGATCCATCGCTGCGGAAGGCTGCGGCGTGTTTGCCTTGATCTGACGGCCGCTGCCTGCGTTGTTGCTTTCATCTGGCGCGACGTCGCGAACCTCGACGCCTGCGCCGAACGCGAGTGCGAGCACGAGTGTCACCGACCGGACGAGAGTGGGGCAGCTTGCAGCTTCCAGCTGCCGCTGGCCGACGCGCCCTTCGTGCTCGGTCCGGAGCACTGCGATGTACGTGTTGTTGCGACGTCCGATGTCCACGCGTGCGACGAGGCGTCGCAAGCTCAGGCCGCTCTTGACGTTGGCGATGCGTCCGAGCTCGGCGCGTACGTCGTCGCCGGTGGGGCATTCGGGTGGTGCGTTCCAGGCCAGCTCGAGTGGCAGCGGTGCTTGTGCGAGCGCGCGACTCGCGAGCAGTAGCAGGAAGCCGGCGACCCACGAGAATCCCCTCACGGGTGCGAGGCTACTCCAATGCGCAGCTTTCTTCGATCGCCGCGCGCGAGGGCGAATCCGGTGCGCGTTTCAACAAGCTGCGGGCCAATCGGGCCGCCTGGCGAGACTTGCCGACCTCGCACGAAGCCAACACCTCTAGAGCTTCACGCTCAGTCCTCAGCGCTGATTTTGGATAGGCACGCCGGTGCTGTTCCACCAACTCCAGCGCTCGCGCAGCTGCGTGATCGCGCCACGCCACCTGCGCCCGATGCAACAGCTCGAGTTCGTGTGGCAACGTTTCCGATCCCGAGCGCCGCGTGCGTACTCGCGATTCGGCCGTTGCCGGCGCTTTCGGGCTTGGCGTTTCAACCACCGTCGCATTCGGCTGCGCGCGCTCTTCTACGCGAGCCTCCGACGCCGCCACACGCTGCAAAATGAGCGCGCTCGGCTCCGCGAGCTTCGAGCTCGGTTCCGCGAGTTTCGCACTAGGCTTCGCGTGCTTCGCACTAGCCTCCGCGCGCTGCGCACTCGGCGATGCTGGTGCACGACTGAATGTCAGATATGCGCCCGCCGCCGTCAGCAGCACCACACCCGCGATGCTGAGCTTGCCCGCACCCCACGCCGCAGCCGTTTTCGCCGTCCCGGCTGCAGCGTGCCCTGCCGTCGCTTCCGCGCCGAGATGTGCTCCAGCCGCACTCGAGCCCGCAGCTGCTTGCACCGCGGCAGCAGTCGTGACAGTCGTGGCCGCACCGGCAGACACACCGACCGCGAGCGCCAACCTTCGCGCGACTCGCGCTCGATCATCGATACTCGGCGTTCGCGCTTCTCGCGCGAGCGCTAGCAACCGCTTCGACTCGGGATTGAGATTGCTCATGCTCCCTCCCTCGCGCGCCGCGCTTGCTGCCGCGCCACGCCCTCTTGAAAGATCCGGCGCGCAGCGCGTAGCCGCGTCCAGACCGTATTCTCGTTCGCGCCCGTGATCTCCGCGATCTCGACGCCACTCAACTCTTCGATCTCATGCAGCACGAACACCTCGCGCTGGTCCTCGGTCATCTTCGCAAGCAGCGCATCCAACACCTCGAGCGCCGCACTCTGCTCGAGCCGCTCGCCGCTCGCAGCTGCACTCGCCGGCTCTCGCTCCAACGTCTCGTCCCCCGCCGGCCGATTGCCACGCTTGCGCAGATAGTCCGCGACCACCCGCCGCACGATCCCGGCGATCCACGTCCGCAACGACGACCGCCCCTCGAACTCGTGCAGTTTCCGATCGACGACGATGAACACCTCTTGCGCCACGTCGTCGAGCGCCGCCCGCGGAACGCCGCGGTTGGCTGCAGTCCGCCACACAAAATCGAAGTGCGCCGCATAGACCTCGGCGAACGTCGGCGCCGGGCTAGACCCGACCGGACGCACGTGCGTCCCAGACGTCGCAGCGCTCTCCGCCGGCGAAATCGCAGCCTTACGTACCAACGGCGGATTCGCGCTCACCCGACAGCACCAGACGCCGAACATACGATCCCCGTGCCGGCGCATGCCAGGCGAACCAGGGTCCAGATCGGGCGCGAAGTCGGGGTCACTCCCGTATCAGTGGTGCGGGCCGCCCGAAACCGTTGCATAAACTTCGTAGGGCCCAACACGGACGTCCCTGATGCGTTACAACGCCGAGCCTGGATGGTCGGACTAATCCTGAAGATTATCGGCGGCCTGGGTGCCGCTTCGGTCGCTGCGAGCGTGTATTCGTTCTGGCGCGCGTTCAAGCGCCCGATCGAAGACGTCGTCGAGCACGGCCCCGAACCCCGCAAACCGGGAGAGCGTCGCATCGTGTGCGCCGGCGATAGTCTGACCCACGCCACTGCCAGCTACGACTATTGTCAGGTCCTTCGCGAGCGACTCGGCCCCCAAGTCCGCATCTTCAACGCAGGCGTGAACGGCGACCTCGCGTTCAACCTCGCAGAGCGCTTACCGTCCATCGTCGCGTGCGCACCCGACGACGTCGTCGTGCTGATCGGCACCAACGACATCTGCGGTGAACAAACCGAGTCCGTCGGGCAACGCCAAGTGCGCGAGAAGGTTTTGCCCGATCGCGCGAGCTTCGCCTTCTTCGAACGAGAGCTGAGACGTTTCCTCCGTGGTCTGACAGAACAAACGAAAGCGCGAGTCATAGTCGTCACGCCGCCGCTGCTCGGCGAAGACCTGTCTCACCCCGTGCACGGCTTGCTTCAAACATACGCGTCGTGCATCACCCGACTTGCGACCGAGTACGGCGCGAAGGTGATTCCATTTCATCAGGCGATGGAGAACGCTCTGCGAGCTTCAGGCCACGTCTGCCGACGGGGTTTCAACCCTGGCTTCACCGAGATCAGGTGGATGGCGACAGTTCCGTTGCAACGCTATCTCGCCGGCCAGAGCTACGACAGCATCTCGCATCGCCGCGGCTTGTGGGGCACTGCCGATCTCATTCACTTGAACGAGACGTCGGGAGTGATTCTCGCGAACTTGATCGAAGCGAAACTCCGCGAATCGAACTGACATCCATCGAGCAGGAAAACGTAGTGCAGCTGTGAGCTGCAGGCGCCGCTCGAACACGAACGCAAAACTGACAATTTCGGCAAG
>DASRXR010000607.1:0-16858 GCA_035687405.1 Polyangiales bacterium
CAGATGAACTAAGAACTAGCGTTTCAACTGAATCGGCCGCTCTACCTTCGGCGCTTTGGATTCGGCTTGCTCCGTAGCTGCTGCCTCCGGCTCTCGCAGCTCCAAGCGGCGGACACGCATTCGGATGTCCTGCAAGAGCAAACGATTCGCCCGCACGAGCGAGCCGAGCATACCGAAGATCAAGATCTGCACGCCGACGACACTCGCGATCGCCGCGGCGATCAACGACTGAATGTGGCCGCTGTAGTCTGGATCGCGAACGTAGAAGTAGAGAAACCGCACCCCGAGCAGAAACGCGGTCAGCAGAAACGGAACACTGAGCAACCCGAACGCACGCAGCGGATTGTGCATCGAGTAGCCCTGCACAATGATGCTCGCAGAACGCCGGACGTACTCACCGATCCCACGAAACAAGCGGCTCTTGCGCGTCACGACGTTGCTGCGAATCTCGACTTCACGAATCGGATAGCGCTGCTCAGCCGCCGCAAAGATGGTCTCGAGCGTGTACGAGAACGGATTCGTGAGATAAATGCTCATCGCGAACTCGCGCGACATCGCACGAAAGCCGCTCGGAGCATCGTGGACGCTGACACCGGTCGTCGTACGAACGACGAAGTTGCCGAGCCCATAGAAGAGCTTCTTCGAAGCGCCGACTTTCGGATCCGTCGAAGTTTTGCGATCGCCGATCACGAGGTCCGCTTCGTTCGATGCGATCGGTGCGACGAGCTCAGGAATACTCGCGCCCGGATACTGATGATCCCCATCCGTGTTGACGATCACGTCCGCGCCCATCTCGAGCGCGACCTCGAGCCCGGTCAAGAACGTGCGCGCAAGGCCGCGATTGCCGCGATGCCGCACCACGCGCGTGACGCCGTACTCCTTGGCGACGCGGGAGGTGTCGTCCGACGAGCCATCGTCGATCACGAGCGTTTCGATCACGTCGATCCCAGGAACGGACTTCGGCAGATCAGCGAGGACCTCGGGCAAGGTCTTGGCTTCGTTGAAGCACGGGATCTGGATGACGAGCTTCATCGCAACAGCCTGATCTACTACGAACGCTGCCGCTGGCGCCAGATGACGCCGAGGAAGCCAAATCCCGTCGCGCAAATCGACATGATGAAGAGGTGGAGCAACGAGAGCACGACCGCCGTTTCATTGGCCACGCCATGGTTTTCCAACACTTGAATGTAGATCAGCTCGCGCGCACCGAGGCCCGAGACGGTGACCGGGAGCAGCGCCGAAAGCGCGGCAAACGCGGCCGTCGCCGTCAGCAGCACCCGAGAGACTGCGATCGACAGACCATCCGCGAGCTGGAACAGCGCCTCGAAGTACCCGAACCACGAGATCGCGCTCCACAAGAGGGCCTCGGCGAGCACACGAGGCTTCAACATCGGCAGCATGCCCTGCAAGAGCTCACGAACGCTGTATACGAGCTTGCCGATGAATCGCCGGCCTTCGAGCGCCGTGAGCGCGCTTTGAAGACGGGTCGGTTCAGCACCGAGCGGAGCTGGCACCGCGTAGCGCAAGAGCATCGCGAGACAGATTGCCGCTGCGAGCAGCGCCGCCAGAGCGATCCACGCGAGCTGCCGATCAGCGAGGACACGCGTCGCAAACACCGCGCCGAGCCCGAACACGATGAACACGTCGAGCAGCCGATCGAACACACACGACGCGAGAGCGGTGCCAGCACTTACGCCGCGTTCGATCAGCGCTTCGACACGAAAGAACTCGCCGACGCGACCGAGCGTGACTTGCGCGTAGAACTGACCGCTCAAAAACGCGGCCATCGACACGCGGCCCGGCAACTCGATCTGCTGGGCCTGGAGCAAGCGTTGCCAGCGAAACGCCTTCAGGAATAGGTTTCCGCTGAAGGCCGCCGCGGCCAGGGCCAAGGTCGAAACCGACACGCGGCTCAGCGCGTTCTTCATGCCTGCGCCGTCCATGCGCGACAAGATGTAGACGAGGATTGCGAGGCCGATCAGCGGCAAGGCACGGCGCCAGAGCGGGGCTTTCGGTCGCGCAGCTCTCGGCGCGGGCCCATCTTGACTGCGCGCCACACCACTGTCGAATTCCATCGTCACGCCGCTCCGCCGGACTCCGGACTGCGCGCGGGTGCTGGATTCGGCTCAGCGCTCGCGGCGCGGGAAGCGCGCACGACGTCGTCGCGGCTCGTCAGATAGATCACGCCGCCGATGGCTGCCAAAAACAACATCACGGCGCGATTCACGAGCGCAATCGCGACGGCGGACGAAGGGCTTACGCCATACATCGCGAGCAGCAGCGAGATCGAGCCTTCCATCACGCCGAGCCCGGCGATCGTCACCGGCAACACTGCGATGATCGCCGTTGCCGAGATCACGAACACGAGATCCCAGAGTGAGACGTGTTGGCCGAGGTACAGGATCAAGTAGTAGAACGACAGCAATCGAAAGCCGTGAAACAGCGTCGTTTGCACGACGAGCTGCACCACATCCGCACGGCTGAGTTGCGCGAGGGCGCCCTGGCAGTTGCGCAGAAATCCGAGAATGCGGGTGCGAACTTTGTCCGAGAGGCGGCGCAGTACGTAAACTAGCGCGGCGAGGCCGACCAACGCGACCGCACCCGCAATCAACCAAGTGCGTGCGCCGAACGACACGAACACGTGTTGCGCTTCGAGCAGATGGATCAGCCGATCGTGGTCGACCACGATGTAGATGAGCCCACCCGCAACGAGCAGCGCAAACCCGCTCGCTCGATACAAGAGCAGCAGCATGAACGGCGCGCCCCAATTGTCCGCGCGCAGGCTCTTCAAGTACATCAAGCGGATCGCGTCTCCGCCGATGTTGCTCGGCAAGACGTTGTTGAACAGCGCACCGACGTAAAAGATCTTGAGCGACGTCGCGATCCCGTCGGTGTAGCCCTTGATCAGCAGGTGCAGGCGCGACCACTGAAAATACAGCATCGCGACCAGCAGGCTTCCAACGCCGAGCGCGAGGTTTTTGGGGTCGCCCTCGCGCGCGAGGACGGCGAGCTCTCCGAGGTGGATGCCGGAGACGGTCCAGGCCAGTAGGCCGAGACCAAATGCGACTTTGAGTAGATTCTTGACGGCCTTCGGCACGATCGGGCTCTTGATACTGTGCCGGAGAACGCGGCCGGTACAAGAATTGAGGACGGTGTAGGGCAACCTCGGCGTGGGTTCAAGCCGCGTCGGGGCGCCGCCGCCGGCAGCAGGAGCGTGTCGGCGGGCGGCTGGGCGGAACCAACTCTGCGCGTCTTTGACCGGTTTCTCAAACTCGGGTAGACGCCCTGGCCGAGCCTATCGATGGAGGCGACTCCAAAGCCACTGCGCGAGCGTGTTTTGACAGTGGTCTGGCTGCTCGCTGCCAGCGCGTTCCTGCTCGTCCAGCTCGGGTATTCGTTCGAGAGCAACGATCAGGTCCAGTACCTCCTGTTGCCGTATCGCGAGATCTATCGCGATTTTTTGCCCGGCGACTGGTTCACGTGGTCGACGTCGCACTACCACGTCACGTTCTCGTGGATCGTACGGGCGTTGCACGCTGCGAGCGGCGAAGGCGCGTTTCGATTTGCAATGCTCGGCGCCCATCTCGGGTGCCTCACCTGGCTCGCGTACGGGATCTTGCGGCTGGCCCGGAGTTTCGGCGGCGGCGTGTTCGAGGCGAGCTTTGCGCTGTTCGTCTTCGGCTGCGCACGCGAAAAAGGGATCGGCGAGGCGATCCTCAATCACGGCTGCTTGTTGCCTTCGGATCTCGCGCTGGCGCCGTTCTTCTTGGCCTGTGCGGCATGTCTCGAGCGGCGTCCGATCGCGACAGGCATCTGGCTCGGTGTCGCAGGTTTTCTGCACGCGAACTTCGCCGTGCTCGGGCCCGTCGTGGTGCTGCCGGTCGCGTTCGTGCAGGCGTGGCCCGAGTTGCGTGAGAGCGGCAGTGCGCGCACGTCAGCCGTGCGAGCGCTCGCGATCACGACGGGACTGTGTCTACTGCTTGAAGCACCCAACCTACTCGTGCTCGCGAGCTCGTTCGTGGCCAAGGACAGCGAACCCGCTGCGGTCGCGATCACGTTGTTCGTACGTTCGCCGCATCACTACGACTTGGCGTTCATGCTGCCGACCGAGTTTTATTGGGTAGGCATTTGGCTGTTGCTCGCCGTGCCGGCGTTCATCGGGCCGTACGCAATGCAGCGCAGGGCTGCGGTGGCGTGGTTGGGTGGTGTGTTGATCGCGTTGATCGCGATCGGCTTGTTGGGTGCGGGTCTGCACATCGTGTCGCTCGCGCGCCTGTTCACGCTGCGCATGTCGATTCCGCTGCTGGCGATTTTGATGATCGCGTTTGCGCGAGTCGCGCGTTCGCTCGTCGTGTCGGCTGTGAAGCTCGGGCCTGAGCGTGGGGCGCTGGTGTGGCTGCTCGCAGCGCTCGGCGTGTTTTGCATGTTCGTGCGCGAAGACCTGTTGACGCTCGCGCCGTTCCAAAACCCGCCACAGGTCGCCGATCCGAGTGCGCCCGGCGCGCCAGTGTGGTTGTTCGTGGCGGTATTGATTCCGCTCGCACTCGCCACGCTTGCGCTCGCCTGCTTGCGCGTGCGTCGAAGCCTAGTCATCGCAGCGCTAGCAGCGGTGCCGTTGCTGATGAGCCTCTGGGTCGCGCGAATACCGTTGGGTCAGACCTGGACGGGCGCGCGGGTGCGACCGGCGAGGAGCTTTCACTTCGCGGATCGACGAGTCACGTGGGATCCGCCGGATCGCGACTTGTATGCGCAGACGCGGGAGTCGACCCCACCGGACGCGAAAATCCTGATTCCACCGGGTTTGTTCGAGTATCGAATGAGGGCGCGCCGGAGTGTGTTCGTCGATTGGAAGTGCGCGCCGATGAGGGGTGACGAGGCGTCGGAGTGGAAGCGCCGAATGCTGTCCGCGATGGGCACAACGGATTTTCCAAGTCGCGGCTATTCGTTGCCGCAGCGTTCAGATGCGCTGTACTACGCGAGACCTTTATCAGAGCTGGTCGAGCTTGCGCGGCGCGAGGGAATGACTCACGTGTTGGTTCGCAAGTCGCAGCTGCGAAAGCCGCTCACGGGTGTGAGTCTCGCGTTTACGACGGGGCCGTACGCGATGCTGACGCTTGGTTCACCGAACTGACTGCGCGGGTCTCGCGGTCGTCGAAATCGAGCGTACGCACCTGCGTTCGGATCCGTTCGTAGTGATCCATCAGAGTAGCGAGCGACGTGTTCGGGGCGTAGTCGGCCAACCACGCGAGCGCCGGCTTGACCTCCCGGAAAAAGCGAATGTTCAAACTCTGTCCGGACAGAAGAACGACGGAATTCGCGATTTGGGGCACCAACGTGCGAAGCCCAGAGCCCAAGGTAACAAAAGCCACAGCACGCAGGCTCGATGCAACGCGCGCCATCAGCCAAGCGTTGAACGCGCGTCCCGCCGCATCGGGGTATCCAGCTGAAGGTTCGATCACGCTGCAGAAGGTGAAGCCATCCGTCGCCTCTGCCGCGACCGCGAGCGTCGCTTTTGCACAGATCGCGAGCGCTTTTGGATCTGGTGTCGCTCGCCAGAGTCCGACGACGGTCTGGTCGCACCGCGAAAACCCGTAGTCGGCGCAGAGGTATTCGCGAGGGTCTGCCTCTCGCGCGAGCTCTGCGATCGCGGCCTCGTCGATGCTGAAACGCATCTCGAGTGACTGCGTGTCCTTCGCATTCGCCTCAGCGCTCCGGCGACGCGCTGCCCGTAGCTCGACGAGGGCCCGCGCACGTTTGAGTTGTCGCCGGATGGTGGCGCGTGCGCTTCCAGTGAGCTCCGAGAGCGCGGAGATCGATAGCTCACCGACCTCGTGAAGCACGAATAGGTCGCGTTCAGCGGCATCGAGCGCATCCAACGATGCAGATAGTTGCTGCGCCGTCAAAACCTCGGCGACCTCTTCGGCGGGCAGCTCGGTGTCGGTGCTCGCAGACTGCCGCCATGCGCGGCGACGGTACTCCGCTGCGACGCGCCAGCAGAACGCGTGAATCCATGTCTCGAGCTTCGCGCGCCCTTCGAACTCGCGCCGGCGCCGGTGCAACCTCTCGAACACGTCCTGGGCAGCGTCGTCGATGTCGCCCGTCCGTACGCCGAACCGGCGAAGCAGCCGGAGGACGTACCGAGCGTGGTCCATGTATAGGCCGTCCGATTCAGTTGGCACGTGTGGCACGCTTTCGCTCTACCCCCGCTTTCGAAACGAACTCTGTCTGATTACAGATCGCGCAACTCGACTACTTCCAGACCCGCCGCCTCGCCGATCACCGTTCCGTGCTGATGCGACCAGCGATACAAACGCGCTAAGTGGCGCGACTCGAAGACTACCAACTTCAAGCCGTAGCGGTTGAGCAATGCCGCTCGCTCCGGCCACGGCGTAGTCAGCCCGTTCAGCTTCAGCAGCTGCTCCCGGCGCTCTCTCGCAAACGAGACGTAGGTGTGACCTCGATCGGCAATGATCACGAAGCAGTCACACAACATCACGACGCTTCGCGCGAAGCGCGCCGTCGTCAGGACAGTCGTACCCGGTGGCACGACTCGCTTCAGCATCTCTCGACGCGCTTGCCACATGTCGAGCGTTGCGTGGCGCTGCTCGCTCGGACGCAACGCAGCCTCTACGACCTCGCCGAAGAACATCGGGGCGTGTCCCGTGAGACGCGTTGCAGCACCGACTGCGAGCAACAACACGAGCGCCTCAAGCCCAGAGAGCAACCACCTGCGCCTCGTCGACATCGCAGCGATTGCGAGCTGAGCCAATGAACCCGCACCCACCGCGATGCCTAACAACAAGAAAGACGACAACGCCGTCGATAACCTTGCAACCGTGAACGGCTGACCGAGGAGCGCCACCGCAAACGTCGTCGCCGGTGGCCAGAACAACGTGACCGACAACCCCAACGCACCGAGTGCTGCCGCTGCTAGCGGCTGCCATTCGACGTCGAGCTCGGCCGAGTCGCTCGGCAGCTCGGCACGCTTGAAGCGGTATGCTCGCCCGAGCGCGATCCCGAGCGCGAGCGCAAAGCCCAAGAAACCGAGCGCGACGAAGCCCTTCCCGCCCATCTTTTCCGGCGCGAACCACACCTGCTCCGCTCGCACATCGAGCTCCAAGCTCTTCTCGAGGTGACCGCCCCCCAAGGCGACTGCCGGAGTTGGAATCGCGGGCTTTCCCTTGTCGACCTCCGGCAACCACCTCGGCGGGTCGGGAGGCTCTGGCGTGGCCGGTGGCGATGCAGGCGGGGTCTGGCCCGGTTGGGGTGCCGTTTGTGGAGCGGGCGCAGGCGCCACGACCGCAGCTGGCGGCAGCACGTCGTCGCTACTCGACTTTGGCTTGAACGCAAACTGCGACACCGCTAGAAACGGCACCGCGGCCAGCGCACCGGCGAGGCCCAATGCGATCGAGCGACGCCGACCGCGCGACCACGGCGACGCGCCCAACACCACCAGCCCCGGAGCCATCGCAAGCCCCGCATAGACCGCATACAGCGCGTGCACCTGCGCCATCACGAAGCTACACACGGCTACTACGGCCGCATATCGCAGCTTCGCATCCCGCGCGAGCAGCGTGAACGCCGCCGATAGCTGCATGGGCAACAGCCAACCGACCGCGACCGTGTTCGGATACGTCGTGTACGTCTCGCCAGCATTGGCAGTGATGACCGTCAGCGCGAGCAACCACGCCGGCAACTTTCGCCGCGTCAGCGTAAATCCGAGCACGTAGTGCCCCGCCGCCACGAGCAGCTTCGCAAACGCCTGCGAGTGAAACCACACCGCGAGGTACGACTGCCCGGTCAACTGACTCGCACTCGCGTAGATCGGGAAGAGCAAGTTCGTGTGGTAGATGTGCTGGAAGTAGTAGTCCTTCAAATAGATGTCGCGGTTCGTGAACCCGTGATCGAGGAGCACGCGAACCCGACCGAGGTGAAACGTCGCGTCCCCCGAAAAGTACGCTCCGACCCGCACCTGCAACCAGAGCAAGCCCGCGAGCAGGATCCACGCGAATGCATTCTCGTGGCGCAAGCCGGCGAGCAGTGCACGGTCGGCCCGCACCCGCACGCAGTACACGATTCCGAGCACGCTGCTCAGCACAACGGCCGCACTGAACACCGCGATCGGAGCACCGACCGCGTAGCAGAGCATCGAGATCGGGGAGAGCACCAGAAACGTCCCGAGCAGACTGCTCGCGATCACTGCGAGGAGCCCCGCATCGTGTACAGCTGGCCAACAACGACGCGCGAGCGCGTAGCCTGGAAAGCACGAGCAAAGCCAAAACAGATCGATCAGGAACACGTAGGCGGGCGCCCTCGGGGCTCGGGAAGCAGCGGAACCTTCTGCAGTATGCCGCCGGCACGCGCAAGAGTGCTATAAGCAGCCGCTTTCCATGTCGTCGCCTGAACCCCGCGTCACGATCGCGATGCCCGTCCACAACGCGAGCGCGTATCTACGCGAAGCGCTGGACAGTGTGCTGGCGCAGTCGTATCCGCACTGGGAGCTCGTCTGCATCGACGACGCTTCACGCGACGACTCCTGGCAGATCTTGAGCGAGTACGCAGCCCGCGATCCGCGCGTGCGGCCGTTCAAGCAGCCGGGGCACGCGGGGATCGTCGCCGCGAGAAATCGAGCGATCGACGAGGCGGATCCTGAGAGCACCTACCTCGCGATTCTGGACGCCGACGACGTCGCCCTTCCGGATCGACTCGCTGCGCAAGTTCGGTTTCTAGAGAGCCACCCGGATCACGCGATGGTCGGCGGGCACACGATCATCATCGACGAGCAATCGCGGGAGCTCGGGATTCGGCGGTATCCGTTGGACTACGGCGCGATCTGCGACGTGATCGCTCGGTTCAATCCGTTTGCGCAATCGGCGGTAACCCTACGGCGGAGCATGCTGCGCGAGATCGGGCACTACGATCCCTCGTATCCTCGCTGCCAGGATTATGATCTTTGGCTGCGGACCGCAGCGCGGTTTCCGGTCGCGAGTCTCGACCAAGCGGTCATCCGGTATCGGGTCAGTGCCGCGCAGGGGAAGGTCACACACCTTCGGCTGACGCTTCGGCTGACGCTTCGACTTCAGCGGAGATGGTTGTGGCACCCCCGGTTTTTCCGGCTGCAGAACGCGGCCTACGTTGCGGCGGAGCACGCGCTTCCGGTGCTGCCGGATGCCGCGATCCTCGCGCTGTTCAAGCGGGTGACCTACGCCCGGAACTCAGAGCAGCGTTCGGTATAACGCCAGCGTCTTTTCCGCGTGCGCTTGCCAGGACCAATCTGAATCCAACACGAACTTCCGACCGGCCTGGCCCATCTTCGCCAGCTGCTCGCGATCGTGAATCATCGACAACACGGCCTGCGCCAATGCGGTTCTCGAACCGGATTGGAACATCACGCCGTGCTCTGGCCGCATCACCTCGGGGATCCCGCCGACATTCGACGCTGCCACCGCAGTGCCGGACGCCAACGCCTCCGGAATGACGTTGCTGCGCGCCTCGGACCGCGAGGGCAACACCAACAAATCGGCTGCCGCCATGTACCGCGCGACATCGCGCTGCCGCTGCGCGCCGGTCAGCACGACATCGCCGCGACCGATCCAACGCGCCAGCGTCGTTCGCAACTGGGGCTCGAGCTCGCCGCTGCCGACCATCACAAACATCAGGTTGGGCTGCGCACACAGCAACTCCGGAATCGCTTCCGCCAAGACGTCCACGCCTTTGACTGGCCTCAGATTCCCACAATACAGGACTACGATCCGACCCGCATCGAGGCCGAGCTCACGCTTCGCCTGCGCTTTGTCCTGCGGCGCGAACAACTCGGTATCGACGCCATTCGGAATCACGTGGACGCGACTCTCGGGCACGCCGAGCTCGATACAATCCGCGCGCAACGCGTCGCTGTTGGCGATCACGGCATCGGCAGCTATCAGCGGCGAGCGTACGGCTTCGCGCAACAACCGACTCTGCTTCGCGACCACGCGCTCGAGCGTGCCGCGCGCATGCACGATCAACGGACAGCCAAACATGTCGCGCAGCGCAACCGCACCCGCACCATCCGGATACGACCAATGCGCGTGAATCACGTCCGGCCGCACCAAGTGCGAAGCATAGCCGCGCGCACTCGCCGCAAATGCAGTTCCGACCAATGGATACAACCAGCGTTTCGGCACGAGGTACACGTAGTGCGGCCGATGAACGCTGAACCCGTGGTCCTGACTGCGGCGCGGCACCCGCGCGAGCTGCCCATATGGAAAGCCCGGAACGGGCAACGTGTAAGGACGCGGCGCCAGCACTTCGACCGACACGCCAGCCAACTTCGCCTGCGCGCGCACCGCGCTCTGCACCATGACTCCGAGGGCCGGATACTCCCGGGTCGGAAACTGCTGGCTCACGTGCAGGGCGCGCAATGGAACTCCGGTGGCTTTACCGAGCCTGCCACCTTCAAACTCCGCCGCCGTCTCGCTGCGCACCTTCGCTGCCGCTCGCAACATGCTGCCAGTCTAGCGCAACAAAACATTCGCGCGAGCGCTGTGTGACGAGTTCGTGCTCGCTCGCGTTCACCGTCAACGCCAGTCTCGCAGCACGCCACGCCACGCGTTCAGTGCCGCCATTCGCGGCAGCGCTCTCGGCAAGCGCGCTTGCCGAGCGTGATGCACTCCACAGTGGCGTACGCCAACAACTCGCCCATCCACCGCCCACCCGCTGCATGCGATTTCGCATCGGAGCGCCGCTCACGGCGGCAGAGCCACGAAACACCGGCAACGAACGCGCGCTCGCCCACGGCCGTCCGCTTCACAATCCGCTAACGCACGCGCAATTTCGCGCGGATAGGTAGCTCGCTCGCGTAGACGCGCTTCATGCCGTCCCCAAACGCGCGTTCCACGACGCGGATATCTCGTACGAGACGGTGCAAGCCGGCGGGTTCCACCGACGCGGCTTGATCGGTTCCCCACGTCGCACGGTCGAGTGTGATGTGGCGCTCGACTATGCACGCACCGAGCGCGACCGCCGCCACCGTCGTCTGCAAACCCGTCTCATGTCCTGAATAGCCGACCGGCACATTGTACCGATTGCGGAGGGTACCCATGACTCGCAGGTTCAGCTCGTCGGGTGAACACGGATACGTGCTCGTCGCGTGCGTGATCAGCAGCCGGCTCTTGTCGAACAGCGACACCGCGTGATCGATCTCATCGAGGGTCGACATACCGGTCGACAAGATCACGGGCCTTCCCTTGTTGGCGACGTAGCGCAGCAGCGCGTCGTCCGTCAGCGACGCCGACGCGATCTTGTACGCGACCGGTTCGTACTTATCGATGAAGTCGACCGACGGCATGTCCCAACACGACGCGAACCAGTGCAGCCCCTTGCTGCGCGCGTAACGATCGATCTCGCTGTACTGTTCTTGGTTCAGCTCGATCCGATGCCGGTACTCGAGATAAGTCATGATCCCCCACGGCGTCTCGCGGGTGACCGACTTCTGCTTCTCCGGCACGCACAGCTCGGGCGTGCGCTTTTGAAACTTCACGGCGTTGCAGCCGGCAGCGGCAGCGACGTCGATCAACTTCTTACAGTTCTCGAGCTCGCCGTTATGATTGATGCCGATCTCGCCGATGATATACACGGGCTGACCGGCGCCGACTTTGATGCCACCGATTTCGACGATGTCAGTCATGGTGCTCGCCTTTTTGTGATTCGCGTCATTCGCGTCGTTCGCGTCATTTGCGTCGTTCGAGGATGAGTTCACACAGCTCGCGAAGCGCGCCCTGCCCGCCCGACCGCTCCAGCACGATTCGGGCGTGCCGCTTCGCGTCGGGATGGGCGTCCGCCACCGCCACTCCGCAGCCCACCGCTGCGAGACATTCATTGTCGTTCACGTCGTTGCCGACGTAGACCGTACCGGCGAGCGAGACGTGCTGCTCGCTGCACCAGCGTTTCAGCGCGAGGAGCTTCGCATCGATGCCCGACCAGCACAGCAGCTGCAACTTCTTGCAGCGCGCCAGCACGACCGGGTTTTGCTCTTTCGAGAGCACGAGCATCGGCAAGCCAGTTTTGCGCAACTGCTCCAAACCCAAGCCATCTTCACGACTGCAGCTCACCGACTCGCGACCGTCTTGATCGACTTGCACGAGGTTGTCGGTGTGCACGCCGTCGAAGTCCATCACGAGCGCTTCGAGCGGGCTCGGCAAGGCCGCAAGACGGGCTGACTGTGCGCGCTGGCGCAAGCGAAGCTCCGCAACTTCGAGGTCCACGAGCTCGTCGATCTCGCACACGCGCTCGAGCGGCATCTCGTAGAACACGGTCTTGCCGAAGAACCGATGTTGCGCGCTCAGAAAACCAGCGCGCTGCATCGCGTAGACGGCACCGGTCTCGAGAAACTCGGGCTCGCGATCCTGCCGCCGCGGCCGCACGCGCTTGTCGTGATTGACGCCAACCGCCTCGCGCCCGAGCGTCTTCCAGACGAAGTAGTGAAACATCGCGACGCTGAGCGCGCTGTCCGCGCCTTCGTCGATGAGCTTTGCGATCGTGCCGTCGATGTCTTCCGCGAGCGTGAGCGGCGAGGTGCACTGCAAGAACGCGACGAGCTCGGGTTCGTACTTCTGCTCGGCCGCGAGGCTGCCAAGGGTGTGCAGCAGCGCCGACTCGGAAGATGCGCTGTCCGAAGCAAGCTCCGCCGGCCGCCACACGACATCGGCGCCATACTCGCGCGCGACTTCGGCGATGCCAGGGTCATCGGTACTGACCACGACCCGGTCGACCCGCTTCGCTGCGCGAGCCGCAAGGAGGGTGTGTGCGATCAGCGGCCGACCACCTAGTACGCGCAGGTTCTTGCCGACGATGCCCTTCGACCCCCCGCGGGCAGGGATGATGGCACAACAGCGCGGCTCAGCATTGCTCAACGATGACCTCGGGTCTCAAAAGCATAGACTTATCGCGCCACTGGCGCCACTGTTCCGACCTTTCCATGCAGGTTGGCGAGGCCCTCTCAGCGTTCATCGAGCACGAAGAACGCGCGCAATTGTTCGAGCGGTCTGCGTGCGGTGTGCATTACTGGCAGGCCATCCGACACGACGTCTTCCAGGAGACGCTACAAGCGGCAGGGCTCGCCGAGCGCGCGCATCTCCGCATCGGTGAATTGCCGATGCGAACCTGGCTTCCGCAGCAGTTTCGCGCGCTGCCCACCACACTCCGGCGTTCGGTCGGTTTTGCCCTGCCGCACCTCCCGAAGCGATTTGGCCTCACACGTGCGGTCGTGAATCAGCTCGGCTTGCGCCGCGCGGCGAGCACGTGGTTCGGATTGCCGCGCGCGGAGCTCTTGGTCGCGAATCATCCACGGCACGTGCTGCACGACGGTCGATACATTTGTCCGTATTCACAACCACTACTCGACGCGACGCATCACACGCGCGTCGTGCTCGAAGGTCAGTTTCAGGGCCGATATCCCACGCCGATACCGAAACAACCGACGGCGTACGTCGATCTCGCCCTGCTCGCGTCGCACGCAGAGTTCCGCGTCAGGACGCTCGCCGGCTGCGGTCTGTCGCAAACCGATGTCGCCGAGCTCGCGGGCATTCGCGAAGGGCTCGAACGCGCGCTCGGCGCGGCGCCGCCGCTAGCGGCATTGGTGCGGCGCGTGCGAACCGCCGTGGTCGCGAACCTCGGGCTGCGCCCACGCTACGAACGTCTGCTCGATCGCGTTCAGCCGCGCCTCGTCCTCGTCGTGATCGGGTACCGGCTCGTGAATCAAGTGCTGACCGAGGTCGCCCACCGGCGAGGGATTCGCGTGGCGGAGCTGCAGCACGGCACGCTCGGCGCGAGCCATCCCGCCTACAACTTCGCCCCCGGTCGAAGGCCCGACTCGTTTCCCGACGACCTGCTGCTCTTCGGCGACCTCTGGCGTAGCGCGACGCCGCGCCTGCCGCTACCGGCTGCACAGACACCGGCGATCGGATACGCCTGGCTCGAGATGCAAAAGGCGCGCTACGGCCGCGTGAGCCCGGCGACGCCGAAGCGGGTCCTGTTCCTGTCTCAACGCACGATCGGCGCGGAGCTTTCTCGCGCCGCAGTGCGCCTGCGAGAGTCGATCCCAGAAGCCGAGCTCGAGATCTGCTACCGGCTCCATCCGAGCGAGCACACCGGTTGGCGTGAAGCCTACCCGGAGCTCGCGCGCTCTGGGATCGAGGTGCAAGCCGCGACGAGCGTTCCGCTGTACGCGGCGCAACGCGACGCCGACTTGCAAGTCGGCGTCTACTCGACCGCGCTCCTCGAAGGTCTCGCGTTCGGCTTGCCGACCTACGTGCTCGCACTGCCGGGCCACGAGCAGCTGAGCGCGATTACGAGCGCTCGCGCGGCTCTGCTCGTCCACGACCCAGATCGGCTCGCTGACACCATGCGGCAGCCGCCACCAGCTGCAGCCGCGAGCTCGGAAGCGCTCTGGGCGCCGGGCGCGACCGCTCGGTTCCAAGCGTTCTTGGAACGTACCCTAAGCTAGTGCTGCTCCCGGCGCGCGAATCGCCGCAGAAATCATCTGACCCGCGTGCGTTTGGGTAGCCCACTACCACGCAACAGCATGACGCGTCGTCTCCGGAAATTGCTCGAGCTATCACCTCGCCGAGTCGCCGTGGACCAGGACGAAGCCGGAACACACGAGCGCTCACGCCCGTGCGCTGCGGCAGAGTTCGGTCCCGTCGCTCGTCGCTGGGCGGTGGCAGCCGTAGGTCTGACGCTGATCGGGTGCTCGGGTGGCAGCGTCGGCGATCCTACCTCCGCCTTCGCAGGAGCTGCCGCGTTTGCAGGCACGGGAGGAACACCCGGTGTTGCTCCGGGCATCACGGCGGGCGCCGGCGTCGTCGGTTCGCCGGGCGCTGGCGGTACGGGAGCTGTCACTCCAGCTGATCCAGCGAACCCCGCAGTCTGCGGCGAAGGTCGCGTGGAACCGCGGGCCGTTCTCGTCGCACCGCGCCAGTTCGTGAACATGTTGCGCGACGTGATCGGCCCGACGTCGGTCACGGATCAAGACGCAACCGCGAGCAGCGAGCTCATCTTCGAGACGGTCGATCGCGCGCGCGTCACAACCGCGATGCTCGACCGCTTCGATCAGATGGCGGAGACCGCGACCGAATCGCTTCGCGGTAAAGCAGCCACGTTTTTGGCGTGCCCCAGCTTGATGGACGCGACGTGCGTGCGAACCGCGCTCGGCAAAATCGCGCATCGCACCTACAAGCGGCCGGTCGAACCGGCCGAGCTCGACGCATTGATGACGGTGCGCGACATGGGCGTGTCGCTGATCCCGACCGATCAAGGCGAGTCCGGCGCGCTGGCAGCGCTGCAAGCGATCTTGATCTCGCCGTCGACGCTGTATCGCACCGAGTTCCAGAACCCGGCGCAAGGCATGTCGCGCAAGCTCACGCCGCACGAGCGCGCGGCTGCACTCGCGGCGTTCCTGCTCGACTCGGTGCCGGACGACGCGCTGCTTGCAGCGGCAGACGACAAGTCGCTCGATACGCCGGCCGGCATTCAAACGCAGGTCGATCGCTTGCTCGCGGTACCTCGCGTGCGCCAACACCTGACGCAGGTCGTGCTGACCGCGTTCAACGTGCCGCGCATCTTCAGCACGCCGAAAGACGCCGCAGTCTTCCCGGGCTACACGGCCGAAGTGCAGAACAGCATGTACGAGGAGACGCGCCGCTTCGTCGACGACTTGTTGTGGACGCGCGCAGCTCCAATCGGCGAGCTGATGACGTCGAAGAAGAGCTTCGTCGACGGCAACCTCGCGAAGCTGTACGGCATGGCCGCGCCGAGCAATCCGATGCAGTTCACGCAGACCGATCTGCCGCCCGAGCGCTCGGGATTGCTCACCCAAGCCAGCGTGCTCTCGGTCTTATCGCGCACCGACAAGAACTCGGTCGTCGCGCGCGGCCTCTACGTGCGCGGCAACATCTTGTGTTTGCCGAAGATCCCCGGCCCGCCGCAATCCGTCCAGGCGCAGGTCGCGATGCAGCTGGGAGCGACGGCGTCGCAAAAGGAGCTCGCCGCTTACCGCGCGATGACTTCTCCCTGTCTCGGTTGTCACCAGAACTTCGACCGCTTCGGCTTGTTGCTCGAGGCCTACGACCCGATGGGCAAGTACCTCCCGCAAGCGGCCGAGCCAGTCGACTTCAAAGGCCTGCAACCACTCGACGGCGTGATGACCGGTGTGCCTCAGTTGACCGCACGCATGGCTCAGGACCACTTGTTCGAGCAGTGCTTCAGCGATCGCACGCTCAGCTACGCGCTGTCGATCGCAACTGACAGCGCCGCGCTCTGCCTGAAACCCACAGCCACGGGCGTAACAACCCAAGCGACCATGCGTGATTTGATCTTGTCCGTTGTCCAAAGCCCAGCGTGGACGGACCGAACCCAGGTGGAGCCGTAGCCATGCCGTACCGCACGACTCGTCGCAACTTCTTGTATGGCGGCTGCGCGACCGCACTCGCGTTTTGGCTGCGCCGTGCCGAAGCGTTCGCGCAAGGCGCGCCGGCCGCGAAACGCCTGCTGGTCATTCATCATCCGGTCGGCACCGTTCGCAACAACTGGGTCTGTCAGGGCACCGAGACCAACTTCACGCTCTCACGCATTCTCGCGCCGTTCGAGCCGGTGAAGCAGAACATGGTGATCCTCGACGGGATCGACATCATCGCGAAGGGCGTCGGTGGTGGACACGAGCAAGGCACGGTCACGGTGATGACCGGGGTGCGCACGAAGGAACTGTATCCAGGCAACGGCGGCGATGATCCGAAGGCGGCTGGCCCGTCGATCGATCAGATCCTGCTCAAGGGGTCGCCCTCGCTGCAAGGTACGCCGATCGCGTCGCTCCAAGTCTCGT
>DASRXR010000608.1:0-10570 GCA_035687405.1 Polyangiales bacterium
GCACGAGCCACACCGGTAGCCCGATTTGGGGTCAAGGGTGTTTGGCACGAGAAAGATCGCGAGTTACCGTCGCTGTCATGGCGGACGACGGCGCGACGCGCGCATTGAACGACGTGTTGCGACGCTTGAATGTCGCGCGCGAAGACGAGCTTTGTTTCACTGCTGAAGCTGAGGGCAGCACGCGTCCGCGGTTGTTCGGCGGCACGGTCGTCGGCCAGGCGATCGTCGCCGCGTCGCGCTGCGCGCCAGAGTTCGAGCTTCACTCGCTTCACGCCTACTTCTTGCAGCCGGGCGATCCCGCGTTGCCGGTGCGCTACGTAGTTTCACCGCTGAAGCAAGGAAAAAACTTCCAAGCCTGGCAAGTTCTTGGCTGGCAAGCCGATCGCATCATCGTCAGCCTGCAGGCGAGCTTCCAACGGGATGCAGCGGGCATCGAGCACGGCGACAAGATGCCCGAAGCGCCGGCACCATCTCTGCTCACGGATCAGAGCCTCGCGTACTGGGGCGGGGACGGGCCGATTCAACTGCGCGACTGCGATGCTGGAAACTTGGCCGCGGCGGCGGCGCGCGGGATGCGGCGAGTCTGGATGCGTCCGAGCGCTTCCTTGCCGGATGATCCGATCCTGCACCGAGCATTGTTCGTATTCGCGAGCGACATGACGCTCGTGCGAACCGGGATCTTGGAGCATCCGGAATTTCACGGAAAGCGCTGGGGTGCGAGCCTCGATCACGCGCTCTGGCTGCATCGAGTGCCGCGCTTCGACGACTGGCACTTGTACGTGATGCACTCGCCTGCAGCGCACAGCGGCAGGCCGCTCATCCTCGGCGCGCTCTATCGCCGCGATGGGACGCGAGTCTTGAGCACCGCGCAGGAAGGCTTGTTTCGGGCCCCGGCACAGGGATCGAGTTGATCGCGCGCGGGGCCCGAAGGCCGTGGTGAACGTGACTTCAGTCCAGGCGTTCTAGAATCGTCGAGATGCCCATGCCGGCGCCGATGCACTGCGTGGCGAGTCCGTAGCGCGTGTTGCTGCGGCGGAGCTCCTTCGCGAGCGTGAGGACGAGGCGGGCACCGGTTGCGCCGAGCGGGTGGCCGATTGCGATCGAGCCACCGTTCACGTTCACCTTGTCTTCAGTGATTCCGAGCTCGGTGAGCGAGGGCAGGACCTGCGCTGCAAACGCTTCATTGAACTCGACGCGCTCGATCTGATCGGCGCGAATGCCCGCGTGCAGGAGCGCCTTCTTCGACGAGACCACCGGGCCGATGCCCATGACTTGAGGCTTCACGCCGCCGACCCCGAAACCGACGACGCGTGCGAGCGGCGTCAGGCCGAGCGAGCGCGCTTTCTTCTCGCTCATCAGCAAGACTGCGGACGCGCCGTCGTTAGTCGGACAGGAGTTGCCCGCAGTGATGCGCAGCTCTTGATTGCCGAAGCTGGTCAAGCCTTTGATCGCGGGCAAGGTCGCGAGTTTCGCCGCATTCGTCTCGGGGCGAATGCACTCGTCGCGATCGAACGTGACGGTCGGACCGGTCTCGCCTTCGACCCAGTTGCCGTCCTTGTCGTAGACGGGCTCCTCAACTTGGAGCGGCACGATCTCGTCGCGGTAGATGCCTTTTTCGTACGCGCGTACGGTCTTCGCGTGACTCTCGGTCGCGAAACGGTCGAGGTCGGTGCGCTGGAGGTTGTACATCTCGCAGACGTTTTGCGCGGTCTGCGTCATGCTCTGCAGCGGTGGCGCATTGCGAATGAAGTCGGGGATCGGCACCGAAAAGTACTCGCCGTGATCGGGTGCGAGCTCGCGCTGCGCCGGCGTGGTCTCTTGCCAGCGCTTGCTCGGCGCATTCACGCGCGTGTATTTGGCATCGCCTCCGCCGCCGAGTGAGCGACCCATGCGTTCGATGCCGAGCGCGATGCCGCAGTCCGACGAGCCGAGCGCGATCGACATCGCGATGCGGTGCAGGGTCTCCATGCTCGAGCCGCACTGGCGATTGCTGTTGAACGAGCAGACTTCGAGCGGCAGGCCGGCGAGCCGCGCGACGATGCCGAGCCCGACGAACTCGCCGCGACCGGTCACGTTGCCGAGACCCACGTCCTGGATCATGCGGTCTTGAACTTTTGGGTTCCGATCGAGCAGCGCGCGGATCAGCTTCGCGCCGGCTTCATCGAGACGCGTTGCGACGAGCTTGCCTTTGCCACCGCGTCCAAACGCTGTCCGCATCCCATCGACGACCACGACTTGTTCGAGTTTCATGAGTGTCCACCTCGGGAGGGTTTCGAGTTGGAGTACCGATAGCGCTCCTGTCGGCGTGGCTGCAATGCCCGCAAGGGAATGAGGTGGACAGATTCGGCCTGCAAACGCGCAGGCTTCCCCTGCGCTGGTTCGAGCTGGTCTGTCTGCGTCACACCGGGCTTTTCGCCGGCTCGGGCACCCGCATCAGCAAGTAACCGCCTGCGACAAGCAAGACGATGAGTGACAAGATTCCGAAGCGCGGACTTCCGGTGAGGAGCCCGACGACGCCCATCAAGGTCGGACCGATCACGGCCGCGAACTTGCCGAGCATGTTGTAGAAGCCGAAGAATTCGCCGGCTTCTTCCGGCGGGATGAGGCGGCTGAAGTAGCTGCGGCTGAGCGCTTGCACGCCGCCCTGCACGAGGCCGATGACCACTGCGAGCGCGTAGAACTCGCTCGCGGTCGTCATGAAGAAGCCAAAGATCGTCACGCCGATGTAGACGACCAAACCGATCAAGATGCCGCGCCGTGTGCCGATCTTGCTGGCGAGCTTTGCGAATAGGATGGCAGCCGGAAAGCCGACGAACTGGGTGATGAGCAGCGCGACGATCAAGCTGTTGCTCGGCAGACCGAGTGACAACCCGTAGTCGACCGCCATCCGAATGACGGTGTCGACGGCATCGATGTAGAGCCAATACGCCAGCAAGAACATCCACACCGGGCGAAGCTCGCGCACGCGGCGCATCGTGACGACGACTTGCTTCAGCGCGTCGGCGACCGGGCGCGCGCTCTTCGCTCGCACGGGCGTGTGGCGTTCGTGGACGCGCGTCATGAGTGGGATGGTGAACACCGCCCACCAAATCGCGACCGTGATGAATGACCAGCGCACGCCGGCGCTCGGGCTGGGTAGACCGAACAGCGAAGGTTTCGTCGCCATCGCGACGTTCAGTGCGAACAAAAATCCGCCGCCGAGGTAGCCGAGCGCGTAGCCGAGTGACGAGATGCGATCGCTGTCCTCGTCGGATGCGACGCTCACGATCAGCGCGTCGTAGAACACGAGGCTGCCGGCGAAGCCGATCGACGCGAGCGTGTAGGCTGCCGCTGCGAGCGGCCAGTTGCCTTGCGGCACGAAAAACAGGCCCGCGGTCGCGACGCAGCCGAGCGCTGCAAAGCCGGCGAGCCAGGCTTTTTTCGCCCGACCCACGTCGGCAACCGCGCCGAGGATCGGCGCGAGCACGGCGACGATCACGCTCGCGAGCGAGTTCGCGAGCCCGAGGTTCCAGGTGCTTTCCGTGACGTTCGCGCCAGCGCTCCAGTACTGCTTGAAGAACAGCGGGAAGAACCCGGCCATCACCGTCGTGGTGAAGGCCGAGTTTCCGACGTCGTAGAACGCCCACGCGATCGCTTCGCGTCGCGACGTGCCGCTAGTCATGTTTGCGCTCCTGCGCAGGTGCGCTCGTTCGCGTCGTTCGCGTCGTTCGCACGTGCCGCGTCAAGTCAGCAGGCCTCGCAAGCGCGCTGAAGCTCAGCGCGGCTCGGCGAGGATCGGTGGCATCGCCGGCTCGCCCGTGAGCTCGCCGGGCTGTTTGGGCTCTGTCTTCTCTGGCTCCGGCTTCGGAGGCGGCGTACTCGTTTCCGTAGCGTCGGCGGAACGCTTGCCGAACGCGACGTGTGCCGTCGCTGCGACCACTGCGATCACGCTCGCGAGGCTCATCGCCGCGAAGTGATCGTCGTTCCAATCGAGCGCGTCGTAGATGAAGCACGTGAACCCCGCTAACGCGGCCGCGAGGATGCCGGGTAGCTTTCGTCTAGGCCATAACAGGCCGTACGTAAGTAAGAACCCGTAATAATAACAAGTCAGCTCGGGCGCTATGACGATCAAACCCGTGCCTAGACACGCTGCGGCCCAGTCCTCTTCGCGATCGGCCGCGCGCGCGAGGAGCACGCAGAAGAGCGCGATGAGCACATAAAAGATCGGCGCGCGCGCGTGATAGAAGTGGTGCTTCGCGTCCTTCCACTCTTTGAACGGGTCTTCGAGCTTGTCGTTGCGCATCTTGATCGCGCGCGTCGCAAAGTCGTAACCCATCACGGTCTTCAGACCCATGTTGTTCGTGAGCGCCGTCGCGAGGTGCTTCTTACTGTTGTAAGCAAACTCCCCGTAGGCATCGAGCCCGTTCGTCGCCCAGCTCGAAGCCGGTACCAACACTGCGAGCGCCACGAGGCAACCTGCCGCAAACGCTTGGTGCGCGCGCGACATGAAGATCCGGCGTTCGCGCACCATCGCCGCGATCACCTTGAGGATGATCGTCGCGACCACGAACCCGGGGAACACGCGTAGCAAAGTCGCGTACGTCAGTGCGGCTCCGCCCAAGAAGTTCTGCTTCTTACGCAAGAAGCAGATGCCGACGACGAGCCAGAGCATCCAGTCGTAGCGAAGGAAGGACCCGCCGTTCCAATAGAAACGCGCGGGGAAGTTGCAGCCCCAGTAGATGAGCGCAACGCACGCGGCCCTCCACCCGAACGCCCATAACACCACGATCCACATCACGACCAAGAACCCGGAGTCGATGATGCCGAGCTTGACGATGTTGTCCCACGTCAGCTCCGTGTGATCCGCGAGCCAGCGCCCGAGGATGCCCCACACCGGGGTGGCGTTGTAGCCGTGATCCTGTTGGGACTCGTCCCAGCGCTGATTCGAGAAGTTCCCGCGGAAGAACCGAACGTCCTTCCGGAACTGCTCCCAGCGCTCCGGCGTGAAGTGGCTGGTGCAGAGCGTCGGGTCTTTGATGACGGCTTCGGTCGTACCGAGCTCGTTGTCACTATCGATCCGGCGCATCTTGCGCTCTTTGACCTGCTTCTTGAATCCATCGAGCAGATCCGCCGCCGCCGTGCACTGGTACAGCCGCGAGTAGCGCAGCTCGGGCCCGTACTTCGCGCCCACGATGTAGTGGTAGTGCTCCCAAATGTGCACGTAGTGATCGAAGTGGTAGTGACCGAGGTTCCACCACCCGAAAAACGAGAACAGGCCGATGATCGCGAGCGAGGTGTCGAAAACGCGCGGGCCTTTTTTGCGCAGGCACAACGCGAGCACGACCAGACCGATCGAGAACAAAATGCCGGCGCTGTAAAACCAACCCGGCGCGCTGCCAGAGACCTTCGCGAACTTGACGATCGCTTCCGGCCCCGTGCCTTTCATCGCGAGCCAACCGAGCCATGCGCTGACCCCGGCCGCGAGGACGAACAGACCCACGACCACACCGCGCACGCTGATCGACTGGATGCGCAGTTCGAAAAAGCGCCGCGAGTACGAGGCGAGCAGGAGCAGCGCCGCGAGGATCGCGACCACTCCCTTGATGTTCACCATCCCGTCGTTGTCGATCGCGTCCCAGCCGAACTTCTTTGGCGGCAGCTTCAGCTTCGGCGGGAAGCCAGCCGGCACCTTGCAATACGCTTGGATCTCCGAGATCGAGTAGAAGCTGTCGCCGCCGACCGGGTTGACGCGCAGGTAGCGCGCCGCCAAGGGCTGCTTCAACACGACACTGCGCGTTCGCAAGCCCATGCCTACGAACGTCGCGGGCGCCGTCCACAGCGGCGTGAAGATCACTCCGTCGGTCGAGCCCTCGAGGATGTAGTCCTCGTTGTTGTCGCCCTGGACCAGGAATGCGGTGAGCAGCTGGACGCTTCCGAGATCGTAGCGCAGCGCCGGGCGATCTTTCGGCAACACCACCGAGTCGTTGCCGGACCAGAAGGCTCCCTCCATCGAGATCGCGCCGTCGGTCGCGACAGTGACCGCGCCGGTCACGCCCGGCGATTCGACCCGCGCGGTGCGGAGCAAGTTCGCCGACGAGCCGCATGGCGTGCTCGTACTCTCGAGCGGTGCCGCCGGAGCGCTATCCGGCGCCGCCCACGCGCTGGCGACCGCCAGCCAGGTGGCGATGCCTACGGTGCAGGCGCCGAGCCGGCGTACAAATCGGCGAGAAGAGGAACTAGGTACGGATGAGGTCGAGTGTTCGGTCGTCATCGATCGCTGTGTCAACTGAGGTTTCGCTGGGGCCTCGGAACGGCGCATCCTACGCGACCGGATCCCGGTTGAAGAAGCAGGGGCTCTCCGATCGGGCTCACCCGCAACCCTCATGCCACGCTTTTGAGGTTTTTTCACCCACGAGCCTGGCCTGTAGGGCTCCCGCGTGCGTCGTGGATGGCAGTCCCCCGTGCCAAGTTGTGCCAGGACCGGAACACGTGAGGCGTGCCACGCGAACTCCCTTGGATATACTGCGCCCCGGATGGCGCCGGCCGACTCCCCGTCTCCGAACCCTGCGCCGATCGAGCCGGCAGTTGAAGCACACGTGAGCGACAATTCTGAGGCGGTATCTCGCGAGCACAGGCGCTACGGCGCGTTCTGGTTCGCGTTGCGGTTGAACGCGCTGATCTGGTTGGGCGACGTAATCATCTTCCTGCGCGATCGACCGGCGTACCCGAAGGCCGCTGCCCAGGGGCTTTTTGCCGCGCTCTTTCTCGGGACGCTGGCATTCGGCTGCCTCGGCGTTTTTCTTCAGATTGCGGTCGGGCTGAGCAAGCTCGGGCGATCGCGGCTGACGTTTGCGAATGTTCGCGTCTGGTTTTTCGAGGGGAGCACCCGAGACCACGCCGAACGGATCGCGCTGCTGCTCGCGGTGCCGGCGGTTGTCGCCGTCTACATGGTTGCCACTTTTTTCGTGAGCTACCGCGTGATCCTGGGCATGGCCCGGCCCGAATTCGCCGGTCTCGCGCTCGTCGGCGCGCAGCTCGTGCTGCTGATGGCGGCGGGCCTTCTCCTGCTGCCGGTCCGCGGGTTTGGCCTGATCTGCAGCGTGTTGCTGGTGCGCGTGCCGTTCTTGCGGCGCGCCTGGCAAATCGCGCTGGCGATGGGCTTTTTCGGCGCGGCCGCGCTCGGGCTGTTCATCTGGCACTATCACGAGCCGCTCGCGTATTTGCCCTGGCGAGGGGTCGGCCAGGTCGGAGGAGCGCTGGTGCTGAGCGCCGCGCTCGGCTTCCTGCCGCGGCTGCCGAAGCTGTCGGCGGCGGTGCTCTGGCCGCTCCGGCTCGCCGCCATTGGCTGCATGGCGGCCGGGGCAGTCGCGACGTTCTCGCTGACCGCGACGACCGGCTACGCGCGCCGCACCGCAGAGCACTCGAGCGTGGTCGGCGGGGTCGCGTACGATGCGCTTCGGGCGTTTTTCGACCGCGACCACGACGGCTACATCTCGATTCTGGGCGACGGCGACTGCGCGCCGCGCGATGCCGGGCGTAACCCGGGCGCAGCCGACATTCCGGGCAACAAGATCGACGAAGACTGCGACGGGTTCGACCTCGACCCGAGTAAGCTGGCCCCGCGCGGCCGGCGTGATTTTGCGGTTGCGGGCACGGTGCCGCAGCGGCCACCGATCGTGCTCTTGACCATCGATGCGTTTGCGGCCGATCGCCTGAAAGCGTTGGGCGGCAAGCGCGGCGTGACACCGAATCTGGATCGGCTCGCCGAGCGCTCGGCGTTCTTCACCCACTGTTTCTCGCAAGGCCCTTCGACGCGCTTGTCGTTCCCGTCGATGTTCACCTCGCGCTGGGACAGTCAAATCAAGCAGCAACTCGTCGGTAAACACCCGTTTCCGATCGAACCGTCCGAGGTCATGCTCGCCGATCTCCTCCACGGAGCCGGCTACGAGACGATCGCGGTGCTGGGGGACGGGTACTTCAGCGAGCGGCGCTGGCGCGGCATCACGCGTGGCTTCGCGCGCGTCGTGAGCTCCGCGATCGAAGGCTCGCCGCGCCCGGTTCACAACGGATCGAAGGTGACCGACGCCGTGCTCGCGGAGCTGCACGCGCCGCACAAACGGCCCGTGTTCCTGTGGGCTCACTATTACGACGCGCACTCGCCGCACGTGCAGCCGGCCGATCTGCCCGTGTTCGGCAAAGAACGCAGCGACGTCTACGACGCGGAGCTGATGCTGGTCGATCGTGAAGTCGGACGCGTCATCGATGCGATCGACGAACTGTACAAAGGCGAAGCGCTGATCATCGTGACGGCGGATCACGGCATCGCGTTCGATCCACCGCGTCACGAGAAGTTCAACTACGGCTACGATCTGTCGAGCGCGGTGTTGCACGTGCCGCTCTTGTTCCACGGCTCGTTCATTCCAAAGCGACAAATTGGCAACGTCGTCTCGACGATGGACATTCTGCCAACGCTGCTCAACTTGCTGCGCATCCCAGCTTTGGCCGTGTTCGAGGGGACGAGCCTCGTGCCCGAGCTGTTGCGCGGGGAGCGCTCGCGGCCTCCGGAGCTGATGCATCAGATGTTTTTGGAGGAACGGCTCTGGAAGAAGGAAGAGCCGCTCGAACGCGTCGGGCTGCGGACGGACCGGTTCAATTTGCTCCTGGATCGCAAGACTGGGTTTTACGAGCTGTACGACTATCAGCAGGACGGGCTCGAGAAGCATGACCTCAGCCTCGATCCGGGGTACGAGACCACGCTGCGCGACTTGAAGCGTCAACTCGCGCTGCTCGTCTACGTATCGCGGCGACCCGAGACCGACGCTAAGCTGAACGACCATGCGTCCGACAAGGCCGACCCGTGAATGATTCGGAAGCCAAGCCGGCACGGTCGGGCGCGTTAGTCGCGTTTCGTGATCTCGTAGGCCCACGCCGCATTCCGACTGCTTGGGCCGTGCTGCTGCTCGTGTCGGGCGCCGTGCTGATCAACCAGGGCACGCCACTGTGGTGGCTCGGTGCCACGTTTTGGGTCGGCGCCGTGATCTGTACCTGGCACGCGTATCGTGCGCCGCTCGCAGCTGCCAACGCCTGGCTGGATCAACCGCGCCGCGTGCTCGGGCGAAGCGTGCAGCTCGGGCCGCTTTTGCTCGACACGTTTTACGTCGGACTGCTCGCCTGGGTCGCGACGATCATGCTGCGCGATGTGTTTCCCGGCGCGCGCCCGATCAGCCACGATCACACGGTCCACTACGCCAAGGCGTATCAGCTTCACGAGCACTTCCTGCCGCAGTTTCGGCTTCACGGGTTCAGCCATCGCTGGTTTGCGGGCTACCCGGTCGACTACCTGTACTCGTTCGGGACTGACCTCTACATCAACGTGGTTTACGCGCTCGGGTTCGGGCTGTTGAAGTTCAACCAGTCCTACGGCGTCGCGTTCTGGTTGTTCCACGTCCTGAGCGGTTACGCGGGTTATCGCTTCGGTAAGCTCGTCGGTGGACCGCACGTCGGATTGATCACCGGCTTCTTGATGATCACTGACATGTCCACGTTCCGCTTCGGCGGCTGGGCGTACACGGTCGAATACGGCGTCTGGCCGCAAGCGTTTTCGCTCGCGTTCGCGCTCCTCGCGACCGTTCAAGTGCCGGCGATCTACGCGACGCGCGCTTGGCGCCCAGTCGGTATGTTCGCGCTCTGGATGGGCGCGGCGATCGTCACACATCCGATCGAGTTCCCGTACCTCGGTGTTCTGCTGATCGCGGCGACGATCGCAGGCGTGTTCAGCGCCGAGATCCGGACCGCCGCCGGGACCGCGCGGTTGTTGATCGCGTTCGCACTCTCCGCGCTGTGCTCGTCCGCGTGGCTCTTGCCGTTCTTGTCGACGAAGAGCTTGGTTTTCCCGATGGGCGTGTGGTGGGACTCGACGTACGAGATGGGCCGCGGCGTCATCAGCTTGGATGGGTTTCCAGGCACGATCGGCTACGTCATCGCGCTCGGCGGCTTCGCTGCGGTGGTCATGCTGCGGTCGCGCCAGTTCATCTTGGTGCTGACCGGGCTCCAAGCACTGCTCTGGCCGATTCTGTCGAGCAGCACGTTCATCGACGAGCTGCATCTGCCGAACCTGACGTCGTCCTTCGCCAAGGTGCAGTGGCTTCGCATGTCGACGATGGCGAAGCCGTTTTGGTTTGCGATGGCGGCGTACCTCGCAGTCGCGTCGGTGCGTTGGGCGCTCGCGCTCGCGCCGCGTGCGCTCGGCATGCGCGTCTCGGCCCCGGCGATTGCGCGCGCCGAAGCGACCGTGCCGCCAAAGGTCGGCGTTCCGCGCTTTTCGCACGTGCGTGAAGTGGTGTTCGCGATGATCGTGGGGTTCATCACGTTGCCGATTCTCGTGCCGGCGATGCAGTCTTTCTACACGTCGAATATCTTGAAAACACTCGAGACCGAGACGGATCGCGCGCGCGATCCCGATCGAGCGGCGATGATCACGTGGCTGAAGCACAACTTGCCGCGCGACGGCTTCTATCGTTTGTGCGTGAACACCGGCCACAATCACGACTTGCTCGACATCAGCGCCGAGTTGCCGATGCCGATCTACAAA
>DASRXR010000609.1:0-4574 GCA_035687405.1 Polyangiales bacterium
GACCGCTGCGCTGAGTTTGTCCGCGAGCGGCAGCTTCACGCTGCCTTGTACGTCGAGCACGTCCAGCGACACGCTGCCGTGCGCGCGTTGCGTCGCAATGTCGGCGCTGTCGATCGTGACCAAGCCTCCGAGGCCGCGCCCGAACGCAGCACCGTAACCGCCTGCGACGAGATCCACCGATTCCACGAAGTCTGAGCTCAGAATCGAGCGCAGCCCACCGTCGTGATACAGGCGCGGCACCGGCACGCCATCGAAGTAGACGCGCGTGTCTTGCGGTTCGGCGCCCCACACGATCAGTTGGCCGGATCCGAGCGCACCACGCGCGACGCCTGGGAGATTCTCGACTACGCGCAACACATCGCCTTGCGTACCGGGAACGCGCACGGCCTGTTGTGCACTCACCTCGGTCGAGATCACCTGCTTGCGTAGCGGCGGCGCGTTCACGATGATCTCCATGTCGTCGCTCGGCTCTGCGGCGGGGCGAGCGCTCGCGAGCTCGACGTCGTAGTTCGCTTCGAGCTGCTGACCCGCGACGAACGTCTCCTGCGTTTGCAGCGGCGGCAACTGCTCACCCTGCAGCGTCACGATCAGCTCACCCGGTTCGATCAGCTCGATTCGAAAGTTGCCATCCGCATCCGTGACTGCACGCTGCCCGCTGGACAACTGCACCTCGATCGCGGCGATCCCGGTTCCGGTGCTGCGGCTGCGTACACGACCGGCGAAGACTGCATACTTCGGCGCTTCGGGCGGTGGCGAGAACGCGTAGCGGTACAAGATCTGGATCCGCGCCGGTTGGCCGTCGATCTCGGCCGGTTTGAAAACGAAGCGCCGCGCTGCGTCGAGCGCAGCTTGGTCGAACTCAGCGCCCGCCGATTCGTTCACGCGGACGTCTTCGACCGCGCCGCTGTCAGCGATCGTGATCGCGAGCACCACCGCCGCACTGCGACGTTGTGCCAGCTCGGACTCGGGATACGGCGCCTCGACGAACTGCACCAACTCCGGCGCACGCGTGAGCTGGGGGCCCGACGCGGGTTCGGCGTTCGCGGGCTGGGCGAACACGAGGCCGGGTGCCAGCAGCCATAAGCAGCAACCGAAACCGCCGCGGATCAGCCAGCGAGAAGTCTCCAAGAAAGCTTTCATGGGGTTACAAACTGAAACGCATTCCGATCACGAAGACCGTTTCCGTCGCCCGACCACACAGCATCGCCGGCTCGAAGCGTGCGCCGCGCGCAGCTTCGAGCGCCGCTTCGTCGAGGCCGTGACCGAGTCCTTCGAGCACGCGCGCGGATGCCACTTGGCCCTGCGCATCGACACGCAGCTCGACCCGAACTTTGCCCGCGATACCCGCCTCGCGAGCCTGTGCCGGATACGCCGGCTGCGGCATGTTGAGCGGTTTGGGCTTGATCAACGCTTCGCTGCACACGTCGCCGGCCGGCTTCGCGCGCACCAGCGCCTTGAGCGCGAGCGTGCGCGTGACCGTCGCCGCGGTTGGCTGCGGACCGGATGGTGCAGCGACTGCGACTCCGCCGCTGCCCACACCGCCGCTCAAGGTCAACCCGAAGCTCGGCACTGCCCCGCCAGTGCTCGCCGGCGCAGCCGCAACAGCGGGCGCGCTCGGTGGGGGCGCCGCTGATGGCTTCGGGGCTGCCTTCGGCTTGACCGGCGCGGGAGCTGGAGCCGGCGCTTCCACCGGCGGAACCACGGGTGGAGGTGGAGCCGGTTTTTCGGGCTTGGGCGGCTTGATCTCGCGGATCACGATCTTGGTCGGCGCGCGCTGCTCCTGCACCGGCGAGATCGCTCCGACCGAGAGCGCGAGGCCGGCATGCACGAACAGGCTGCCGCCCCAGATGATCACGGAACGCACGCTCATCTCACTCGGTCCGCTCGACGTTGATCGCGAAGCTGGTGAACCCGATCAGCTTGGCCACGTCGATCACGTGCACGACCGATCCATGACTCGCGTCACGATCGGCGCTGAGTACCAGGCTGACATCTTTGTTCTTGCCGTACGCCGCGCGCAGCTCGCGCTGCAGCTGCGGCTCGGTCACAGGCTCACCGTTGTAGGTGATGCCTCCGGCCTTGTTCAGCGTAACCGCCGCGACGGTCGCGGGAGAGTCGTCGGACGTGGCCGTTTTCGGCAAGTCGACCTGCAGACTCTGCGAAACGATGTAGGTCGCCGAGACCATCATGATCACGAGCAGCACCAGCACGACGTCCACCATCGGCGTGACGTTGATGCCGCTGATGGGAGCGCGACGGCCCGCGCTGGATGATTGAACGGATGCCATCGCTACTCCCCGGCCTCGCCCGCGAGCTCCTGGCCGATCGCCGGTTCCGCCGCGCCATTGGACTCGAGCTCCGCGCTCGCTGTAACGCGCGCGGTTCCTGCGACGCTGGTTGACTGCGCAGTCTTGAGATACGCGCTGAGCAACTTGCCGAGTGCAGCGATGCTGGTTTCGAGCTCGCCGATGCGCTTCTGCAGCACGTTGAACGCGATCACGGCTGGAATCGCGACGAAGATGCCGACTCCGGTCGCGACCAGCGCCTCTGCGATGCCGCTCATCACGCTGCCCATCGCCGCGCCCTTGTTCGCACCCGCCGCTCCCAGCTGCTGAAACGCCTGGATCACGCCGAGCACGGTCCCGAACAGCCCGATGAACGGAGCGTTGTTGCCGATCGTGCCGAGGAGGTTGAGGCCGCGTTCGAGCTCGGGCCGCACGACGCCGAGCTCGCTGTCGATCGCATCCGCGACCGCATCCGGGCCGCCGCACTTGAACCGCAGACCAGCCGCCAGCACCTGACCGACTACACCGGGACTCTCCCGCAGGACGCGTTCGGCTGCAGGGTAGTCGTCGTTCGAGAGCGCCTTCGTCAGGCGGTCGCGCAGCGTCGGATCATTCTGGCGACGGAAGTAGAGCCAGCGCTCCAACATCGCGGCGAGTGAAACGAACGACAGTGCCAGCAACAAATACAATACCCATGCGCTTCCGAGCAGGGCGACCTTCAGCATGCCTTCGACGATGTTCATGACTGCACTCCTTTCCTTTACTTCCCCGCTAAGGGAACTCGACACTCGTGATCAGAATGCCGTCCTCACGGCCGCCGTTGGCCTGGCCGGACAGCAACAGCCCGAGCACCGGCTCGCCCGCGGCACGGAAACGATACGTTTCGTCGTCGCGCTGGCTGCGCGCGAAAGCGCTGACTTCGAAATGGCTGGCCGGTTCGCCGCAGGCGTCGAACAGATTTACGAACACCGAGTAGCGCCCTGGCGGAACGTCCTGCGCCCAGACCAAATCTTCGCGCTGCCCCGCGCTCGAAAGACAGCTTGGCCCGCGGTCCGCGTACAAAATCGCCTGCTGCGCGGGATCGGTATCTTCAGCATCTTCGCCGGTCTGCGTGCTCGGATGGCGCCCGTCGACGATCTCGCCATCGGGTGTGCGCACGATCAAGTCGAGATCTGCCGGCGAGTCCCAGAGTAGCGAGATGACTGCAGCTGGTGGCGGCTGGCTGTCGTCGCACGCATTCAGTGCTCGATCGAAAGGCGAGGTCACGCACACCGCGAGCGCTTGCTGGCGCCCAGCGCGCCCCTGTCGGTCGATCACGCTGAAGAGCAAGCGCTGTTTTCCCAGCGGAAGGTTGGACGCGAGCTCGAGATCCACTCGAAAGCCGAGCTCGCCGGGATACGCCGAGTCGGCCTCACCGAGGGGTTTCACCCAGTAGCCATCGCCCAAATCCTCGAACCGAAGTGCAACCGCATACGCGTCGTCGGTTGCACGACCGGAGATGCGCTTCCCGGTCTGCCCGGGATGCACGACGTTGTTGTTCGTCTCGATCGTCGTGAGCGTGAGCTTCGGCTTGTCGCCGCTGTCGTTCGGTGCGGGTTGATCGACCGGCGCGCGACCGGGGAGGGCACCCGACTCGAATGCTGCACCGGTCACCCACAACGGCTGATCGAGCCCGCGCGTACCGGACTCGCCGCCGCACGCCGCCATCAGCAGCAAGCCGAGCAGCACTAGCACCGCCGATCTCACAACCCCACCTGCAGTCGCAAGGTCCACTGGTTGTTCTTCAGGTCAGCCGGTTCGCCGCGCCGATCGCGCCCGAGCGTGTCGTCGATGAAGTCGTACTGCAGCGCCAGTCGGGCGCGACCCGGTAGAACCACGCCGACGACGGGCGACCAAGTTCGCAGCGACAGCGGTTGCTTGAACGCTTTGCCCCGCCGGCGCTCGATGAAGTCCGAGTTGCCGTCGTAGTAATCCGCGCGGAAACCCACGACCAGATACGGCGTGATCTCCTGTACGAACGCGATGTAGTAGCCGAGCTCCCGCGCATCCAAGCTCGAAGCGACTGGGTCGGCGACGAATAGTCCGCGATCCAGGTTTTGCGCGAAGCTGACCTCGCCGGACAGTCGCGACCAACCCAGCGTCGTGCGCAACCCAACCCGGGCATCCAAGCCGATCGCCCAGCGATCGAAGTTCTTCGAGGGTTCGACCGAGCTGCCCGGTTCACCGAACACCTCGGCGTCGGTCTTCGAGCCGTCTTCGTTGATGTCGTTCCAGACGAGCGTGTTCTTC
>DASRXR010000610.1:0-3053 GCA_035687405.1 Polyangiales bacterium
CCTCACCGTGCCAGAGCGGATTGTCGAGCTCGCTGTTCGTCTCCGCGACGACTAACGACTGGTCATCCTTACGTAAGATTGCCGCACCGAACAGTTTGTTGCCGCGAGCCACTCCGGCACGCGTCTTTGGAACGATGTCGAGCTCGACCACATCGAGCAGACGCGTCACGAGTGCTGATTCCGACATGAGTACCTCGCAAGCCGATGAACAGTGACGACGTCGATCCAGACACACTCTGATTGCGAGCGTGCTTCGAGCACGTAAGCAGCGTCAGCGCTGTGCAGTTGGCGCGGACGGCTGCAACGACTGGTGACCGAGCCGGACGGCAATCGCCGGATGCTCGCGCACCAAACGCCGCAGTCGCGCAAGACTCTCGATGTTCGCTGGGCGGTCGGTCGTGAACGAGCCCGGCTCGACGTCGTTGTTCCAGCCCCAGGCGGTGTGACACGTGTCGCCGGTCATGAGCACAGGCCCCGATGTCGTTCGTGCGACGTACGCCACGCTTCCAGGCGTGTGGCCCGGCACGTAGAGGGCCCAGAGGGAACCGTCCCCAAACAGGTCGATCACGCCATCGAAACGCTGATCTGGGTCGGGTGAGAACGCGAGCTCGGAGATCGGACCTTGCTTCGCGAACAGCTTATCCGTGAGCGATTGCGTGAACACATTCATGAATGCACGTGAAGTCGCTTCGTGTGGCCCGGCATAGATCGGAGTGCCGGCAGGTACGTCCGGGGTCCCCGCGATATGATCGGCGTGCATATGTGTCAGCAGCACGCCGGCGAGAGGCTTCCCGCGCTTCGCAAGGTAGTCGGCGAGCGGGACTTTCACCTTCATCCGGTCGACGCCGAATGCGTTCGCTGCCATGCCACTCAAGCCCGCGTGCTCTGGGTCGTCCCGTAGCGCGCGCTCTGCTCCAGTGTCCACGATGAACAAACCCTTCGTGGGATGTTCGACCGCGTGGAAGAACAGTTGAATCGGTTCGAGCCCGTCTTTGAGCCCGGCTGCTTTGGCTTTCGCATTGTCGAGGTTGATCAGACCGCTGCGATCCACCGACCAGTCTGCCGATGCGACGGTCTCGAATGCGATCGGACCCGGTTGATCGATCACCGCGAGCATTGCAGACGTGCGACTCGCCGTGCCGAGTTTCGCCGGCTCGACTTTGTGATCGGTCGCGAGGCATCCGACCCACGCTGGTAAGCATGCGAGCGCGAAAATAAGTCGCAAGCGCATCATTTGCTCGGCACTGTGCGCGCGCCATCTCGGACCTGCAAGGCGGCACGCGCGTGGTTTCGTGTGGATCATTGATACGTGGCAGAGAACAACACTGAGATGAATGCAGCACCGAAGCTCGCGCCATCCGGAACGCTGTCACCACCCGGGACGTCTGCGATCGACAGCCGCGCTGCAATCCCGATCCCCCAATCGTCAGCCACCCACCACTCTTTGCCGATCTCGCCGTCGAACCCGAAGCCAACTTCGCCGTTGAACTTCAGCTCGTCGCGGCCTGGCAGCCGGTAGCGGCCGGCGATCAGTGCGAGCCCGACCGCCGCACCCAGATACATGTTGAGTGGCATGATGAAGTACGAGATGCCGCCACCGATCATCCCTTGCGTGAATGAGGAGGCGTCGGCGTCTTTGATCTTGTCGTCGTCGATGTACACCCCTGGATTCGCGAGCGACGCTTCTCGCAATCGCACGAAGAAAGCGAGGTTGTCGCCGTTCGAGCCGCCGACATCGATGCTCGATGCCCAACCACCACCGACGAACGCTCGGTCGTCCGAGTCGCCTTTCGCATCGAGCCCGACAACACCAGCTCCGATGCCCAGCGTCAACCGCAGAAAGAAACCGTCGTGGCGATGGACGCCGTTCACTGGCCCATCGATCGTATCGGTGGGCCGTTCCGATTCGGCCGAAGGCGACACGCATTCGCCCACGGCCGTGCACACGTCTCCGCTGCTACATGGGGGATTGCAGGCCGACACGCAGGCCCCGCTCACGCACGTGAACCCGGCGCGGCACTCCGGCACGCATGCAGCCGTGGGCGGCGGAGCATCCAGCGTCGGTGCGGCTGCCTCTGATGGCGGCGGAGTCGGAAGTGTATCCGCTGGTGGTGCGCCTTCCGGCGCTGCAACGGTGGAAGCAGCTTCTTGGGCTTGGAGGGGGCACGCGATGCCGATGGCGCAAGCGACTAAAAGTAAGACGACGTGGCGCATGGGCCCGTACCTAGCAAACCCCTGCCATTCCCTCCATCGCTCTCGAGTCGAAAAGCGCGGAGGTCACTCGTAGTGCGTCGCGAGGAAGCGAATTGCCACGCCGAGTTCCAAATAGTCGCCCCGTGTTCGTTCTGGACCCAGTCCAATCGTACGAGTGCGGACCAGTGTTCCCGAAGGAAAGCCCTTGGTTTTCTCGCACCGCTCCGTGCTGTCGCGAGACCCGCTCTCGCTTTCATTTGAACACTTGCTCGAGAACGACGCGCCGAAATCAACCCGAGCAACACAGTCGTGCGAGCAGATCGTTTGGATCGCTGTGGTTCTGGACCCAGGCCAATCGAGTGCTCACCGGTGTTCCCTAGGGAGGGCCCTTGGTTTTCTTACACCGCTCCGCTCCGTGAATCACGACCACCTCTCGCTTTCAATCGAACACTTGTTCAAGAGCGACGCGCCGAACCAACCCCGAGGGACACCGTCGTGCGAGCAGATCGTTCGGATCATCCTGGTTCCGGACCCAGTCCAATCGTACGAGTGTTTACCGGTGTTCCCGAGGCAAGACCCTTGGTTTTCTCGCGTCGCACCGCGCCGTCCCGCGACCCACCTCTCTCTTGCGCTCGCATGCGTGGCGCCGCGGCACCTCGATCCGCAATGCGTCGCTTGACGAACTCGCGACCGTAGTCGCGCTCCGCGATCAACTTTTCATTATGCGCGCGACACATGAGGCAGATGTTCTCGAGCGTCGCTTCTCCACCGCGCGCAAACGGAACGATGTGATGAAACTCGAGATTGCCGCGTGCACGACATCGCGTTCCATCGGGAGTCACGAAGCGACAACGTCCGGC
>DASRXR010000611.1:0-5383 GCA_035687405.1 Polyangiales bacterium
GTCGTGTTTGCGAGAGCAAACGTGGTGGTTTGAGCGGATTGCGCCTCGCTGAGAAGTGTCGGATGAAACGTCTCGACCGTCGCCGTCGCGTCAATGCTGC
Source organism: Polyangiales bacterium (assembly GCA_035687405.1). Taxonomy (GTDB): domain Bacteria; phylum Myxococcota_A; class Polyangia; order Polyangiales; family JAFGIB01; genus JADGRF01. The sequence goes on from DASRXR010000611.1 coordinate 101, forward strand.
CGCTCGTAGCTCCGGACGAGACGTCGGCGTAGATGAAGAACGTAGTGCTGCTTTGCGGAGGAATGCGATCGAGGCTGCGATAGTCGCCGTTAGTCGTGTACTGCGCGGTCACGTCAGTCGAGTTGCGCATGAACGTCAACCACACGCCGGTCACCCAAACTTCGCGAAGTCCGGCGTTCGTCACGTCGACTTCGAAGCGCGCTTTTTGTGAACCGAGCCAGAGCCCGCTCGGTGCGCGCACCGCGGTCACGCTAGTTTGCGACGAATACGCCTGCACGACGACCGCGCCCGATTGCGAGGTCGGTCCGTAGCTGCTCGCAACTAGAATCGCGCCCGAGCCGGCGACGCTCGGGTCGAGCGCCCCGGACGTTCCGTCGAGCGTTGCAATCGGACCACTCGCGACCGTGTACGCGAGCGTGCCGAGGTCCGAGGTCGAATTGCCGTCGGCATCGGTTCCAGTTGCACCGAACGTCGTGGCCGGATCGCCGAGCATCGTCGTGAGCGTCGCAGGCGCGATCGCGAGCTGACTCGCCCGCCCGGCCGTCACTGTCACGAGGTCGGATTCCCCGCTGGCACCACCGCTGCTCATCGCTTTCACGCGACCCGTGCCGATGGTCTTCGGATCGAAGACACCGCTCGTCGCATCGATCTCGCCGATCGGTCCGCTCGAGATGGTCCACGTGAGCGTGCCCGAATCGGTCGAGTTGCCGAACGCGTCGGTCGCGGACGCAGTGAATGCCGCCGGCAAGTCGTCTGCGTTGAACGTGGCAGTGGATGGCGCGATCACGAGCGTAGCCGCGGCGCCAGCTCGAATCGTGATCGCCGCACTCTCGACAAAGGCACCCGTGTTCAAGGTCGCGCGAACCACGCCCATGCCAGTGAGCGTCGGTGTGAGAACACCCGTCGCAGGATCGACACCGGTCAAATCGCCGTTCGACACGGTCCAGGTCACAGTGCTGACGTCGGTCGTCGGATTGCCCGCGGCGTCGACCGCTTCGACCTCGAGTTGGACCGGCGGATCGCCCGCAGTCAGCTCGAGAGGCGTGAGGTCGCGGAAGCTCAGAGTTACGGCCGCTCCTGGCGCGACTGTGATCGCGCCGCTCTCCGCGCTCGCGCCGTAGCTACTCGTCGCGCTGATCGTTCCAGTGCCGGCGCGCTGCGGGACGAACAAACCATTCGCAGTGAGAACCGTGATCGGTCCGTCACTGACGGCCCAGGTGATCGCGCCCGTGTCTTGCGTCGCGTTGTCTTCCGCGTCGAAGGCGTCGACCTTGAACTGCTTTTGCGAGCCACCCGACCTCAACGACGCCGTGCGCGGCACGACGTTGAGCCGCGCCGCACGGCCTGCCTCGACGGTGACCTCGATCTCGCCGCCGCCGAGCGACGTGTCGGCGTAGAGCGTTCCGGAACCGGGGTGAGACGGTGCGTATTCGTAACTCGACTTGCTGCTGACGGCTGCGGCGTCGAGCGCAGCGTCGGCGCGCCAGTCCGCATCGATGTCGCTGACGAAGTTGCCGAACTCATCGCGTGCGATTGCGTAGACCTTCAGCGACTCATCGGTCGTGATCGATGCCTCGAACACGGGTTGCCCGGTACCGCCGGGTGCGTCCTCGAGACTGACCACGGTCGCGTCGCCGCGCAAGATCTCGAGGATGCCGGTCTGGGCGCGATCGACCTCGGGTTGCGAAGCCGTCACGACACTTCGGCCCGGCAGCTCGGACCGGAATTCGGTCGACGTGCCTGTCGTACTCGCGAGAGCCCGCGGCAGATCGGCTGCCTCCCACGTCACCTCGAACTCTCCGTTCGCGAACGCACCATCGGAGTGGCGAAACACGGCGTAAAGCTGGAGCGGCTCGCCCGCTGCGAGCGTGCGATCGCCGATCGGATCTCCGCCGCCATCAGCAGCAGACTCGATCGACAGCACGAGACCGGACGCACCCTCCCCGACCGTGAGCCCGCCTGCCAGTGAGACCTCGCGTCCGTCCGGCGCGATCGCGGTCAGTGGGTAGTTGCCGGGCTCGTAGCCACTCGGCATCGTGAATCGCAATGTCTGCGGATTCGGATGGGCGACGTCATCGATCGTCAGGTCGCCCACTCGAATGCGCCAGCGCGCGGCGCGCGACGGTGTGCGCGTCGAGTCGAGCGACACGCTCACGCTGTCGTAGAGGTGGGCGCCGCTGAGCGTCATCGCGGTGTCGAACCAGCGGCTTGCGCGCGCAGGTGACACGCGGCTCAGCGTCGGCTCGAGCGGCTCGGCGTTCGAGCACGAGAGCAATACGAGCGCAGCGCAGAGGCGAAGCAACTGCGTCACGGCAGGACCTCGAATCACGTCGAGGAGATCATGCCTGAACGAGTACCAGCGCCACTACGGTGCGAGTAGAGGTAAAACACCTACGTCGGTGTTCGTTACCCGACTTGGATTTGGATGCCGAGTGCTTCGCGGAGTCGGAAATAGGCTTCGGAGACGCTGAACAACACCAGCTCCTCGACCTTCTCCTTCGGCGTCAGGTCCACTGCGCCCACCGGCGGCTCCGCTTGGATCATGCGCGCCGCAATCTCCAAGTCGTTGCAGAGCAGGAAGCCCGCCCGGCATGCCGTCAGCTCGACGCACTGCATCCAACGCTTGATGTCAGTCCGCGCCCCGCTCTCGACGAACCGCTTCGTGATGCTGTTGAGCAGCTCCACGTCCGCCGGCTGCATCTGACCCCGGATTTGCTTCGCCCACTCGACGACGTGCGGGTCCGTGATCTCCACACCCGCGATCTGCATCGCAGCGGCGAGGATCAGCTTCAGCTCGTCCTTCGTCTGGAACATCGTCCGGATGTAGTGCTCGCCACGGTAATACGTGAGGTGCTTCGCAACCACGAAGATCACGTCGAGCGGATTCTGCCCGCTCAACAGCGCGCTCCCGCAAACGCTCGCCGGCGGCTGGGTCAACGCCCACGCCAACCCGCCCTGCCGATCCGGGCACACGAACAATCGCGGCACGAACGGCAAGCTGAGCACCTGGGTCACGAACCCGAACGTGCGCGCGAACGCGACCGTGGTGTTCGTAACGTCGGGGATCAGGTCCTTCTTGTTGAGCGCCCACTTCTTGTCGGGCTGCGCGCGCAGCCGCAAGAGCGACGGAGTCACGGACTCGAACACCTTACCCGCGAGGAAATCCTCGTCGTGGTGCAGCAAGTCCTTCACCCAACGCTCGTTCGTCAAACGATTGCGCGGGCGAATCGGACCTTCCGGCCGATACTGCTCGAAGAACTGCCGCTGCTCGTTGTCCGCCTTACGCAGGAAGTTGAGCGTCGACGCGACGCACCACGCCTTGTCGTACTGGCGCGAATCGAAGTGCAGCTTGTACAGCGCGCGGTACGAATCCACGCGGTACGGGTCGCTCTTGAGCAAGATGTGCTGCTCGTTGATCGCGTCCTGCACGCGGCTCGGCACCATCGCGAAAATCTCCGCGAGGATCTGGTGCTCGAGCATGTTGTCCGGCTGCAATCGCGACGCCATCGCGAACGCTTCCGCCGCCGCCTCGAGGTTCTTCTGCCGGTCGCGATAGATGACGCCGAGGTTGTGCCAGAGGTTGAACTCCAGCGCGGTGTCACCCTTGCCCGAGACGCGGTGCAGCATCTTGCGGAACGCACGTTCGAGCTCGCGCCAATCCTTCTGCTGCGTGAGCAGTTTGTTGATCGCCTCGAACGCCTTGAGCATGCCGGAGGGATCGAGATCGAGCGCCTGGTTGAACCGCGTCAGCGCTTGCGCCGCGTCCTTCAGCTCGTCGCGAAGCACGACACCGACCGTGTACGCGTACTTGGCTTTTGCTTCCGCGCGCGTATCGAGATCGGCCACGCGATCGATGATCTCGATCGCCTGCGCCCACTGCCCCGTCGATTGATACAATGCCAGCAGCTTGTGCAGCAGCTTGTGATTCTGCGGCTTGATCTCGCTGGCATCCACGTAAGACTCGATGGCCTTTGCCGGATTCTTCAGCCGCTCGTTCCAGAGATCGCCGATCTCCTCGGTCAGCTCGAACCGCTGCTCCGGATTCTCGACCACTTCTAGCACGCGCTTTTTGTAGTGGATGACCTGCTCGAAGTCTTTTTCCTCGGTGTACAGCTCGACGAGGGCTTCGAGCGTCGGGCGGTGATAACCGTCCTCCTCGAGCGCCTTTTCGAACATGTTGAGCGCTTTGTTCCGCTCGCCCTGTTCGCGCTTTACGACGCCGAGCCGGTAGCAGGTGTCCGTAGTCTCGGGCGAGCTGAGCTCGTCCCGGTGCTGTACCAGCACCATTTGATAGTACTTGTACGCGTTGTCCCAATCCTTGCTGCGGTAGTACGCCCCAGCGAGGCCCTTGAGCGCGAGCAAGTCTGAAGCGTCGAGCTCGAACGCTTTCGCGTACGCCTTGATCGCCGTGTCGTCGTCGTTCAGCTGCTCGGCCGTGTCGCCGTACAAGCGCCACAACTTCTGTTGCTGATTGCCTTCGCGCACCGCGGCCGAACGCACGAGCATCTGCAGGAGCGGCTCGGCCTCCTTCCAACGTTGCTTCGCCGCGTACTCGTAGACGAGTGGCAGCGCGGCATCGGCGTTGTCCGGATCGAGCTGGCGTGCGGCTTCGAAGCTCGCGACGGCCTTGTCGTGCTCTTCGAGCTGATCCTCGTACAAGCGACCGAGCTCGACGCGATACTGCGCGCCACGCCGCGCGTTGCTCTCGATGTCGACGATGCGCTCGAGCACGCGAGCAGCGGACAAGAAGTCGCCGCCCTCGATGTGGATCGCCCGCATCGCTTCGAGCGACGGCAGGTGCTTTTGGTCGAGCTCGATCGCCTTGTGGAACTGCTCGATCGCACCGACGCGGTCGCCCAGATCCTTGTCGAGCAACTTGCCCATGCGGAACAAGAGCGCGACACGTTCGGCTTGGTCGTCGACCGACCCGCTCAACTTCTCCATCACGTCGAGCGCGAGGCTGTGATCGCCACGCTGCTCGTAGAGCGATGCGAGCGCGCGCAACGCACTCTTGTTCGACGCGTCGATCCCCGTGACGTTCAGGTAGCTGTCGATCGCGCGATCGACGTCTTTGATCTCGTCGCGGTAGACCGCACCGATACGCTCGTGAATCTCCGCCTTTTCGGCGCGATCGGACGTCGAGTCGACGTGCCGCTCGTAGGTCGCGACCAGCTCGGGCCACTTGCGTGAGCCCTGGTAGATTCGCTCGAGGCCCGTGTACGCCTGGATGTGGCTCGGGTCGACTTCGACGACCTTCTCGAGCCGCTCCGCCGCCTTCTCCGG
>DASRXR010000612.1:0-6365 GCA_035687405.1 Polyangiales bacterium
CAGCAACCGCGGACTGCCTCAAGACCTGCCCGACCTGAATTCCCATTGCGGCGTCAGCTCGGCGGATGGGCCGCGACCCACGCCGAATAATCCCCCGTGTATCCAACCTCGCGCCAGCGCGCCTGAACCCGCTCGACGATCAGCCGAATTTGCTCCGGCGTCGCGGGCGTGACGCGGACGGCGTCATCGATCACGCGCTCCGCCGCCAATCTTCGCTGCTCGTGCGTTTCATCGAGCACGTGCTCCGGCGGCATCGACCCGATTCCGAGATAACCTTCGATCGTTCGCTGCGACACTTCGCGCGCGTTATCGCGGCTGTCTTTGATGTTGCCCTTGCCAGTCAGCACGTTTCCGAGACCGTAGACGCCGCGCAACCCGCGCAGCGCTCCAGTATTCCAATCCGTGTAGTCGTACAACTCGCCGCGCGTGGGCACACCCGGCATCGGCTCCGGCACGCTGCCGATCGAGCTCACGATCAGCGGTGCGCGCACGTCGTAGTCGCTGCCGGCAATCTCGACCAGCTTGCCATCGCGCTGCTCAGTCTTGCGGAAGCGCAGGCCGGCGAGCCGCTCGCCCTCGATCACGGGCGCGACTGCCGCGTGACAATCACGGACGCGCACGAGGTATTTCTGCGCGAGAATGCCGACCATCTTTTCGCGAACGAGCTCGGTCTTCGCACGCTGCTCCGGCGTCTGGTCTCTCGGAAACGCAATCGGCATGTCGCGCACGCGGCGCCGGTAATACAAGGTCGCGCCTGCGATCCCGAGCTGCGCCTGATCGAGCTTGTGCTGCTGCAGCGTCTTCGGAATCCCGAGGTGCTCGAGGTCGACCATCGAGACGTGAATGCCGCGCTCCGCGAGCGCATTGCGATACAGCTCGAGGTTCAAGATCTTGATCACGTCGATCGATGCGAGCCCACCCCCGACCACGATCGCATCGTCCGCGACGCGATATTGCGGCCCGTCGTAACTGCGGTCGTCACTGTGATTGAACCAGTATACGAACGGGTTCTGGTAGACGAGTCCGCGATCGACGTAGCGATCCACGTCTTCGAGCCCGAGCGGCCGATCGCGCCACGCGCCATTCGCGAGCAACACGGCCGACACGCCGGGCTGCGCGTGCAACTCTTCGAACGGAATGTCGCGCCCGATCAACGTCCTCGGGACGTAGAGGATTTGAGACCGGTCGAGGTTCTCGTTGATCAGCGCGTATTCTTTGCTGCGCAGCTTGTCGTGCCAGCGCGGCAGGCCGTCTTCGATCTTGCCGTAGGGCCGGTGATTCTGCTCGAACACGATCGCGAGGATGCCGCGTTCGGCGCACACCGCAGCGGCTTCGGATCCGCTCACGGCACCGCCTGCGATCACGACTACGTGTCGCGGTTCGGCCCAGAGTTTTTCGAGGTTAACCACGCGCCCTCCTGGCTCCGGAAGTTGCCCGAGGGAAGTCTAGCAGCTCAAGTCACGCCTCACCGCTACCAAGACAGGACGATCGAAGTCAGGTTCTGAGCCACGAACACGCTCGGCACGTCAGGCAGCGACCGGTGCGCGCGACGAGCTGCAGCTGGCAGCGCCGGCAGTTCTGTGCGATGTCTGCAGCGCGCGGCGGACGCGGCTGGGAGCGAGCGAGTGAGTCTAGAGACGACACCTGTTCTGGTCGGTTATCAAGGCACCGACGGCGCGTACAGCCAGATCGCAGCCGAGAACTACTTCGCCGCTGTTGGCAGCAGGTTGAAGACGCGCGGCTACGACAGCTTTGCCGAGCTACTCACTGCGGTCGCGCGAGGCGACATCGAATATGCGATGCAGCCGATCGAGAACACGACGGCGGGCTCGATCAACGAAGCGTACGACCTGCTCGCGCGGATGGACCTGCACATCATCGGCGAGGAAGTGCTGCGCGTGCAGCATTGTCTGGTCGGCTTGCCCGGCAGCGACGTAGGCCAGATTCGGCGCGTGTTCTCGCATCCGCAAGCGCTCGCGCAATGCAGCGTGTTCCTGGCGAGCTTGCGCGACTGCGCGGTTCAAGCGTTCACGGACACGGCGATGTCCGTGACGAAAGTGCGAGACGAAGCCGATCCGTCGCAAGCAGCTGTCGCGAGCGAGCGCGCCGCGTCGCTGTACGGCTTGTCGATCTTGAAGCGCGGCATCAACAATCAAGAGCACAACTACACGCGGTTCGTCGTTGTCTCGCGCCAGCCGGTGACGTATGCGTTGACCGAGCCGTGCAAGACGAGCTTGATCTTCACGACGCGGCACGAGCGCGGGGCGCTGGTGCGTTGCTTGAGCATCTTAGCCGATCACGAGCTGAATCTGACGAAGCTCGAGTCGCGCCCGCGGCCGGAGACGCCGTGGGAGTACTTGTTCTACGTCGACTTCGAAGGCAATGCGGCCGATCCAAAAGTGAGGACGGCCGTGAGCGGCGTCGAACAGCACACGGTGTTTTTCAAGCTGCTCGGTTCGTATCCGATTCGAACGCGCCCGAATCCGGCCTGACCGCTCAGAGAATTCCGTGAAGCGGGCCGCCGCGCGCTGCGAGCGCATCGACGCGTGCACTCACGCGCGCGTCCGGTTCGAGCGGCGGAGCGTGGCCCGGCTTTCGCCGCGCATCGATCACGAGCGATCCAGTCGCGCCCCAGTGCTTGTGCCGCACTGCGCTTCCGACGCCATGCACGTCGACCGCGGGATTCACGCGCGTGAACGTGACCCACAAGAAGTTGTCGAGCGTGCGGGCGCAAAACTCGCTGTCGTCGCACACGACGATCCACGGAAACGCGCTCAGCGGATCCGCAGCCGACAGCTGCGAGGCCCACGACTCGACCGCGGCGTCGTAACCGTCCGCACCGGCAGAATATGCCGGCCCACGAACCGCGAGCACACCCGGCAGACAGACGCGAGGATCGCTGAAGCCGTCCGGCAAACGCACCCCGCGCGGCGGCTCGCCGGGTAACTCACGCCGCTTCGGTCCGCGCGCTGCGATCACGAGCTTCGATCCGCGATGCAGCCCTTGGCCGCTGTAGTCGAGCGTGTCGATCGTGGTCTCGGTTTGGAAGTGGAGATCGCGACGCGGATCGAAGCGCTCGAGCAGGTGGCGCAGGAACGCGGCGATGTCGTGAATATCGAGCTCGGGGTCATCTGCCTGATCGACGATCAGCAGTACCTTCGCGAGCGACATCTGGTTGAGACCGAGGATCGCGTTCGCTTGCGTCAGCAGCTCGGCCGGGCTCGTGTCGCTCGAATACGGCGCGTAGCGCTCACTTCCAATCGCGAGCAGCAGCGGGTGCACGCCGGCGGCGTCGACTGCGTTCACGGCGCGCAGCCCCGGAATCAACGTCGGCACGATTGGCCCGGTGATCTCGTGGATCAACGCGCCGAACGTCGTGTCTTCCTGCGGCGGCCGGCCGACGACCGTGAACGGCCAGATCGCGCCGGTGCGGTGGTACACGCGCTCGACCCGCAGCACGGGGAACTCGTGCGCGAGGCTGTAGTAGCCGAGGTGATCGCCGAACGGTCCTTCGGGCAACGTGCGCCCCGGTTCGATATAACCGGTGATGCAAAAGTCCGCGTCGGCGAGCAGCGGCAACGGATGATCGGGCGAGTGCGCGAGGCGCATGCCGCGCCGGCTCAGCGCGCCCGCGAACAGCAGCTCGGGCAGACCTTCGGGCAGCGGCATCACGGCAGCGAGCGCGAGCGATGGTGGCCCACCGATGTAGACGTGGACCGGCAGCCGCTCGGAGCGGCGGAGCGCGGCCGTGTGATGCACGCCGATCCCGCGATGCAGCTGGTAGTGCAGTCCGATCTCGGAGTCGGGTTGATAGCGGCCACCGGAGAGCTGAATCCGGTACATGCCGAGGTTCGAACGCATGTGGCCCGGCGCATCGGGATGCTCGGTGTAGACCTGAGGCAGCGTGACGAACGCGCCGCCGTCGTCGGGCCAGCACACGACTTGAGGCAGCGCGCGGATCTGAGTTTGATTCGCCAGCACGGGCGCTGCACCCCAGGCGCGCTTGGGAAGCATCGTCCACGCGGTCCAAGGCACGCCGAGGTAGCGGAGTGGCTGGCGCAGCGGCCGCGATGGATCGGCTTTGAGCTCGATCAACTTCTGGACGCTCGCGAGCGCGTCGCGGAAGACGAAGCGAGCGCGAGGCAACGTGCCGAACAAGTTCCCGAGGACGGGGAACGTCGTGCCTTTGACGCGCGAGAAATAGAGTGCGGGCGCGCCGGCCGCATATGCGCGGCGTTGGATCTCCGCGAGCTCGAGGTGCGGATCGACTTCAGCGTCGATCCGAACCAAGTGACCGTGGCGTTCGAGATCCTCGACGCAGTCGCGCAACGTCGCGTAGCCCATGCAGGTGGCGGTACCTAGCAAGCGCGAAGCTGCGGGTCCACTCCAGCGCGAGCCGATTGCGTCGTTGAACGCACGCGTAGCGAGCCACGTCGGGCGGTCAACCCAATGTGACTGTTCTCTCTACCCGCTGCGCCAGCACCGAGCTCGACGCGAGTGCCTTCGATCGCAACGTGAACGCTGCGATCGCACTCGCGCCGGTGAGCTCACTCGAGCGCAGAAGCGCTTCGAGTGCTGGCGCCGACATCCGAACGCCTCGCGAGTCGGATGGGCGGCGCGCACACCCGAATGCCCGTAGGCAGTTCGGGTGGCGACCGATAAGCGAGTTCAGTTCTGAACGCTGGTCGGCTGCGCGACGACCGGCGGCTGCGGCAAAACATCGCCTGCAAGCTGACGGCAGATCGCGCGCGTGAGGCCGTATTGCTTGATCTTGTTCAACAGCGTTCGCCGCGAGATACCCAGCGCAGCAGCTGCGTGGGTGCGGTTGTGGCCGTTCTCGATCAAGGCCCGCGCGATCTCAGTGCGTTCCGCGTTGCGGCAAATGGCCCACAGACGCTTCGAGGGTTTCGCAGTCTGCTGTGACTCTGCAGCCGACGTGGTGGTGTCCGACATAACGCCTCTCTCCTGGTTGCTCAGCATGCCCAAATCCGGTTGCGCCCCTCTGAGCCTCGATGCAGCGAGAAGTTCGATGCACCGCGGCGCGCGGTTCCGACCCGGGCAGGCCGGCCGCTTGATTCGATAGGTGGCGTCTCGGGCGGATCTTCGGTCGGATAAATTCCGACGCAGTGTGCAAAAACCACCTACAGCTGCGCCGAGCCTGCGACAGATCGCGCCACCTGCCAAGTCCCCCAAGTGATCTCAATGAGTTAGAGGACTCGAGACAGCGGCCTCAAACAGATGTCACCGTTGTGGTGACGGTGGGCTGGCCCGAAGGACGATCGCTCCGCAAACCTCGAAGCGCGCGTATCACGGTGACCTCGGCGCGGTGGATCGCAGCGCCGAGTGTCCCAGCTGCGACCAACATCGCGAGCTCCGGCAGTTCGCTCGCGAGCTCCCACGAACGAACCGCACCGAACAACGCGGTGGTCACGAGCGCGAGCACGACTGCACGCGACTCGGCGCGCGGACCGAACCGACCACGACCGTGCAGCTGACTGAACACATACCCGAGCACACTGAACGCCGCTGCATCGCGAAGCACGTACATGCCGGCCGCCGATCCGGCGAGCTCACCGAGATCGCCGGCGAAGCGCGGCAGCGCGATCAACACCAAGAACGCGCCGAGCGAAGGCAGCGCGCGGCGCAAGGCGATCTGTTCGATGCGTCGCTCACCGGGCGGAAGCTTCGGTGCGATGCGAAGCGCAAGCCACGCAAATGCGATGGTCACCGGCACGAGCACGACTGCCTGGCGCGGCATGCGCGTCCACAGCGGCAACGCGGCGAGATTGAACAGCGCCGCAAACGACAGGACGAAGTGACTCGCGGCCGGAGCTGCGCCCGCACGCTTTCGATAGATCTCCGCTGCGATCGAAGCGCTGAACGCAGCGATCGGAATCAACGTCCCTGCAGCTGCGTAGCGACCCCTCGCCGCGATCGCCTGCAAACCGATGAGCGGCACGGTCAGGTACAAAACCTTGGTCAGCGGCAACGCGAGGCAGATGCGATCGACCCAGCTGCGATCGAGCCGCGAGTACAAGGCTGCTCCAGCCCACGCGCCGAGGCCGTTCATCAAGATGTCGGTCGGGCTCGCGCAGCGCGGCAAAAACATCTGCAGCCCTTCGAGCAGCCCGGACAGTAAGAAGCCGAGTCCGAGCACGTCGAGGTTCGACGGCAAGATGGCCTTCGGCCGCGCGAGTCGCCACAGAAACCCTGCCGGCAACAGGAGCCCGAGGTTCAACGCCACGTCGGAGGGTGACGTCTCGAGGACCCAGCGAGGGAATCGAAATCGAAAGTCGAACGGCCATAGCGTTGCGAGCGCGGCCATTCCGACGACGTAAGCGAGTAGCAGCGCAGCGAGACTCGAG
>DASRXR010000613.1:0-5880 GCA_035687405.1 Polyangiales bacterium
CGGGGTCGCCGATGCGCGTGAGCTCGGACCGGTGGCCTCCGTCGAGGGCCACATCTCAAGTCCGCCCATCGAACAACAGCGCAGCAAACAACAGCGGCAGATACACCAGCGAGACCAAAAACAATCGCCGGCCCCAAACCGCGAGCGAAGCGTTCTTCGGCCCGCGCAGTGCCGCACCGACGTACGCCGCTCCGAGCACCGACGCGACGATCAAATAGTTGCGCCCGGCCCAACCGACCCAGACTGGAATCGTCGAAACTGCGAGCAGAACGAGCCCGGCACAGACCGCGTACATGCGTACGACCGGTGGAGCGTACACGGCCGGCACCACTTTGATGCCGGCTGCCACGTACTCCTCACGCCGATACGCCGCGAGGCCGATGACGTGCGGGATCTGCCACAAGAACGAGAGCGCGAAGAGCAGCAAGCCCTTCGGCGCGATGTGCCCAGTGACCGCTGCATAACCCATCAGTGGAGGCAGCGCGCCCGGGATCGCCCCGACGATCAGTGCGTAGGGGCTCTGCGTCTTCATCGGCGTGTAGATGACCACATAGCTCGCGAGCGCGAGCAAACCGAGCATCCCGGTCACGAAGTTCGTGCCGAACGCGAGCACGGGAATCGACGCGACGCCCAAAAACAGTCCAAACCCGAGCGCCAGGTTTGCACCGAGCCGGCCAGCCGGTAGCGGGCGGTCCTGGGTGCGAAGCATGCGCTTGTCGAGATCGCGCTCGAGGAAGCAGTTCAGTGCGTTCGCCGAGCCCACGCACAGCAGGGTGCCGAGCAGCATCCACACCACCGAGCCGGCCGAGATCGTGCCCGGCGCAAAGCCGATGCCACAGGCTGCGGTCGCCAGCACGAGCGTCGACACGCGCGGCTTCGTCAGCGCGACGAGGTCACGAAACGTGGGCAAGAAGCCAGGATTGACGGCCGCGCTACTCATCGGGTCAGTCGACACATGCAGGTGGTCACGCGAACGCCAAAACGCACTTCAACGGAAGCACGAAACAGTGGTCACTAGGTTCAGCGTGCCAGCGCCCGCAAGGCATGCCGGATTCGCGCGCATCGTGTAGGAAAGGCCCGGATGCGTCAAGCGGGAGAGACCGCGGGCGGGGACGCCCCAGGCGCTGGCGAGCGCGCCGCTCTCAGCGCAAGAACTGCCCGAAAATAAAGTAGCAGGCCGTCGCGAACCCGATACCGATGATGAGGCCGAGCATGAGCGACGGGGTGCGCGAGCTCGGGACCGCCGTGACGTGTGTATCCGAACGGACGGCCGGCGAGACCGCGGCCGCGCCGCCGCCCGAAAGCGCCCCCCCAGAGAGCGACGCCGAGGACGCGAGCGGCGGTGCCCCAATCGAGACGGGTTCTGCGGACTCGCGAAGACAGCCGCGCAGGGCTTCCGCGAAGTCCGACGCCGTCGCGTAGCGATCGTCCGGCTTCTTGGCGAGTGCCTTCAAGATCGTGGCCTCGAGCTCGGCCGAAAACTTCAGCCCGGGGACGCGCTGCGAGATCGGAATCGGCGGGTCCTTCACGTGCGCCTTCATCATGTCGAGCGGGGTCTTCGCCTCGAACGGCAGCTGACCCGTCATCAGCTCGTACAGAATCAGCGCGAGCGAATAGATGTCGCTGCGGCGGTCGAGCTCTTCGCCCTGCGCTTGCTCCGGGCTCATGAACTCGGGCGTGCCAAACACCATGCCCTGCTGGGTGAACATCATCGACCCGCGGCCCATCTGCTTTTCGCTCATCTTCGCCAGGCCGAAGTCGAGCACCTTTGGAAAATCTTCCGTGCCGCCCTGCGCCGTCAAAAACACGTTTTCGGGCTTCAGATCGCGATGCACGATGCCCGCGCGATGCGCCTCTTCGAGCGCGCCGCAGACTTGGATCATGATCTTCACCGCGCGCTCGGCCTCCATCGGGCCTTTTTGGCGGACCTCATGGGCCAGGTTGCGCCCCTCGAGGTAGTCCATCACGAAGTAGACCGAGCCGTCGTCGAGCGCGCCGTACTTATAGACGCGCGCGGTGTTGGGGTGCGCTAGCTGGCTCATCGCCCGCGCTTCACGACGAAATCGAGCGACGAGGTCATCGCGCGTGGCGAAGCGCGAGTGGAGCACTTTCACCGCGACCAACCGATTCATGCTGGGCTGCTCGGCCTTGTAAACCGAACCCATCCCACCGGTACCGATGCGGTCGAGGATGACGTACTCGCCGCTATCTACGGCTTTACCGATCAAAGGATCTGTCACGGCCCCGATATTACCAGAAGCGGAGGAGCTGTCGCTTTCATGGCGTCGCAGCTGCGCTATCGTGCGCACTTCTGTTGCGTGCGATGTACTCGCCCTACCCCTTCGAAAGGCTGCCAAAGCTCGCGCGAACCCAGATCCGCGCGATGTCGCAGCTCCACTCGCTGTTCTCGGACACGGACCTCGTACTTGCGCAACGCGCAGCAGAAGTGCTGCTCGGTCTGTCGCTGTCGTGCTCAGTCGGCGTGCCGAGTTCGTGTACGGGTAGTGACGTCGCCGCACGCACGCGAGCGGTCTGGATCGAGCTCACGCTCGCGGACTTGTCCGGCGTGGCGGCCGAGCACAGTGTCTGGCTCGAACTGCCGTTCGGGCTTTGCGAGTTCTTGATCGACCGCACACTCGGAGGCGAGGGTGCGCTCGGGATGCTGTCGGCTGGAACGCCGATCGACGAGCTCGGGCTCGGAGCGCTCGCCTATCTCGTCGCGCGGGCGTGTGCGGCCGCGGGCTCCCGCTTTCGCTTGCAGATGCTGCAGGTCGGACCTCCGCTGCGGTCAGGCGCGACACTCATGAAGCTCGCTATCCGAATCGTCAGTCGCGGTGAAGCGGCAGTGGTGCAGCTGTACGTGCCGTCGATGCTGTTGAGCGATCTGCGCGATCTGCGCGCACGACGCCGATTGTTGTCGGGGATCACCCTCACGCTGTGGGCCGATGCGGGCGCTGCGCGGCTCAATCTCGCGACACTTCGCACGCTCCACGCGGGTGACGTGCTGGTACTGCAGAGTACCGGGCTGTGGCGAGAAAGCGCGAACACCGAGTTTCAGGGCGCTGTCGACGTGCGCGTGCTCGGGAGCGCGACCTCACTGCGTTGCAGGCTTCGCGGGCGACGCTTGGAAGTAGAAACGATTGCGTGTAGTCCGGAAACAGGCATGACGTCTGGCCGCAGAATTTCCGACGAAGGCAGCGAATCACCGAGCGATCGCGAGGCTGTGAGCGAGACGCTGGAAGGTGCGCGGACGCTGGATTTGGCGCGCGACGCGCCGATCGAAGTGGCGCTCGAGATCGCGCGTTTTCAGCTGCGTCTCGATGAGCTCGAGCGCGTGCGGCCGGGCGATGTGCTCGTCGCGGGCAGGCGCATCGGTGAAGCGGTGACGCTGCGAGCGGCCAATCAGCCGATTGCGGAAGGTGAGCTCGTCGATGTCGAAGGCGAGCTCGGCGTACGCATCACGCGGATTTTGAGCGAGTAGCGGTCACGGACCGATCGTGTAACGCAACCGGCTATTGCGACCTTCGCGCTGGATGTCGAGGACCAACTCAGTCGCACTCGCCATCCCGTCCCACAGCGCTTTGAACTGCTCGGGCCGCTCGATCGATTGGCCGTTGACGCGCGTCACGGTGTCGCCGGTCCGCAACACTTGCACGTGAATGTCGGCGCGGTTCGCGAACAACGAGGTCACACGCCAGCCGAGGAAGCGGCCGCGTGCGACGGTCGGTTCGGCGCGCACTTGCTGCAGGAACCGGCCGATGCCCGATGCGAGCTCGGCTTGCAGTGCAGCGCGCGAGATCACACCCGCGTTCAGCTCGATCGGCAGCGGCGGCTCGGGCGGCGCCTGCCGCTCGGAGCGGCGATCCGTGTCGATCAGCTTCGCAGTCTTGCCGCGTGCGCGCAGAACGCCGGTAGAAGGCGCTTGCGTCGTGCGGGCCTCCTGCGCGCGCGCCAGGTCGGGTTCGAACGCGAGCGAATCTCCGAAGCACCACCCTGTGAGCAGGAGCACGGAGAGTCCGAGCCTTCGCATCCCATGGTTATGACGAATCACGCAGCTGGACGCCATTTTTTCACGCTGCCCTGATTGGAGCCGTTTGGCGAGGGTGCGAATGTGCCCTACCTCAGGCTATCGCCGGCCAAAGTCGATGGATCGGGCGAGCCATTTCTAACGGCGGCGCGCACCAACTACGAAGGCGACTCAACCTCTGAAGTGGCTACAGTCTGTCGGGAGTCTTAGAAGTCATGAGAATGCTTGGAGAAAGTACCGCTGCACCCTTTCGTTTCTCGCCCCTGGTCAGGGCCGTTTTTTGGACGGCTCTGAGGGTCGCAGTGGTGGCCTTGCTCGTCGCCGCTAGCGGCTGCGGCACCCATCGCGGCAA
Organism: Polyangiales bacterium; assembly: GCA_035687405.1. Lineage (GTDB taxonomy): Bacteria > Myxococcota_A > Polyangia > Polyangiales > JAFGIB01 > JADGRF01. The sequence goes on from DASRXR010000613.1 coordinate 4,380, forward strand.
AGACGACGACGAGGACGACGACCGCGATGCCGGGGCAGCCGGGCGTGCGAGCGCGGGCCGAGGCGGCAGCGGTGGTGCGGCTGGCTCGACGGCGCCGACGGTCGCGTGCGGTTCCAAGCGCTGCGCCGCCCCGCAAAATGCGCTCGCGGCGTTGGGTATTCCGGGAGTTCCGACGCCGGTCGCGTGCTGTGCGGACGAAGCGACGGGGCAGTGCGGTTCGACGATGAGCGGAGCCGACGCCTGCGAGCCGCCGGCGATGGCCGACGTGCGTTGCCCGGGCGTGAACCTCGGTGCGCTCGCCGCACTCGCGGGTGGAGCTGCGGGCGACATGATGAGTGGCTGCTGCACCGAGAGCCAGCAATGCGGCCTAGACGGCGCGTTGTTCGGTCGCGGCTGCGTCGAGAACGGCGAAGCCGCGAGCATGTTGAGCGCGATCCCGTTCGTCGGCGGGTTGATCATGGTGCCATCACCAAAGGCGTGCGCCGCGCCGCTCGAGGAAGCTGACGGCGGCAGCGACGACGCGGGTTGATCCACTCACACGCCGGATGGGAACCAACATCCGGCGCAACCAAAGTCGGGCGTGCAGCAATTCGAGGAGACGCACGCACCCGACTTCGGATTGAAGCCATCCGGGTTCGGATCCGACTCGCAATGCAGGCCGTTCGGACATTCGCTATCGGAGTTGCAGACCAACGCGCAGAAGTTTGCGTAACAAGCAACCGTCGATCCCTCGGGCGCGAGCGGACAATTGTCGGCTGTGGTGCAGCCCCCGGCGCACACGCCACCGGTGACTCCGCACGAACCTTCCTTGCACGACCCGTTCGCGCTGCACGTTCGATAATACGAACGCTGGCAGGACGCGGCCTCGCAGTTTAGCGAGCTCCAGCCGCCGACACCCATCTCGCATTCCTCACCGCTGTCGATGTGCCCGTTCGGGCAGCTCGCGCCGCACACGCCATTCGCATCGCACACGCGATTGGAGCCGCACGATGCCCACGCGTCGATCGTGTCGCCGCAGACGCCGTTGCTGCATGTCGGCGTGTGGCAGGTCGGCGCATCACACTGGCTCGCACTCGTGCATCCGACGCACGTACCCGAGCTCGAGCAAAACGGCTTCGTCGGACTGAGCCGCGCGCAATCGGTGTTCGTCGAGCAACCGATGCACGTTCCACCCTGACAAACACCGGGCCCGCTCGCCGTCCTGCAATCCGTTCCATTGCCCGCGTTCGCCGGAGCACACGTGCCGGTCGCCGAACAACCCTTCACTTTGCAGACGCCCGGATCGTCGTCGCAGTCGCTCGGCACACGACACGCGACGCAGCGTCCACCGCTGCACACGTTCGAGCCGTTACACGTGCTGCCATCGTCCGCATTCGCCGGAGCGCACGCGCCCGCCGCTGAACAACCCTTCACTTTGCAGACGCCGGGATCCGCTTCGCAGTCGCTCGGCACACGACACGCGACGCAGCGTCCACCGCTGCACACGTTCGAGCCGTTACAC
>DASRXR010000614.1:0-4645 GCA_035687405.1 Polyangiales bacterium
GATGGCAAGGACAGTTGTGCCCTGTGCTGTCCTGGATTGACTCGAGCGTCGATAGACTGTGTTGATTCCCCGGGCTTTGCAATCAGTGGTTTCGTCTGCATCAGCTGCGGCGACGGTGTTTGCGGTGCCGCTGAGAACGCTTGCAACTGTCCTTCCGACTGTTCCGATGGTCACAAAGACGAAGATGCGGGAAGCGAATCACAGAAGTCGAGATGAACAACGGTCCGAAGCATCCGACTCTGCGGGTCGCATTCACCGTGCTCATCGCGGCAGTTCGATGGTAGTCCGGTAGTCCACGCTGAATGCTGATCGTGCAGGCTGTTCGGTGACTGTGCGGTGCTTCCGCCCTCACGAGTTCGGTTCGGTTTGAACCGTGGGCACCGGCCCGGCCAATGAGCCGTACCGTCTGCCTTTGAACAGCGAGCGCGCCCTTGAGCTCTGAATCGAGCTTCTTGGCCTCATCAGGGAAGGCGCACCCGTCCGAGTGAACGACCATCGTCGGATATTTGCGTCGAGACTCACGGTGCACGCTTCGCGACGCTATGTCCGGCTCAAAACTGTACTGGCATCAGCGGTACACCCGCATCGTCGTCGATCGGAGTCGCGTCTCGCACCCGGAGCTCGTACTTCACACCATCTTCGCCTAGCACAGGCACGAAAGTCGTCGCTTTGACACCGAGATCCCCAAGTAGCCACTCGCTACGTAGTCCGCGTAGGTATTCCGCCATCCTCTGCCGCGCGAAGTTCACCGGCGGCTCCTGCTTGAGATCGTTCGAAGCTACAGCTGACGGATTACCGAAAGGCCAGACCTCTGCATTCCGAAATGCAGGAGCGATACCTTCGTTGAAATCGGAAACTCCCAATGTGTACCAAACGGGGCCTTTGACTTGAGCAGCGCGCGCATAGAGTGCTTTAATCTCATCACTCCATCGAAGAGAAACGAACCACTCCGGTGCCGATGGACCCGTGCACGCCCGCTCCGTTATTCGGCGTTTGCCCGCGAGATACACGCGCCCGTCACCGTCGATTTGATTGTTGCAATAGTTGAGAGGAACGCTGCCCCAATCGCGAACCCGCAGCTCCTTGGCAAGCACTTTGATGTCAGCATCCGAAAGATGAAGCTGTCGCAAGTCCGACGATGAATCGGCGGCGACGAACGCGTCGCAGTTGCCGGTGATATACAACAGTGGGAACCAACCCAGGAATGCAGTTCCACGCCACGCACGCGACGAAGGCGTATTGACCCTCGCGAGCCGCGGCTCATCCGATCCATCGCAAATGACGGCGTCGACTGGTTGAACACCCGCCTCATGGTCGCTCGTAGCTGCGTCAGTGCTACTGTCTGTGGCGGGTAGCTCGACGGCAGCATCCAAGGGAGCGCCTGAGTCGATGGGCGGCGGACGGGTAGTCGCATCCAACAGCTCCGCCGGCAACGGCTGGGATGTGCGACACGCACCGAGCAACAACAGCGCAACCCCGCCGACGCGCAAGGCTGCACGAACGGGTGCGATGCCGCGTCGGAACATAGGCGACTGTACTGCCGAACCAGAGGTTTCGTAAGTCTAACGCCGAACCACTAACGAGTGTCAACGCGCTCCGAGGTTCAATGAAGAGACCGGAGGCGGCGCGCGCAGCGCATGCTCCGCGACGAGCCTCTCCAGATTTTCGACCTTCCGCTCGAGTTGCGGCGGACCCTCGTCCGCGACCGTGCCCTCAGCCAATTCGCCGAACGGATTGGGTCCATGCACGGGCGCACAATAGGAAAACATGTCTTCGTTCAAACGCGCCGTCGTTCCTTCGTAACTGCTCAAAAACACAGTTGCCCTCCCGGGCAATCACGACGTGATGCGCAGGTAACATTCGATTGCGGCAAGCAGTGATCAAGGACACATCCTTCTCCCGGGGCACAGGCTGCGTCACGATCACACGGCAAGCGATCGGCAGCGGCGCTGTCGAAGCGACCTGCAAATCTCTCGTGAGCGTTCGCATGAAGCGCTGCGGCGCACGTTGGAAGCATCAGAGCGGAAACGAGATCTTGCAGCTTCGCGCGCTGCAGCTGAGCGACCGCTGGGACGCGGCGATGCCGCGCATCTTGAGTCCACTTCGGAAGCCCGTGCACGTGATCAGCCGCGCTGAAGCACTGGGTCGCGCTGCGGCTTGAAACCAAGCGCGCGCGCCGTTGAGGGGTGTGGATCAGGATATGCGTGGTTGCCGCTACCCTAAGTGATCGAGATCGCTCTAGGTTCGTCGTTCGGAAAGCCCGGAATCTCGAGGCAGAGTTTGACCGGCGGCGCGGAGCGTTTCTAGTCAGCTCGGGTCCCGGCACGAGCAGCAGTGAGCTGCGTAGGGCTGCAATGAGCGCTCAACCGCCGCGCCCGAATCGCTGACTAGCTTCACTCATTGGCAGCGGCGAGGATCTGCTCCACGTGCGCTTCGGGATTTGTCGCGCGCCAGACCGCTCGAATGCGATTATCTTTTCCAATCAGGAAAACTCGAGGAGTGTACGGGCCGCGTGTGGGCACACCGAAAGCCGTCGCCATATGTCCGTCAACGTCGGCTGTGAGATCGAACGGCAGCTTGTGCTGAGCGATGAAGTTTCGTTGCAAGACGGCGTCTTGCGGCGAGACGCCTACGATCGTCACATGCTGTTTCTCCTGTAGCTCGGGCCAGCGATCACGGAGACCTTCGGTCTCGCGCACGCACTCCGGGTCGTCGACCCCGGGACAAAAGTAGACCGCAATCAATTTGCCCTTCAGCCCGCGAAGCAGCAGCTGAAAGCCGTCCTGCAGAACAAACGGGAGGTCCGGCACCAGCGCGCCTTGCTCGAGTTCGCCAGCAGCTCGCAGCGGCGCAGCACTGCTGCTCAAGCTCACGGGCGCATGCGTGGCCGCTGCCGCCGGACTGACGAGGTCAGAGCGCTCATTGCAGCCAAGAGTATATATGGCCAATAGCGCCGTGAGCGAGGCGGCTCGCCATGCCACGCGTGACCAACGTCTGCAATCGAGAGCAAGATACATGACAGCGTTGAGTACAGAGGCGCGATGAGGTGTCAGCGGTTGCATGGGTCTCCTTCACGAGGGGTTGATAGGGCGCGTTCAGCCCGCGGCGGCGGGTTCGCTCGTGCGAGCGCTTGACTGCGCCGCGCGCCTTGTCCGCCGCGCATGCGTGACCGCGGGCTTTTATCAGCGCGCGCCAGCAGCGCATGAGTCATTGGGGCAGCGCACGAAAGAGCGGATCTCCCTTGCGAAATGTTCCGGCGATCACGAAGCGCAGCGGGAGTGAGGGATCCGGGTTTCGAAAGTGATGTGGTTCATGAGGCAGATCCACGAAGCCATGCCCCGCGTGCACAACGGTCGCCGGCGCGTCGCCAAAGGCCGATTCGAAGGAGCCGTCGAGCACGTAGCCGACACCTGCCACAGGATGTTCATGAACCAGTGACTGTGCGCCGGCGGGAAATTCGACCAGATATAGCCGCGACTCCCAGCCGGGCAGCTCCGGGAGGTCTTTGCTAACGAGCAGCTCGCGACGAATCTCGCTCGCGGCAGCGAGCGAGGTCGGGTGCGATTGCGGCACCTGTTTGGCAGCCGCTGTCGTAGCGCAAGCTTGGCAGGTCAAGGCCAAGGCTGAGTGGACGACGAGGCGGGCAAACTTTGTTGAAGACATTCAGAGTTCTCCGTTGCTGAGCGCGTTGAGCGCCATGAATGAAAGAGCACGACTTCTAGATGCAGCCGTCCCTCACGGTTCCCGGGGCGAGGCCGTCGCTACGACATAGTGTTATCGATCGGGCAGCTAGACTAAGCAGTGCGGATCCGCGATCGCGCTGAGTTACTGACCAGCGGGCGACGGAGGTTCGCGAGCGCCCTCGCGCTGCTCCCAGGCCTGCAGCTCAGACGCGTACACATGTTCGGTCCAGGCTTGCGTTTCGAGTACGTGACGGAGCGCCTGACGTAGTTCGATGGGCTGCGCGTCACGCGCTCCAAAGACATCAGTGGTATCGGCGTCCGCGGCGAGTTGGTCTTCGAGCCGGTGCGCCTCGGCCGTGAGTGCAGTCATGGTCACGTCGTAGAGCGCGCCGTCTGGAGCCGCGGTGTTGGACTTGACCGAACGAGGCCGTGTCGGCGCGGGCCGCGCTCGCGCGGTCTCCACGCCGACACTCGGCACGGCCAGGCCGAGAGCGCTCAGGCACAGCAGAACGGTGTAGCGGTCGCGGAGCCGACTGACGCGCGGGGATCCGCCATTGCGTCGGCTCGTGCTGGCGACAACCAAACGGTGCACGCGTTCCAAGTGCGCGCTGCCGTGGCTCGCCATCGCGGGCAGCAGCACGCGGCCGCGAACGGCGAGCGCAGTGTCAGCCATGCGCGTCAGCGCTCGAGCCAACGCCATCGGCGCGTCGGTGAGTTCTATCGCTCGGTCGTCACAGGCCATCTCAGCACTTTGGCGAAAGCGCGTCGAAACCCAACGATTGAACGGTTGCATCCAAAGCACCGCTTCGACGAAACCAACCAGCGGAAACCAGAGCCCGTCGCGGCGCTCGAGGTGCGCCAGCTCGTGGGCGAAGATGGCATCGACTTCTGCATCGCTGTAGCCGGCGAGATCTCCACTCGGGATACACACTTCGGCGCGGCCGACGATCAGTGGCCCAGAT
>DASRXR010000615.1:0-3227 GCA_035687405.1 Polyangiales bacterium
GTAGTTGAGCGACGCCATCGATAACAGCGTCGAGACGTTGCGCGCCTCGACGGCCTGGCGATATCTCTCAACGAATTCGACGACTTCGCGGTTTTCGCTCGTGTCTGCCACGCGCGTGTTCGGGATCAGCGTCGATTCGCACGCGCAAAGCCACAGGCATGCGAGCGAGGCGAGCGCCCGGATTGACCCAGTTGGTATACGTATGCCGGCCACTAGTTTGGTGCTCACAACGATGCTCGGGCCGCAGTCTATTCCACTGGTTGGCTCGGGGGCGCCTTTTTAGCAGAGCGGTGGCGGCGCACAAGCAACGCGAGGCCGACCAGGGCGAGGGCTAGGCCTCCGGCGGGATTCGTATCGTTTCCGCTTCGCGCGATCGCACAGTTCGGGGGCCTGTGCGGCTCTACCCACAAGGGCCCGTGTACGACTTGGCCGGTGCCATCGGTTTCGAAGACTTGCGCGCGGAGGGGATAGGCGAGCGGGCCGTTGAAGCTCGTAGGGAGGTCGGGCGACGCGTACGCGCTGCGTGAGAAGCCGAGTGTGTAGGCGACCTTCGCGTGTGGGTCGGCTCCGAGGACGCGGACGTGTGCGGACTGGCCGCTGCGCGCGGTATGCGGGCGAAGCGCGAGCGGATCGCGCACGTCGCGGGCGGGGGCGAGTTGGAGGGTTGCTGTGACGCCCGCGGGGATGCTCCAGCGCGCGAGCTTCGCGAGCGGTTGGCGGGCGTTGGGTTCGCTCGCAGGGTGGAGTGCGAGCGTTCCGCCGTCTGCCGTTGCGCCGGTCGCGAATGGCAGGAGTAACGAGAGCTCGCGCGCGGTCTGTGCGTTCGCGTTGTCGACGGTTACACGGTCGGGCTGGATTTGGATCGCAACGGGCGACGCCAGAGCTGCAGCTGGCGGCGGCGGAACTGCGTGTCGCGCGTCGAAGGGCGTGCGCGAGAGGTGTTCGGTCGCGAGCACCGCGGCGACTTCGCGCTCGAACGCCACGTCGTCGGGGCAGCCGTTACGAACCCAGAGCTGTGAGCCGACGCGGAGGGCGACCGAGCTGCCTTCCGTGAGGAGCGTCGGAGAAGGGTCGCTCGTTTCATGCGTGAGGTCGGGCGGCGTGGGTTCGGCTGTGGTGTCGTTGGGATCTGCGGGTGCGACTGCGCTCGGCTCTCCAACGAGCGGCTCCCCTTTTCTCGCCTCCGCTTCGGCTGCGGCGCCTGAGAGCCAGATGTCGGCCGGCCAGGTGCCTGCAGCTGCTGGCGGCAGGAGCATCCCGGCGGGCAAGCGCACGACCCGTGGTCTCGCGCCGTTCGGCAGTACGCGCACCGCTCGCTCTGCGCTTCGAGTTCCAAACGGCGAGCGCAGCGAAAATGCGTACGTGCCGGGAGCGACGTACGCCGGAATCTCGACTCGCACGCGGTACACGAGCGAGTCGCCAGCATCCGGTCGGATCGAGATCACGGGCAGCACGTGTCGGTGTCGTTCTTTCAGGTTGACGCCGACGTGAAGCGCGGAGCCGCGCAGCTCGATGGTCCAGCGCTCGAGCACGCGTTCTTGTTGAACGCCGGGTGGTGGTGTGAGCGCAGACGGGGTGCGGAGCCGTGCGATCAAAGATTGTCCGGCGTGGACGACAGCCGGTAGCCCGGGAGCGGGATACAGCAGTGAGAGTGTGGGCCGCGAGGCGTCCACGATGGAGCAGGTGGGCCAGACCGCGAGCCAGTCGTCGGCGTGGGTCGGGCTGGCCGTGAGAAGCGCGTGCGAAAATGTCACGCCTAGGAGCAAGCGGAAGAGCAATCGATCCTCGGGATGCGTGGTCGACACGCAACCTAGCAAGGATCGAACCGGGTAACATCGGCGTGGGGAGTGGAGAATGAATCGAGTGCACCCAAGTCGCGCGTTCGGGCTTCTGTTCAGCGCCGTTTTGTTCTGGGCGTGTGGAGACGACACGGGCAATCCAGGCTTGGAAATCGCGAAGTTTGCGTTGAACGAATGCAAGTCGGCGGGGGCTCGGGCTCGGGCAACACGTTGTTGACTGGTCGAGAGACGGTCGACTACGTCGGGCTCGATTGCGTGGCTTGGGACTTTGATTCGTCGACTGCCAAGATCGATTTGATCAACCGGCATGCTGGCTGCGGTTTTGGTGGCGGCGGTCTCGAAGCTGGCGAGTCGTCGCTCTGGACTCCGGCGGTGAAGCAAATCTCAGACACAAAGCTTCAAGTCGCGGTCGAGTGGAAGTTCGATGTGGGCAGCGCTTGCGGTGACTGCTTGCACGATTTCTCGGTGGCGTTTCGAAATACGGCACACAAGGCACCCCGTGTGCTCGAGGTCGCTACGCGCGACTGCACGGACGGTTGCGATTGGGTTCGTGACTCTCTGAAGCTGCCTGTCGGCGAAGAGCCGACGGGGATTCGATGTCGTTACGTGGAAGTGGATACTCCGCGTTCGAACATCGCGCCGGGTAAATTGAATGGTTCTCCGAGAGCTGGGCAGTGCGACGAGTCGCTCGTGCCAATGCGCGTGGCCGAAGACTCGGAGAAGTGTCTACCGCGTTGCGAGGAGAGTGCCGATTGCAAGCTATCGGACCTACACAGCTGCGTGGACGGTGCATGTCAGTTAACAGAACCTTGGTGATCGCTTCTCGGGTTCAGAAAAGGCAGTCGGCGCCGACCGCCGCTGCGATCAGTACTTTGCGAGGATCAACGCCGCTCCGACTCAACGCAGCTTACGCAGCATGTATGACCAGCCGGGGATGGAGACTTTCGGCGTCGCCTCGTCCCCGTCCACCTCGTAGAGCTGCGTGTTCTCCCAACCCTCGTCTGGAATCATCACGAACGCACGCTCGTCGACCTGCACCGGCGTGAACGCACCCGTGTTCAACGGAACGCCTGAGACCGGCGAACCCGTTCGCGCTTCGATGTCGACGTTCCACAACTCCCAGTTCGGACTGCCGGCGTAATCCCACGGATCCGTGGTCTCGTCGTGTTCGATGTTCTCGTCGTGAAAAATGGAAGCCAAACCCTTCCCGTCCGCAAGGTACGTGAACATCGCGCCCTCGCGGCCGTCCGCGACGTCCGCATACGTGAAGCTCCACTCCGGATCGAAGCGGTCGGAATCCGGCTGAATGCGAAGCACGCAGTGTTTCGGAGCACCGTACAAGAGCGTATCCGCGACCGGCCAAATCCAGTTACTGAAGTACCACGTGCCGTCCTCCGCTTCGAAGGAGCGATTGCTCAGCCCAGGGCA
>DASRXR010000616.1:0-2318 GCA_035687405.1 Polyangiales bacterium
CCGCGGTGGCGGACGTTAGGCGTTGAACGGAGTGACTCGGCTCTCGTTTCTCGTGCCGCAGGCCTCAGCGTAAGTCGATGCATGGCCGCCAAATGAGTAAGCCTTCGAATGGGCGAACTCATAACCTCCCGACAGGGCAACGCGTGAATGTGGCTGTGTGGGAGCGGGTGGACCTCGCCCTCGGTCCGCTTCAGCTCCCGCAGGAGCAACCGAAAGGTTGGCAAGCAAACCGGTCGGTGCCGACGTCGTAGGCGCACGCCCTGCCGTTGCCCAGGCAGTCGAACCCCTCCTGACAGGTGCTCCCTGCGCGACTACAAAACAGACCGAGCTTTCCGTACTCGCAACACTCGTTCGCTCGGTTTCCGACGCTCACCAAGCAGCGACCACCGTCGCAATCTGATTGCGACCGACACTCGGCCGGCATGCACTGACTGCCGAACAACCCGACCCCGGTGACTCCGCACACGCAGGCGAACCCGAGTCCGCAGTCAGCGTCCGTAGCGCACACCCCAATCTCCACCTGCACCCCTTCACAGGGTTGAGCTTTCACGCGCTGGAAGAGCGGTGGGTACTCGTCACCGCCGACGATCGAATAACCGAATTCGTTTACGGGCCCGTCGAGCGGTCCACCCGCTCCGGCGCCGAGCCCCGAGCCCGCGCCCCCGGCACCCGCGCCAGCACTAGGCTGGGGCGCCTCGCGCTCGCCGCAGGCGGTGAGTACGACGAGCATCAGAACGCTCTCTACGAAGGCCGCCGTGCGCTGCATCTTCCGGAACAGCATACGTCGGCGCGACGACGTGCTCAACGCTGCGTGTTAGTTTCTAGTAGATACACACCGAAGCGCGTCTACGGGCTCGCGACGAAGGAAGCACGGTGACTCCCATCACCATCATTGGCGCCGGGCTCGGTGGGCTGACGCTCGCTCGCGTTCTGCACGTCCAAGGCATCACCGCCATCGTCTACGAGGCCGAAGCGTCTGCGGATGCACGCACGCAGGGCGGCATGCTCGACATCCATGACTACAACGGACAGCTGCCGCTGAAGGCGGCCGGACTGCTCGACGAATTCCGCCGAACGCAATTTGCGCACTCGCGCAAGCGCCGATCAGCTGGGAGCGCGACGACAACCCACGTTCCCACGAACTCACGCTATTGCACGCAGTAGAGCTTCACGTTTGGATTATTCAGATCGCCTTGCGGCGGGCATACGAGACCTTGCGGTGTGTAGGTGCAATCGTTTGGACCGAATTGTGTGAGCCGGAACGGTATACTTTCTAGCTCTGATTTCGTAGCCCACCGATATCCACCGAGGTCGACGCTGCACGTGAGACTCGCTCTTGTGGCATCGTCTGCGGTCGGTGGGATCTTGATCGTTCCAAACGTTGCGCCATCGTACCACTGCAACATCGTCTCAGTGTCGAAGATCCCGTTTCCTCGAAGCACATCGGGACAGGACCTTTCGTCGTCGTTTGTGACTTCGCACGAACAGGCCCACCCCTTGCGCAGGACAACGCACGTGCCTCCTGGTTTACATGCGTCGACAGGGCAAGCCTCGGCGCAAGCTTTAGTTCCCATTGCGATGAAGCCGGATGGGCACGTGCACATATAGTCTTGATAGAGATCCATACACATGCCCGGCTTGCACGCATCGGGAGGACGGTCGTTTACCGGCAGTCGACAGTGTTTGTCGTCTGCGTTTTCGTAGCCGGAGTTGCAAGAGCAACGATAGTCGTTCCCAAGGTCTTCGCAGGTACCGTTCGGGCACGTGTCGTTCGTGCAGCGCGGAGCTGCAGAGCCCATGTCGGACATCGACGCATCCGACATCGCGGCAGCACCTGTACCTGCTGCGGGTGACGCGTCGATGGAAGTGCCCGCGTCAGATGCGGGCGCGCTCTGAGTGGGCGACGCCGATCCAGAAGCTCCAGCCAGACTCGCGATCATCGCGTTCCCGGACGCACCAGCAGCTTGCTCCGAGCCCTGCGCAGTCTGAGACTGGTCGCGCGCGCTCCCGCAGCGGTTCTCCATGCACAGCTCGCCTCCGCGACAGTCCGCGTCGGTGTCACACGACGAATCCGAGAGCTTCGGCAACGGCGTGCAGCTCACGAGGCCGAGGATTCCCGCAATCAGCGAGCGCTCGGTACCCGTTCGCCATCGAGAAAGCTTCTGATTTCCGTGTTCCCGCAACATCGGCGCCGAGTCTTACATCGCAAAGTCAGCGCTTCAATCAAGGCAGAACGGTTGGCGCGCCAAGGTTGCCGTCGACTGCGGCGGCAGCTGAGTCTGCGCTCGTAGACTTTGCCGAATCGGCCGCGTCACACA
>DASRXR010000617.1:0-3091 GCA_035687405.1 Polyangiales bacterium
CGACCGAAGCGATCGACTCCAGTTTTAGCTCGTCGCGTCGATAGTCTTCGATGATCACGAGGTCGCCGCCGACGGCGTTCAAGCTCCGGAGATCGAGGCGCTTCAACTCGAGATCGGACGCAAACTCGACCGTTCCACCGACGTGCTCGAGCTTGGGCGCCGCAAACGACACGAGCTCGGGCGACACGTCCACCATCAAGTTGCCGCCGATCGTACGTAGCTCCGGCCATGCGACCTTTGCGGCGCGCGTTGCGGACAGCTCGACCGAACCCCCGACGTTCTGCAGCACCGGAAAACGCAGTGTGCGCAGGAGGTGTGGAAGCTCGACATAGACCGGACTGATTTTTCCGGTGATCTCGATCAGCCGCGGAAACTCGAGGCGGTCGACGGAGCTGTCTGCGCTCACCAGCAAGTCGCCGTCGATGCGGATGCAATCGCGAGCTGCCTCGTAGTCATCGCGCGAGGTCAGCACGACGGTGTCGCAGCTGCCAGCTTCAGGCGGCGCTGGTTCGACGACTCCAGCGTCCGCCCGATCGACCTGGGAGTGACTCACGCACGCGCCAACGAAACTCATCAGACAAAACGCCCACCCCATGCCGTTGCGCATCGAACACCATCCCTCCGGCGAGACTTCTCACCGAGATTGGGTTTCGTACGCACGGGAGCGCCGAGAGTCCTCACGGAGCCACCACGATTTGCCCTCGCTTTCGCGTTGGGGCGCGCCCTCACGGGCTAGCGCGTGACGTACGCCTGAATGGCCTCGCAAACCTGCGAAAGCTCTGCGTCACTCGTCACATAGGGAGGCATGACGTACACGAGCCGCCCAAACGGCCGAATCCAGACCCCGCGCTCCACGAAAAACTTCTGCGCGTGAGCCATGTCGACCGGCTCGCGCATCTCGACGACGCCGATCGCGCCGAGCACGCGAACATCCGCAACCCGCGCGCTCTCGCGACAAGCTTCGAGCCCCTTCGACAACCCGCGCTCGAGCCGCATGACCTGCGCCTGCCAATCGTTTTCGATCAGCAGCGACACGCTAGCCAGCGCGACGGCACACGCGAGCGGATTCGCCATGAAGGTGGGCCCGTGCATGAACGCACCCGCGCGCGGATCGCTCGAGATCGTCTCGGCGACGCGATCCGACGCGAGCGTAGCCGCAAGCGTCATGTAGCCGCCCGTCAGCGCTTTTCCCAGGCACAAAATGTCGGGCGCGATGCCTGCGTGCTCGCAACCGAAGAACGGTCCGCTACGCCCAAACCCAGTCGCGATCTCATCCAGGATCAACAGCACGTCGTGCGCGTCACACAACTCGCGCACACGTCGCAAGTACATCGGGTGGTAGAACCACATGCCGCCGGCGCCTTGGACGATCGGCTCGAGGATCACCGCTGCAAGCTCGCCCGAGTGCAGCTCGATCAGCGTCGCGAACTCGGCGATGTGTCGCTCGTCCCACGCCTCGCGAAACGCCGGCGAAGGCCGCGGCGCAAACACGTGTTGCGTGAGCACCCCGCTGAACAATGTGTGCATGCCCGTCACCGGATCGCACACGCTCATCGCACCCAGCGTGTCGCCGTGATAGCCGCCGCGCACGGTGAGCAAGCGCGACTTCGCCGGTTTACCGGCGGCTTGCCAGTACTGAAGCGCCAGCTTGATCGCGACCTCGACCGAGATCGATCCAGAGTCCGAAAAGAACACGCGCGTGAGCGGTTCCGGTGTGAGCTTCACGAGCAGCTGGCCGAGCCGAATCGCCGGCTCGTGCGTCAGGCCTCCGAACATCACGTGCGCCGTGCGCTCGAGCTGTGCGCGCACGGCTTCGTTCAACACGGGGTGGTTGTAGCCGTGCAGGACCGACCACCACGAAGCCATTCCATCGATCAACTCGCGACCATCCGCCAGCCGGATCCGAACACCTTGCGCGGAGTGCACCGGATACACCGGCAGCGGGTTGCGCATCGAAGTGTAGGGATGCCAGAGGTGCTGGCGATCGAACGCGAGCAACGCGTCCCAATCCGGCACATCCGCAGCGCTCACAGGGTCCCCGTGGTTTCCGGAGCGGGTTCGGCCGCGGGAGCAGACTCGGGCGCAGGTGAGGGCGCTGCAGGTGGTGCTGCAGCGGACGGCTGCACCGGCTCGGCCGCAGGCGGCTGCTCGGGGCCAGGATCGGCCTTCGCCGCGGGGGCCTCGCCGCTGGGAGCGGCCGTAGGGTCGACCGACGGCGGCCTATCTTCGGGCACGGGCATGTCGCCGCTGAGCGCTGCAGGGTCGCTAGGCTCGAACGGAGCGGGCGGTAGCGCGACACCGTTCGCGCCGGTTGCACCGCGACGCGCGTGTCCGCGATCGCGTCGCGACCCAGGCTGCACGTCTGACGCTTCCGTCGGCGAAGCGCCGGAGGGCTGCGTATTCGAAGTCGCAGGCTCCGCAGGCTTTGCTGGCAGCTTCCCGGTGTGGTCCGGAGCAGGTGGCGAGTCTTCCGATCCAGTCGGCTCCGGCGCATTCGCCGAAGCATTTTTGTCCGCGTTTCGTTCGAGCGCCCAAAAGAACCCGGCGATCACGAGCGCGAGCACCGCCAGTGTCGAGATCCACATCCCGAGCCCGTCGCTCTTCGTGCGCGGATACACGTCTTGAATCCGCGAGTCGTGCGCGAGCGCGATCGCCGTATCCGCAAACGGCATGCGTTTCGGCTCAGGCTCACCGCCCTCGCCATCGACGCCCGGCAGCGACGTTCGCGGCACCGCGTTCGCGAGATCTGCCCGCACGTTTTCGTCCGCGAGCAGCGGCACTAACCGCGCGCGCAACTCGCCCGCGTCGTGCGGACGCAGCGCCGGATCTTTCGACAAACACGCGTCCACGAGCGCCGCCAGATCCGGATCCAAACTCGGCGTGCGCTCACCACACGGTAGGTGCGGCGCGATCGCGGCTTGAATCACGACCGCGTGCATCGTCTCGCCTTCGAACGGCATTTGCCCGGTCAGGATCTCGTACATCATCACGCCGACCGACCAGATATCGCTCGCAGGCGCGACGTCTTTGGGCCGCGCCGCTTGCTCGGGACTCATGTAATACGGCGTGCCGAGTGCGATCCCAGTCTGCG
>DASRXR010000618.1:0-2568 GCA_035687405.1 Polyangiales bacterium
CTCCGAGCCCCAAGGGACTAACACCAAGCGAGGCGTTTTAGCCGGGCATGCTTCCCGCACTTCGCCCATGCACTCGGATCGGCACGCCTGCTCCATCTCCGGAACGGCGGCCCACGCATCACACCGCGCCTCCGTGCAATCGGTGAGCTCGGGACACTCCAGCGGGTCGGGGAACGTGCCTTCCCACAACGCGAGGACTTCATCACCGGGACCAAACGACGAGAGCGACAAACCACACGTCGACGGCTCCGCAAGCTCGCCCGCGATCAGATCGCCCGGTGCGACCGGGTCCATGCCTGAACCGGCCAGAACCTCGTGCACGTCGACTTGGGACACGTCGTCTGCAGTGTCGCGCACGGTTCCGCGAAGCACGTGCGCCTTCGGCCATTCCTCACAGATGCACGTCACGGGTGTGGCACAGACTGCGTGCGCGGCCGCAGGCGCGAGTGCGGCGACCACGGAGATTGCGGCGAGCATGCACGAGACCAAACTCCCGCGCGCAACCAAGAACGACCTTTGAACCACTGCACTCTGCATCGAACGGCCTGCCGCCCAAGGCTGCAATGAGTCGAGGCCGAGCGCAACACGAGGCGCGCGCGCACGCTGCACGAGCCTAGCAACCGAGACCTTGCGACTTTCTGAAGCTCGGCGAAATCGCGCAATTTCGTGTTTTTTGCTCGCCACTCCGCACCACGTACCCAACAATCGTGATCGGATGCAAGCGCATGTACTGATCGTGGAGGACGATCCGCGGCTCGGCGCGCAGGTCGAGAAGCGCCTGCGCGATGCCGGCTACACGACCACGTGGTGGCGCGAAGGCCGCCGGCCGATCAAAGAGTCGTGGCCGTCGGTCGAGCTAGTCGTGCTCGATTTGATGCTGCCGGGCACGTACGGCATGGACATGCTGAAGCAGCTGCGCACGTTCTCGGAAGTACCGGTCCTGGTGCTGAGCGCCCGCACCGACGCGAGCGACAAAGTCCGCGCGTTGTCGCTCGGCGCGGACGACTATCTCACGAAGCCGTTCTGGCCCGAGGAGCTGGTCGAGCGCGTGCGTGCACGTCTTCGCCGCCCCGCGCTCGTACGCACGGACGAAGCGCTCGAGGTCGGCGAGCTTTCGATCGATCTCGCGAATCACCGCGCGCAGTACCAAGGCAAACCGCTCGAGCTCACGCGCGTCGAGTTCGAGATTCTGGTCACGCTCGCGCGCCGGCCGGGCGCAGCCGTGACTCGGGCGCACTTGGTCGAACACGCGCTCGATGCGGATCGCGGTGGGGGCGCTCGCACGCTCGACGCGCACGTCTCGCGCATCCGCAAGAAGCTTGGCGATGAGTCGCTAGTCGAAACTGTCTGGGGCATCGGCTATCGGCTGTTGGAACGCGCGAAATGAAGTTGCGGCGCCGCATCGCGCTCGTGACGTTGGCCGCGACCGCGCCGATGATCGGCGGGCTCGTCTGGCTCGACGTGCAGGCGCAGCAGACCGCTGCCGAAGCCGAGCTCGCAGAGCTGATCTTCACGCGCACTGAGCTGCCGGATGAACGAGAGCGCTGTATCGCCGATGGCCAAGCCTGGGACGCGGCACCGAGCGTCGCGCGGCGCCGCGAGCGAGGCGGGCCCGAGGGGCGGCCCCCCGCCCGAGCGGACCACGAGCCTCCGCCGCTGCCAGCTGCCGAAGGTCGCCGCTCGCAACGGCTGCGGCCGGCTGGTCCGCATCGTCTGCCTGCGCGGTTTTTCGTCTACGACGCTGCGCTTCGCGCGCGCACGCAAGGGGCACCGGAGCTCGAGCTCGACGCGGCAGCAGACCCGCGAGACCAGATCTCACGCTCGTCGATCTGGCATGCTGATCGCGTCGAAGTGCTCGTGCGCACGCCGTGGCCGGGGACGCCCTGCACGTACGTGTTGGCGCGCGGCACGACCGAACCCTGGCTCGGAGCACTCTTGCCGCCGACGCGAATCTGGGCACTGCCGGCACTCGTCGTGTTTGCGACCGTTCTGCTCAGCATCGGTCCGGTCGTGCAACGCGTGCGCCGGCTGACTTCGGCCGTGCAGCGGACGGCGGCAGTCGGTTACGACCGGCCACTCGTCGCGAACGCTGGAGCGGCGCGCGGTTGGGGCGACGACGAGATAGCGGAGCTCGCCCGCGCATTCGATTCCGCCGGCGAAGAAGTTCGCAAGTTGCTCGCGCAAAAGGACCAACGCGAACGCGCGCTGCGGGACTTCGTCGCGGATACGACTCACGACGTCGCGATTCCGCTCACGGTGCTGCAAGGTCATCTCACGACCTTACGCGAAGGGCTCGCGAGCGGCGCTCCAGTCGATCGCGCCGCGCTCGCATCTGCGATGGACGAAGCCCACTACATCGGCGCGCTGCTGCATAACCTCGGCGCTGCGGCACAGCTCGACGCAGCGGAAGTCTCGCTTCACCGCGACGACGTCGAACTCGGCGCGCTCGTGACGTTGGCCGCGACCGCGCCGATGATCGGCGGGCTCGTCTGGCTCGACGTGCAGGCGCAGCAGACCGCTGCCGAAGCCGAGCTCGCAGAGCTGATCTTCACGCGCACTGAGCTGCCG
>DASRXR010000619.1:0-2585 GCA_035687405.1 Polyangiales bacterium
ACCCTGCCCACCGGCGTGGCTCATCGAGCGGTTCAAAACGAGGCCGTCGCAGAGGACTTCATCGCGGTCACGGCCGAGGCATACGAATCGATCGGGTTACCGAACAAGGTCGCACGCAAACTCTTGTCTCAACCGACGCGCTGGAGTCAGCCGTACATCTACACGGAAGTCGCCTACGAATCGGAGCGTCCGGTCGCCGCGGGGATGTTGCTGTTCAGTCACGGGATCGCCGGTGTGTACTGGGTTGGAACGATCCCGGAAGCCCGCGGGCGCGGACATGCGCACCGAGTGATGTCGAACCTGAGCAATCGCGCCTTCGACTGCGGCGCCGGCTGCGTCGTTCTGCAAGCGACGACGTTTGGCGAACCGGTCTACCGGAAGCTCGGGTACCGCGAATTCACGCGTTATCCGTGGTTCCTCGCGATGCAATAGCAGCCGTCAGCGGCTACATCAGCTTCATCGGGAGCTGATCGGGATTCGAGACTGCGGGAGCTGGCGAAGGGTCGGGGGCCTGCCGCTTGGGCCCACCGGCGTTGGATCTGCGCGCAGGCGCCGCTTTGGAGCGCGGTCGCGCGCTGCGCGATTCCGGCGCCGACTTTCCATCACGACTCGGAATCAAAGCAGGAGCCGGCGAGATCGGCGAACGCGACGCGCGTGGCGCGGTCGGCGTACCTGCAGCCCTCAGCGGCAAACGATACACCACTCCGTCTGATGACGCGCCGCCCAGATCAGCGGATGAACCGGCTGCACCCGCAGTCTGCCCCCGTGATCCTCCTGGTAGATTGCGGCCCGCACCCGAAGCTGATGGCTGCAACTGGATCGGAGCTACCGGCGCGTCAGGAACCGGCTGCCAATCCTCGTCAGGGCTCGTCGCGGCGTCAAAGGTCGCGACAACTTCCGTGTCGCGCGTCGCCCAGTAGCGAACGCCGAGGACAATCACAACTGCAACGCCGAGAACCGCCGCGATGTAGACGCGCTTCTCGCGCGGTATCCTCAGACGTTCCCAGTGACTCGGCGCGATCCGCCGATACACATCGGTGTCGAATGGCGTCCGCGTCCAGTGCGGCTGCGTGCTGCGACTGAGCGCGCGCGACTCGGGGGCATCACTCCACTCGTGAATCTCTCCAGCCGGAGCCTGAATCCATACCGGCCCCTTCACGACCTGAAGCTCAGAGCTGGGCTCATCCTCGGACTCGAATGCGATGACCGGGTCCTCGAGGGTCGCAGGAGGCCGCGGCCATGGCCGGCGACGCAACACCGGGCCTTCGTCGACAAATGTCGACTCGTTCGCGGGCAGAGCACGCGAGTCGGTTGGCCGCGGCGTCGAGTGAGCCGAGAGACCAGCTGATTCGACATCCAGCTGCGTTCGATGCACGACCATACCGCGCGACGCCGCTTCGCGCCGCGAGTACGCTTGGAGCGCCTCGGCAAGCTCGTGCAGAGTCTGAAAGCGCTGCGTGACGTCTCGCGCCATCGCACGGCCAACGAGCGCGTCCGCGCCGGGCGGCAACTTGTCCGCTCGCGCTTGAAGCACGGCCTGGCGAGTCGGCGTGAGGTCCTCACGATTCACATGACGAATCGGCGCGAACGGCGGCCAGCCCGTGAGCAGCTCGTACAAGATCGCGCCGAACGCGTAGACGTCGACACGGTGATCGGTCTCGACGTCGCCGAACTGCTCCGGCGCACGGTAATAGGGCTTCGTGCTGGTCGTCCCGCGGCGGGACATGAGCGACGCGATGTCGTCTTCGCCGCCATCCGCGGCCGTCACTTCGAAGTCGAGCACTTTCACGACTTCGGACGCAGAGCCCGTTGCGTGACAGATAAAGATATTGGACGGCTTCAGATCGCGATGCACGATCCCCGCCGCGTGCGCCTCGTGCATTCCGCGTAGACACGGAACCAGCAAGCGGGTGGCTTCGCTGACGGACATGCGGCCCATGCTCCGAATTCGAGCTTCGAGCGACTCCCCGTCCGCCCATTCCATCACGGAGTAGCGCGAGCCATGGGCTTCACCGACGTCGTACACCGCGAGCACGTTGGGATGGCGAAGGTGCCCGATGGCGACATGTTCGGCATCGGCGAGCTGGTCCGCCTCGCTCACCAGCGCGTCGGCGTCGCGAACGTCGTCGCGTGCGCGTGCGGCTTGGATGTCGCCCTGCTCGTCGCCGCTCACAGCCGCAAGACTCTCGTCTTCGTCGTCGAGCACGGCGTCATGCCGCACGGTGCCCGGCAACGACCATTCGATCGCGACGCGTTTCCCGCTCACGCGATCACGCGCGCTGAATACGAGGCTCGCTCTACCGGCCCCGATGACGCGTTCGATCAGGTACTTACCTGCGAAGACATCGCCTGGCTGCGGAAGTGCCGTGACCTCGGGCATACCTCCCTCCACGCGGGATCCTACCACGCGGCGCTGGGCCTCGAGCTCTCGAAACCCGAGAGTCCTTTGCCGCTATGCGCCAGCCGGCGACGGATGATCAGGCAGTTTTGCAGCATCGGACATAGTCGCCACGCTCATGAGGGCGCAGGAACGAGTACGCATTCAATTTGGGCGCTGGCGGCGTGATCCTTCAAACGACCTGACG
>DASRXR010000620.1:0-4683 GCA_035687405.1 Polyangiales bacterium
ACAGGAGGACTGCTGGATGGGCGACGAGAAGCGATTCGTCGAGGTCGGCGTGACGGGAGACTTTCCCTCCAACTTCACGCTCGACGTGTTCGATCCGCCGCCGCCCGAAGCCATGCGCCAGTTGGAAGATGGGCCAGCATACGCAGTGGGTGCCGTGACGGCTCTGCCGCGCGAGCATCCCGAGGGGCTCACTACGGCGCCTTTGGACAACGAGACGTTCCAAGAGTGGGCAGACAGAGACCGAGACACTTGCTACATCGAGCTCGATGATGGGGCCGGCTACATGGCCAAGAGCGATAGTGCCTGCATAGTCTTGCACGCATGCACGCTCGACGGGGACAGCTGCCTGCATCGCGAGCTGAGCTGTGAGAAGGACGAAAACTTCGTCGACTTCCATGACTGTGAGGTGGTCGGCTCGAGCGGAGACGCCACGCTGGGTGCGGCTGGCTACTCGGTCAACTACGCCGTGATGTATTTCGACGGGCCGATCGAAGCGGGAACACCTGCCGCGGACGCGTACGCGGGAGGCGATGCGATCTCCGCGGGATACCATCTGTATCGCGTGCAGCTCACCGCGGAGCCAGGCCTCCCCGACTGCCTACAGAGCGCGTTTATGGAAGCTGCCGAGCGCTACAACGCAGAGCACGATACCGAGTGGGACTTTCGCCACTTCTTTACGTCCGTGCCGCCGGCTGAGATCGAGCCGACGCTCGAGGAGCACGAAGCCTTCGTTTGCGAGTACACGCGCGTGCTCCAAGAGGGCGACTGCAGGCCGATCAAGAAAACCTACGAAGAAGTCGGCCCGGAGTCGATTTCGATCGAGCTCGGCGCGCTGACCGCGACGTCTTACATGTGACAAGGCGCGAGCCCAGCTTCGACGCTCTCTATCGGGCCCACGCTCCGAGCATCTTTCGCCGTGCACGAACGCTGCTCGGAAGCGACGCCGACGCACAGGACGTGGTCAGCGACGTGTTCACGTCACTGTACGAGCGCCCCGATCAGTACGCGGGGCGCAGCGCGCTCTCGACGTTCCTCTACAGCATGACCACGCATGTCTGCCTCAACCGGATCCGCAATCACAAGCGCCGCGCGCGCCTTCACGAAAGCGGGCGAGATGCGATCTCTGTGGCGGCACCGCATTCAGCCGCGCCGGATCGTGCGGCCCAGCTGCGCGAGCTGCTGCTGCTCATGCCCGAGCCGCTCGGCCAGGTCGCGATCTACTACTACCTGGACGAGCTTACGCACGCCGAGATCGCGGAGATGCTCGGCTGCTCGCGACGCCACGTCGGCGACTTGCTGGTGCGGCTCAGCGCTTGGATGCAAGCGCGTGAGAGGTGCGCATGAGCCTCGAGCCACAAGAACGGCCGGAAGGGTGTCCCACCGACCTGCGCTTCGACGCTTGGTCGGCGGGCGAGCTCGACGCCAATGCGCGCGCGTTGCTCGAAGCGCATCTGGACGGGTGCGCGCGTTGTCGCGACCGGCACGCGGCGCTGGCTGCTGAGCGCGCCGCGTACCTCGAGCTGCATCCACGCGCTGAGCTGCGGATAGCGAAGGCCGTCCCCGCGCGTGCGCTGCGCTGGCCCATCCCGGCGGCGCTGCTCGGCGCAGCTGCAGCGGTCGCGCTGTTCCTCGCGCTGCCCGCGGCCGATCCGAGCGGTCAGGTACGGCGCAAAGGCGCAGCAGGCATCGGCTTCTTCGTCGAGCACGGGGGCACGCACGCGCGCGGTCGCACTGGCCAGAGCGTGCATCCCGGGGATCGGATCCGCTTCACGTACACGAGCGATCGACCGGCCTACCTCGTCATCCTCGCGCGCGACGCCGCAGGCACGGTCAGCGTGTATTTCCCGAGCGGCGATGCGGCGGGTTACGTGTCCGAGGGCTACGACCGTCCGCTCGACTCGAGCGTCGAGCTCGACGCGACGCTGGGTGCCGAGAGCGTGTTCGCGCTGTTTTGCGAGCGCGGCTTTGGCTTGGCGGGGCCACGGTCCGCGCTGACTGCTACGCATACGCTCGTGGCGGAGCAGGGTTGCCAGCTCGCGAAGTTGAGCTGGACGAAGGAACGCGCGCCTTGAGGACCGGTGCGAGGCTGCCATTGCTCCTTGCGCTGATCGCGCTCGCGCTGCTTGCGCAGCAGGCGCACGCTGACGTGCAGCGCTTCGCGATCGTGGTCGGCAACAACGAGGGCGATGGCTCCGATGCAGCGCTGCGCTACGCCGAGTCGGACGCGATGCGTGTCTACGAAGTGCTGCGCGACCTCGGCAGCTTCGTCCCGGCCAACATGCTGCTGCTCAAGGGCGAGGACGCGCGCACGCTCGAGGACACGATCATCGCCGTCAACGAGCGGGTGCGACTCGCGCTGTCGCAGCCGGGCTCGCAGGTGATGCTGCTGGTCTACTATTCGGGCCACGCCGATGCCGATGCGTTGCATCTCGGGCGCACTCGGCTGCCCACGCGCCGACTCTCGCAGCTGATCAACGGATCGGCGGCCACGTTCCGGTTGATGGTGCTGGATGCATGTCGCTCCGGCACGCTGACGCGGTCCAAGGGCGGCCACATCGTCGAGCCGTCCCCGCTGCTGACCGAGGATGCGCTGCCGGGCAGCGGCCTCGCCGTGCTCGCAGCAAGCGCAGCCCACGAGGATGCCCAGGAATCGGAGGACTTCCGCGGCTCGTTCTTCACGCACGCGTTCGTGTCGGGCTTGATGGGTGCTGCCGATCAAGACGGCGACGGCGCGGTCTCGCTGAGCGAGGTCTATCAGTATGCGTATGGCGCCACGCTGCGCAGCACCAGCGGGACACTGTCCGGTACGCAACACCCGACGTTTCGCTTCGACTTCGAGGGCCAAGGCGCCGTCGTGCTCACGCGTCCAGAGTCTTTTGCATCGAGCCGCGTGGTGCTTCATTTCCCGAACGGCATCGACTTCCTCGTGTTGCGCGAGGGCGCGGACGGGCCGGTGGTGGGGGAGGTGGGTCCCTATGATCGCCGGCGCTCGCTGAGCCTGCGGCCCGGGCGCTACTTCGTCCGCGGGCGCGGAACGGACGTGATCTTCGAAGGTCGCTTCGAGCTGCGAGCGGGCACGACGTTGCAGGTCGATCCGAGCCGCATGGATCGCGTCGAGTACGCGCGGCTCGTACGCAAGGGGGCCGAGCGGGACGGCCTGGTCCACACCCTCGCAATCGGGCCGTGGCTCCGGACCGCGCTCTCGAACGCGGACAGCGCCTGCATCGGTGGCTTCGTCGGCTACGCGGCCGAGCTCGAGCACTTCGGCGTCCGCGCTCGCGCCGGAGCATGCACCAGTCAATTCTCGAACCAGCGCGTCGAGGCGACCGTCAACGAATACGATTTCGAGCTGCGGCTTGCTCGCACCTGGGACATCGCGCCGCTCGCGCTCGACGCCGGGCTCGGTGGCGGCGCGGCACTCTTCACGCAGCGCTTCGAGACCCGCGGAAGCGCTGCGCCACGGACCTCGCTCAGCCCGTACATTTTGCTCGGCGTGGGTGCGAGCCTGGCGTTCGGCGCCGGCTATGCGCTCGGCGTCGACGTCAGCGGCGAGACGCATCTCCTGCGGATGGAGCCGGACCAAGGCTCACGCGGCGTTGGCGAGCTCGTGCTGCGCGCTTCCACCGCCTTCACGAAGGCGTTCTGAGCGTCGAGGCGCTACTGGAACACCGTGCCGTCACGAACGCAGTAACCGCCGGCGATCTCGGGTGGGCCGTTGTCCAGCACGTCGACGCACGAGTAGCCGTCCGGGCATTGGCACTCCGCAAAGTCCTCGGGCGAGTCACAGCGGCACGAGCAGTACACGCGGCTCTCGACTTCTTGTGGGTTCGCACAGCTCGTGCCTTCACCACCGATCGAGCCGCGCAGCGAGCAATCCGCGCGAGGATCTCCGGCGAGATGGAACACGAGGCAGGCGCCGTCGTTGCAGTACGGGCTGTTGCCTTCCACGTACGCCTGCGAGTCATCGAATCCGCCTTCCGGAACGATCAAGCTGAAGCACGGGTCGCCGACTTTTTCTGGATGCGCCGAGCTCGGGCCGGCGCTGCAGATGTCGCCGGGCGAGCACATCCCTTCTTCACAAGACCACTGGCTCGGACAGTCGGCGTCCTCCTCGCAGTCGAGTGGGAAGGGCGCCGGGTCGTTATCGCCATCATCGAGGTCGTCGAGCTCATCGATGTCGCCGGCGAAGTATTCGGTCTCAAAGCAGTTGAGCTTCGTGACCGTGCCCGCCGGTGGCTCGGCGCCGCTCGTGAACGAGATGCGTTGCTTCGTGCCGCCGAGGCATGCTTGCTGCGTCAGCGCCGAGAAGTCGTCGTAGAACCAGCCATCGTCGACGAGCTCGTGGTCATCGCCGGCGGGCAGCTGCGCGACTCTGCAGACCCGGCCGCCGGTGTTGCCGACGCGACCGGTGTCGGAAAGAAATGGCCGTTCGCTGCAGCTGGCTAGCGCATCGCCGGTCGGTTGTGGCGACAGCTCCCACACGATGTCGCAGTCGATCAGACCGTCTGCGTTGCGCGCGATAGGCCGCGGCAAGCAAGCAGCGCCGAGTTGCTTCGCGATGGTCTGGACGAGCACGTCGATCGGCCCGCTGAAGTCGTCTTGGCAGATCGATTGAATGAAGCCGTTCGCGCCGAAGCCCTTGGCCACTTGCACGATGCGCCGCGGCGGAAACGCCTTTGCGAG
>DASRXR010000621.1:0-4228 GCA_035687405.1 Polyangiales bacterium
CCAACAGCTGCCGGCCATCTTCGAGGTGCACCGTGACGCGCGGGTCGTCGAGCGGATTGCGCGCCGGGCCTGCGCGCATCTCGCGACTCATGTCGAGGATATCGCGCGAGATGTCGGCGATGTCGAGGTGTTTGAGATCGAGTTCGTCCGTGAGCGCTGCCGCAGTGCTGCCGATCCCGTAACCCACGATCAAAGCGCGCTCGAGCTTCGGATGCAGAGCCCAAGGCAGATACACGAAGAGCTTCATGTAGCGGCGCGCCGCGAAGTCGTTCGCCGTCATCGCGTACGCGTTCGTCGCGAGGTGGTCGAACAACGTCACGCCATTCACGCGATGGGCGACGTGCACGATCGTCGCCGTGGGGCCTTCGCGCACGCTGACGATCTGATCGCTCGGCCGCATGAAGCGCGACGCCGATCCGTGCACGTACTTGGTGCTCATCTCGCCCCACGGAAAGAACGCGAGCCCGATCACCGCGACGGCCGCCGCGATGATTCGCGTGGCGAGAGGGAGCCGCTCGCCGAGCACGAGCAGCACGCCGACCGCGGCGAACACCGCGAACAAGACGAAGAGCGAGCGCTCCATGCCGAGCGCCGGCAACAACACGAAACCGGCGAGCAGCGAACCGAGTCCGCCGCCGAGCATGTTCACGAACGCGAGCCGCCCGACCGCCACCGCGTCGCCTGACAGAGCGCGCTGCAGTCCTGCCCCGAGCAGCGTGAACAGTGCGCCCGATGCGATCGCAGTCGGCACGATGAGCGGCCACGCGATCGCGAGAATCGTTCCGATGCTCTGATCAGGCCGGAAGTAGTGCTGGAGGACGTTCGCGAAGCTGCGGTAAGTGATCACGCCGGTGATCCCAGCCGCGATCGCGACGAAGCCCGCATGTGCGCTCGCGTGCTCGCTGCGCGCGGACCACCACGCCGCTGCGAGGGAGCCGAGCGCGATGCCGGCGAGCACGCCGGCGAGCACGAGCGCAAACGCGACTGGGGTGTCGTTCAAAAATAGTGTCAGGCAGCGGAGCCAGACGACTTCGAGCGCGAGCATCGCAAAGCCGGAGGCGAAGCCCGCGATCAACCAGGGCCCCCCGCGCCACGGAAACTCCGTCGCGATCGGCGTCGGTTCGAGCATGCGGCCGCGAGTTGCAAGCCAACCGAGCAGCGCTGCGACGAGATTGAGGCCGACGGCGACGAACGCAGTTCGGTGCACCCCCACGCTTTCCACGAAGATCAGCTCGCACGCGAGCACACCGCCGACAGCGCCGAGTGTGTTCACGCCGTAGAGCACGCCGAGCACGCGACCGAAGTTCGAATCCCAAGCGCGTAGGGCGCGAGCGAGGAACGGCAACGTCATGCCCATCGCTGTGGATGGCACGAGCATCAGTGCGAACGCGGCGATGAACCGCAGCGTGTTGAGCGCGAACGGTGCGCGCTCGAGACCCGCACTCGCTGCAGCCAATAACGGCGTGAGCAGCGGGAGCCCGTACACGAGCGAGAGGCCGCTCACGCCGACGATCAGCTCGAGCAGCACGAAGGCACGCAGCGGCGAGCGCAGACGTTCACCGAGGCGAGCCGCCCACGCGCTGCCGAATGCCATGCCGGCCATGAAGCCGGAGAGCACGAGGCTGGATGCCCACACGCTGCTGCCGAACACGAGCGCAGCTTGGTGAAACCAGAGCGATTCGAACGTGAGTGCTGCAGCACCGGAAGCGATGAACGCACAGCACACCAGCGCGATCGACGCAGCATCGCGCATCGCTGTCGTCGCGCGCACGGGCTGTTGCGCGGCCTCCGCAACTTCGGAAGTCGCTCCGCTCGCGTCCGCTGGCGCCACGACCTCGGACGTATCCGTCGTCGTATCCGTCGTCATGCGCCACCAAACGCGCCATAAGACGCGCGCGCACAACTGCGATGTCGGCGTCGTAACAGCATATGACCTGCGGAACCGAATGGGTCGTATACGAGCTGAATCCTGGGACCGCAACCACGCGCAGCTGCGGGCGATTCCAGTCGGCGCTTGAAGCGAGTCAATCGAGTCACACCCGTGGACTCGGATAGCTCAACGCGCCAACACTTGTTCGCGCCTGACGCGCGCCAAGTCAGTTACACACTGGCACTCCGGCTGACGGCGGCATGACCGAAGAGGCCAGCGGAAGTCAGATCCCATCCGGCTCGAGCTGAACCGGTCGCGCGCGCGGATCGGGCGGCGCAGCAGCGAAACCCTCCGGCATGTCGAGTGGTGCAGCGGGTGGCAACACGACCGCGTCGATCAGCTCGGGATGAACTTCGGGCGAATACTTCGCGCGTAGTTCGGTCACGAACGTTTCGAGTGCACGCTGCGTCAGTTGAAGCGCCAGCTTCTGTCGCAGCTCGGGTTCGGCCTGCGCACGCGTTTTGGTGAACGGTGGTATCTCGCCCGTGAACATCAACACGTTCCAAGACCCGTCGTGTGGGACAGGTTGCGAGACGTCACCGACCTTGTGCAGCTTGAACGTCGCGTCGACGAGAGCCTGCGGAACACCGGTCGGGCGTCCGCTATCGGTGTTGCTCTCGCGATCGAAGTAGCCGAGCTCGCCACCTTGATTGCGCGTGCGCGGATCGATGTTCTTCTCGCGCGCGACTCGCGAGAACGGCTCGCGCTCGAAGCCTTTGAGCTCCTTCGAAAGTGTCTTTGCTTCTGCCTCGGTCGCGACCCGAATCTGAGTGGCTCGCCGCATCGCTGGCCGCATGAATTCGCGAGAACGCTCGGCGTACGCACGTTCGATCTCCGCGGCGGGGACCTTCGCCGGCTCGACCCTCACGAGGGCTTCGATGAGACGGTCGGAAGCGGCACTCTCCGCCGCGAGCTCGACTTCGAGCTGCCGCTGGTAGCCGCGACGCTCCGCTTCTTGCGCGAGCAGGTCGTAGCGGATCAGCGACTCGAGCAACGCTTCACGGCCACCAGGTTTGGCGATCCGATCGCGTTCGTTAGGTAGTTTGTGAGCGAGCACCTGCTCGTAATCCGCACGCGAGATCTGTCCGCCCTCGAACGTTGCTAACACTTCGGCGTCGGGAGATGAGGGCGCTGCAGGCGCCTCACTCTTGGCCTGAGGCGAATCCAGTACGAACACCGCCCAAGCGAGCGCGCAACTGACCAGGACAGCGGGTGAATGACGAGCCGATTTGGAGTGGCGAAGGATCATTGATTGGTCGGTGGCAGCTCGGGTTAGTGATGAGAAGTGTCTTTATCAGACTGAGGTCCCAATTGAAGCGTGCTTTCCAGACAACGCGCTGTTGTCAGCTCCAGTCCGGCGAGCAGCCGAATCGGCCAACGTGTGGGCCGATGAGTTAGTTACACACTATTCAACTTGGCAGAGGGGTCCCGCCGTTGTAGTGGTGACCGCGAACGTTTCGAGTCAAACCGAGGTCGTTGATGGCAGTCGATCGATACGCTGGGGTGAAGAGCTGCGCGCGCTGGGCGCTGTTCAGCGGGCTTTTAGCCTGTAGTGACGCAGTAACGACCCCAAACCCCAACGTGGGACTGCCAGCAGGCACCGGTGGAGGCCCTGGCGGAACCTGCGTCGCGGGTCAGGTCATGGCTTGCAACACGGTCGCGTGTGCCGGCGGCGTAGCGCCGACTGCCACGTGCAGCCCGAGTGGAACGCCCGGACCATGCGCGTGCCCGACTCCGGGTGCGGCTGGAACTGGCACCGGGATCCAAGTCGCTGGCACGACCGCTACGGCGGGTCGCGGCGGGACGGGCGCTGTGCCGGCTGCAGCTGGCAGCGGCGGCGTGGGCGGTGTGCCGGTGACGCCGATGGCGGGCACGGGTGCAGCTGGTAGCGGCACAGTGCCACCGGCAGCTGGCAACAGCTGGCCGATGATGGGTTACGACGCCAACAACAACTACTTCAACCCGAAAGAGACAAAACTCAGCGTCGCAAACGCGGCGATGTTGAAGGAGAAGTGGCGGTTCCCCGTGCAAGGTTATCCGCCGGGCACGCCGATCATCGCTGAAGGCAAAGTCTTTGCGATGGCTACCGGCGGCACGTACGGCATCGACCTCGCGACCGGTATGAAGGTCTGGGAGCGTACGGATCTCGTCGGCACCGCATCCGCGGCGTACGAAAACGGCTTCGTCTACGTGCACACGTTCGAAGGTCCGAACCTCTACAAACTCAAGGCTTCCGACGGCACGACCGTGTGGGGCCCGATCATCACCAACCCGAACCCGGATTGCGACGGTATGTCG
>DASRXR010000622.1:0-9145 GCA_035687405.1 Polyangiales bacterium
GATGTTCAGCGACTGGCTGCTGACCGACGCATACAGCTCGCTCGTCCGCGGCGACGACCTCTTCCCGCAACTTCGCGACTACCCGCAGCGCACGTATTTTCAACCGTTGTGCACGGCCGATCGGACAAATCGCTGCTGCGACGCCACCACCAGCGTGTGTTGCGCGTCGACCGACACCGATCCGACGCACTGCGGCGACCTGGTGAATGATCTCGCGACCGACGCGATCGCGCACGAGCCGCTCGAGCTCGTGAAGTACATCGTGAAAAACGACTTGCCGCTGACCGAGCTCGTGACTGCGAACTACGGGATGGTGAACCCGTACTCGGCGATGGTGTACGGCATGTCGCCGGCCCAGCGCGACGCGATGTTCGACAAGGATCCGGCAAACGACGCGACCGAGTTCAAGCCGTTCCAGCTGCAACCGACGCCGCAAAACGGCCTTCGCATTACCGGCGATGCAGCCTATCCGCACGCGGGCATCCTCTCGATGCCGGTCGTGCTCGTGCGTTTCCCGTCGTCGACCAGCAATCAAGAGCGCACGCGCGGTGCGCGGCTGATCCTCGAGCGCTTCTTGAGCGTGCCGGTGATGAAGCTGTCGGACTTTTCGACTGCGACGCTGCCGCCGGACGCGGACCTCGAACTCGCGACGCAAGAATATGCGGCGTGTACGGTCTGCCATGCGGCGATCGATCCGATCGCCGGGCACTTCCGCAACTTCGGTTCGAGCGGCCAGTTCCGCGCGTCGACGAAGACGAAGCTCGCCGATCACTTGCCCGAACCTGAGTTCCTCGGGACGAAGATGCCGATGGGTGCGGATCCACTGCGCTGGCTCGGCACGCAGGTCGCACAACACGAGCGGTTCGGTTTGGGTGTGCTCGCGCCGGTTCTCGCCGATCTGATCGGCACCGACGTGCTGACTGTGCCGAGCGACATGACCGCAGTCGACTACCAAGTTCGTTACCTCGCGTTCCGCATGCAGCAGCTCGAGGTGCAGCGGTTGCGCCGCGAGTTTTCAGGTCCGGCTGGGTTGCGCCTCAAGCCGCTCGTGAAGGCGATCGTCAAAGGGCCGTTCTTCCGCGCAGTGGGTGCGACGACCGACGACACGATCGCGCGTGACGCGCTCGCGCTCGCAGGCGTCGGCCCGGGTGCGATGCTTACGCCCGAGCAGCTCGCGCGGAAAGTCGAACAGACGTCGGGCATCACGTTTCGGTCCGGCATGTCGCCGACCGGGCGCGACATGCTTCGCAGCTTTCGCGACTATCGTTTGATGTTTGGCGGTACCGACTGGGACACGACGCCCCAGCGCTATCGCGAGCCGAATGCGATGGGTGTGCGTATCGCGATGCGAATGGCGAACGAGCTCGCCTGCGCTGCGGTTCCGCAAGACTTCTCGATCATCGACCCGACGCAGCGAAAGATGTTCCGCGCGTCCGATCTGGCGACGACGCCGGAGACCGGTGGTGAACCGGCGATTCGGCAGGACATCAAGCGCCTGCATCAGCTCGTGCTCGGTGAGGATCTCGCAGATGGGGATCCCGAGCTCGAAGCGACGTACCAGTTGTGGCGCCAGAGCCACGACGCGCTGACGACGACGACCGGTACCATGAATCGCGGTGGCAATCAGAGCACCGCGCGGCAGACAAAATGCAAGGCGACGACCAGCTTCACTGCCGACATGGCCGCGTATCCGAACGAGGCGCACCGAGTCGTCGATACCGATGCGAATGCGACCGTTCGGCCGTGGGTCGCAGTGCTCTCGTACCTGTACTCAGACGGGCGCTTCTTCTTGCAATGAGGAGCAGAGGTTGACCATGGAATTCACACGTAGACGCTTCCTCATCGCCTCGGGCTGCACGGCAGCGACCTTCATGGTCGACCTCGCCAAGAGCAAAGCAGACCTCGAATGCGGCGCCCAGCTGCCGCTCGTCATCACGGTTCAAGCGAGTGGCGCTTGGGACCCGACGTTCTTAGTCGACCCGGTGACCGACAACGCGGCATTCACGCCGTTCACCGCGGCGCACATCAAGCAGGTCGGTCAGATCCGCTACGCGCCGTACGACGTCACGACTGGCGTCGTGCAGTACAACGTCGGCGCCACGCCGGCCGACTTCTTCCAAAAACACGGCCAGCGTTTGCTCGTGTGGAACGGCGTCGACAACGCGACGGTCAGTCACGACGTCGGGCCGCGCGTCGCCTTTACTGGTTCGACGCGCGATGGGCAGCCGACGTTGAGCGGACTCGTCGCGGGTCTGCAGGGCAAAGATTTGCCGCTCGCCATGTTCGTGTCGGGCGGCTTCGCGTCGACCGGCGGTTTGGTGCCGATCACGCGCGGTGGTTCGCTCAGCTTGCTGCGAAACCTCGCGAGCCCGAATCGCGACTTGATTCAACCGGAGGCGGTCGACACGCTGATCCGCGATGCGACACGCGCGCGAGATGCACGTTTGATCTCGGCGACGAGTTTGCCGCGTTCGAGCAAGGCGTTTTCGCGGCTGCTCGAGTTCCGCAGCGGTGCGATCGAGGATCGCTTCCGCGAGATCGCCGACGTGTTGCAAGCGGCGTCCGACACGAGAGCGCCTGCCGGTTTTGCGGACGCAGCGTCAGGCATGCTCGCGTTGATGCGATCGGGCGCGACTGCGGCCGGGCATCTGTCGACGGCCGGGTTCGACACGCACGACAACCACGACGACTTGAACAATGGTCATCGTCCGGCGCTGCAGCGGTTGCTGACCGGGCTCGACTACATCATCGACACTGCAGCGGCGGATCCGACGTTGACTGCACGCGGTGTGTTGATCGTCGTCGCTTCGGACTTCGGTCGCACGACGTATAACGACGGCGGTGGCAAAGATCACTGGCCGATCACGAGCATGATGGCGATCGGCATCGGGCCCACGATCGAGGCGCTGATCGGCGGCGCACGCGTGATCGGTGCGACTACGGCCGCGGGCGGGAACGGCATGACCGCGCTGCCGGTGAAGGTCTCCGGCGACCGAACGATCGTCGCCGAAGAGGGCGATCCCTCTGCGTTCAAGCTGACGCCCGCGCACGTGAACCTCTCGCTGCGCCGCGCGATCGGACTGTGCGAAGTCGGAGGCCCGAACGATCCGTTGAAGCGGTTCCGTCTTACCGTGTCACCGCAGGAGCCGATGCCACTGTTGTCGTGAGCTCGGCTGTGCACCGGTGCACCTGGGCACCTGGGAATCAACGCAACTCGCGGCTAAGGGCTCACTCTCCATGATGACAGCAGTACCCACGAGCGCTCGAACGAACGCAGCCGGAAGCGGCGCGCGCGTGTGGTTTACGCTGCTGCTGGCGGCGGCGGTCGGTTGCACCGGTCAAATCGACAACGCGAGTCGCGACGAGGGGCAAACGAACGCGCTCGCAAACGCGGGCCGTGGGGGCGCCGCTACACATCGCGCCGGTAGCTCGAGCGAAGCTGCGGGTTCTGCGAGCGAGATGACGAGTAACCCGCCGTCTTCGCCTTACGAGGGCGAAGGCGAAGGGCAGGGCGACGAAGAAACGATGAGTGCGTTTTGTCAGCCCGGGCTCAACCGCTGCGCGGACGCCTGCGTGATGCTCTCGAGTGATCCCGGGAACTGCGGGTCGTGCGGCAAAGTCTGCGAAGCGGGTTTGAGCTGTCACGACGGCTTGTGTCGGTGTGAATCAGGCATGGATCGTTGTGACACTGCTTGTGTCGAGCTCGCGCGCGATGCGAAGAACTGCGGCAGTTGCGGTCACGCGTGCGCCGCGGACGAGCAGTGTATTGCGGGGCAGTGCGGTTGCGGTGTCGGCCAGTTGCGTTGCGGAGACAAGTGCGTTTCGGTGGCGGAAGATGGCAACAACTGCGGCGCGTGTGGAACGGTTTGCGAAGCGGGCGACAAATGCACGCGCGGGCAGTGCGTGCTCGATTGCGGAAGTCTCACGCTCTGCACGGACATGTGCTTCGACACGACGAAGGATCTGAACCACTGCGGGAACTGCACGACGGTTTGTATGGCCGGGCAGACGTGCACGCGCAGTCGGTGCCGGACCGCGACGATGCAATAGGGTTGCTCGGGGTCGTTGCTGCCATCAGCGGCAGTCTCAGTTGCCGACTCCACTCGACATCGCGGTTTGGGCTGAATTTCTCGGGTTTTTCAGATCTGAAAGTTTCAGATCTGAAAGACCCTGACGGAATATACTCAGGGTTTTGTCACGATCGCCGAGCAGTCTGGACTGAGGTCCGGAGATCGGATATCCCGGAGCTCACGCTGTTCGCGCCCAAGTCTGGATTGTAGGCGTGACGGCGATAGTGACTACACATGAAGCCCGTATCGCGGGCTCTAACCTGCAGAGCAGTACGCTCTGCAAGCTCGGAGAATTGGATGCACGAAGCAACGTGGCTGCGTAGTCAGCAGCTGGTTTGTCTGGCAGCCGTTTGTCTTGCAGCTGGTGGCTGCATGCCGAAAGGCGAGATTGGACCTGAAGGTTCGGGCGCCGCAGGCGCTTCGGGCACTGCAGCCAACGGCGGCGAAGCTGGCCGTCCCACGGCTGGGAGTACCGCGGCCCCCGTTGCAGGAAGCAACGCGATTGGCGCTGCAGGGAGCGGCCCCACCGCGGGTAGTGCTGCGGGCAGCAACGCCAGCGCCCCGACTTCGATGGGGAACGGTGGCAGGTCTGCAGCGGGCAGTGCCGAGGGCACGGCGGGCATGAGCGGAAGTGCCGCTCCGGTAACGGCCAAACCGGGAGACACCTGGAAAGCCACCGATGGCACGCTCTTCGATTCGTGCGGCGAGAAGGTCGTGCTGCGCGGGATCAATCACCCGACTGCGTACGTCGATCGCGAAGGCAAAGCGTTGCCCGAGATCGCGAAGACGGGCGCAAACGCAGTTCGCTTGTTCTGGCAAGTCAACGTGAAGATCGCGGAAGCCGAGACGGCGATCGCGGCCTCGATCAAGAACGGAATGGTGCCGATCCTCGAGCTGCACGACTCGACGTGCAAATGGAACCTCGATCCGATCGTCAGCTTTTGGACGAGCGCGCAAGCCGTCAGCTTGATCCAGAAGTACCAGAGCCACTTGATCATCAACATCGCGAACGAGACGAGCCCGCCGAACGCGAACGAGTTCAAGTCGAAGTACAGCTCGGTCGTGCAGCAGATGCGCTCCGCCGGCATTCACGTGCCACTGATGATCGACGGTGGTAACTGCGGTCGCGACTACAACGTCTTGCTCTCGCAAGGCCCGGCCCTCGTCGAAGCCGATCCTGATCACAACCTGATCTTTTCGGCACACCTCTACGATCGCATGAACGCTGCGGGTTACGCCAAAGTGTACACCGATGCCGCGGCGAAGAAGTTGACGTTCATAGTCGGCGAGTTCGCGCACAAGACGCCGCCCGGTTGCGGCGCTGCGCTCGACTACACGGCGCTGATCACCGAAGCGGACAAGAACGACATCGGCTGGCTCGCCTGGTCTTGGGGCGACAACGACCCGAACACCGACTGGAACAGTGACTGCGGCGAGTTCGACATGGCGACCACGTTCTCGTTCGACACGCTGCGTGGCTGGGGCAAAGAGGTCTCCGTCAGTTTGCCCGCGAGCATCGAGAACACCTCGGTGCGGCCCAAGTCGCTAGTCATGGGTGCGTGCAACTGACAGTCGCCCTACCCAAAAGAATAGGTCTGCGGCTGGTTGACGACTGCAGCGATCAGCGCGCAGATCTACGCGGTGGAACCGCCGGTACCAACACTCTACGACTGGGCCGGCGGTGAAGCTGCGCTCGTACGCTGGTTCAAAGAGTTCTACTCGCGTGTGGCCGGCGATCCGTTGCTCGGACCCGTCTTTGCAGAGATGGATCCGCAGCACGCCGAGCACGTAGCTGCGTTCGTCGGCGAAGTGCTGGGCGGTCCGAAGAAGTACACCGAGGCGCACGGCGGTCATCCGGCGATGATCCGCAAGCACCTCCACCGAAACCTCGATCACGACCTGCGCAATCACTGGATGCAGTTGCTGCTCCAGACTGCAGACGACGTGGGCTTACCCGACGATCCCGAGTTTCGATCGGCGCTCGTCGGGTATCTCGAATGGGGCTCGCGACTCGCTGTCATCAACTCGCAGCCGGGCGCCGCGGTCGTCGAAGAAGCGCCCATGCCCGCGTGGGGCTGGGGCGAAGTCAAAGGACCTTACAAACCCGCTTGATTCACCAGTGCAGCACTAGGGCGTCGGACACTCGGCGCCGCTATCGATCCAACCCGCGATGAGCTCGCCGAATTGCGCTTGAGTCCCCGGCACTGGCTTGCGGGTGCTGCCGGGATTCCACGCCCAACCGACGAGCGTATCGTGCGCCATGTGCTCGTGGATCTGCGTGAGGCTTTTCCCGCCGTTGCGCTTCGGATCTTTGATTTGCTCGCAGATCTGACCCAGCGTGAGGCCCTGCCACGCCATCTCGATCGGAGCGACGCCCCAGAGCGGATGACCCGGCACGCGCGAAGCCTCGTAGTTCTCCGCCTGATGACAGGTGTTGCAGCGCAGACCGACAGCGCCGTAACCGTCTTTGCCGCGGACGACTGCAGGCAAGTGCGGCTCGCGCGAATCGCCTTGTGACGGTGTGTCGCCGGCCGGATGGCAGTTCACGCAACGCGCGTTCATGATGACTTTGCCGGCCTCCGTGAACATCGCGCGCGAGCGCTCCGCAGGTTTCGCAATCTTTGCGAACGATGCCGCGGTGCGCAAACCGCCGTCTTTTTTCGGTGCTGCGAGCGCGTGCGTTGCAACTGCTGCCGCTCCGCCCAGCACTAAGGCTGTGAGCGCAACGCCCACCAGCTTCCATGATTTCGATGCCCCGGACTCGTTCACGCTTTGTTTCGTGCCCATCCTGCCCTGCCCTTGTGGTCTTGGATGATTGCCCAGTGTGTATGTAGTTCCGGACTGGCGTAATGGCAGTTGTACACAGTACTATCGTCGTCGTGAACTGATTGACGCCGTGGGCGCGCGTCTTTTCAGCAGTCAGCACTCACAACATTGGGAGAAGCTCATGCTTGCACTCGACGTGAACGGCACTCCGCACGAGGTGGACGCTGAGCCCGAGACGCCATTGTTATGGGTTCTGCGAGATAACCTGGGCCTGACGGGCACGAAATATGGCTGCGGCATTGCACAATGCGGCGCCTGTACCGTCCATGTGGACGGTGAGCCTCGGCGGGCATGCTCGACGCCGATCAAAGCTGTCGTCGGCAAAAAAGTCACGACCATCGAAGGCTTGAAGTCG
This sequence comes from Polyangiales bacterium, assembly GCA_035687405.1. Classification (GTDB taxonomy): domain Bacteria; phylum Myxococcota_A; class Polyangia; order Polyangiales; family JAFGIB01; genus JADGRF01. The sequence continues at coordinate 7,252 of DASRXR010000622.1, forward strand.
AAAACGGCGAAGGCCGTGCAGGGCGCGTGGGTCAAGCTCGATGTCGTGCAGTGCGGTTACTGTCAGTCCGGTCAGATCATGACGGCGGTCGCGCTGCTCGAACAGAATCCGAAGCCATCGGACACCGATGTGGATCATGCGCTGACCGGCAACATCTGCCGCTGCGCGACCTACCAGCGAATTCGCGCTGCGGTCAAAGAAGCCTCGAAGGCGTTGGGAGGTTGATCATGCCACCCGATGCCGGTCAGCCTCGCGACCAACGCGAACAACTACTGGAAGACGACGACTCGCTGCGCGTCAATCGCCGTGCGTTTCTGAAGACGGCCTCTGCGGCCGGCTTGCTGATCTCGGTTCAGCTCCCGCTCGGTCGCAAGGCGCATGCCGCTGAGAGCGGCGCTGCCGCCGGCCCCGCGTTCGAGCCGAACGCGTTCATTCGCATCACGCCGGACAACTGGGTCGTCGTGATCGTGAAGCACCACGAGATGGGGCAGGGCACGACTACCGGCATCGCAACGCTCGTCGCCGAAGAGCTCGACGCCGACTGGGCGCGCGTGCGCGCGGAGTACGCGCCTTCGAATCCGCAGCTCTACAACAACCTCGCCTGGGGTCCGGTGCAAGGGACCGGTGGTTCGAGCGCGATGCGCGCCGGCTACGAACAGATGCGGCACGCTGGTGCAACTGCGCGCGCCCTACTCGTGGCCGCGGCCGCGCAAGCCTGGAGTGTCCCTGCGGCGGAGATCGGCGTCTCGAAGAACGTCCTCACGCACAAGTCCGGTAAGCGTGCAACGTTCGGAGGGATGGCGCTCGCAGCTGCGAAGCTGCCGGTGCCGAAGGACGTGAAGCTGAAGGATCCTTCGAAGTTCACGCTGATCGGCAAGGATCAAACCCGTCGTCTCGATTCACTGGCGAAGACGAACGGCACCGCGATCTACACGGCCGACGTGAAGCTGCCGGGGTTGCTGACCGCGGTGGTGCTGCATCCACCGGCCTTCGCTGCAAAGTTGAAGAACTTCGACGCGACCGTAGCAAAACAAGTGCCGGGCGTGACCGACGTCGTCGAGATTCCGGAAGGCGTCGCAGTCGTCGCAACGTCGATGTGGGCTGCGCTGCGCGGTCGCGATGCGGTGAAAGCGAACTGGGACACCTCGGCGTCGCAAAAGCTCTCGAGCGAGAAGATGTTGCAGGACTACCGCAAGCTCGCCGCGAAGCCCGGCAATCCGGCGACTCGCAGTGATCAAACCGGTCCGCAGCTCGCAAAGGCGGCGAAGACGGTCGAAGCCGTGTACGAGTTTCCATTTCTCGCCCACGCCACGATGGAGCCGATGAACTGCGTCGCGTGGCTGCACGATGGGCAGCTCGAGACCTGGTCGGGGCATCAGGTCCAGACGCTCGATCACATGAACGCTGCCAAGGCGGCAGGCTTGCCGATGGAGAAGGTGAAGCTGAATACGCTGATCTCCGGCGGCAGCTTCGGGCGGCGGGCGAACTACCAAGCGGACTTCGTCGTCGAGGCCGTGAACGTCGCGAAGGCGATCAACGGCAAGGCGCCCGTGCGCGTGCAAGCGACACGCGAGAGCGATCTGCACGCCGGCCAGTATCGGCCGATGTTCGTGCACGCCACGAAGGCGGGCATCGATGCCTCAGGTGCGATCGTGGGCTGGCAGCACCGGATCGTCGGGCAGTCGATCATGGCGGGCGGCCCACAAGCCGGCATGATCAAGGGCGGCGTCGATCCGACGTCGGTCGAAGGCGTGTGGCCCACGCCGTATTCGATCCCGAACATGTCCGTGGATCTGCAGTCGCCGGAGCAGCCGATTCGGCCGCTTTGGTGGCGCTCGGTCGGTAACACCCATACCGGTTACGTCATGGAGACGATGCTGGATGAGCTCGCCAC